>DATFPH010000418.1:0-21075 GCA_035264905.1 Thermoanaerobaculia bacterium
CGTCACTGACCTGACACAAAAGAAGGTCACCGCAACCTTGGTGGTCGGCGTCGAGCCCGAAGGAGTCGCCCTGAGCCCCGACGGCCGCTGGATCTACGTCACCGCGGAAACCAGCAACACCGTCTCGGTGATCGACACGAAAGGCAACGAAGTCGTCTCCAGCTTCCTCGTCGATCCAAGACCGCGAGCCGCCGCCTTCTCCCCGGACGGCACCCGAGCCTGGATTACCTCGGAGATCGGCGGCACCGTCTCGGTCGTCGACGTCAAAAGCCACCAGGTCATCGCCACGATCGACCTCGCCCTCCGCGCCAAGCCCGTGGGAATCGTCGTCTCCCCCGACGGCCGCTGGGTCTACGTGGCGAACGGCCACGGCGATTCCGTCTCCGTGATCGACGCGAAGAAGCTCGAAGCCGTGAACGTGGTGCGAGTCGGCAAGCGCCCCTGGGGTCTCGCCTTGACCCCGGACGGCCGCAAGCTCTACACCGCGAACGGTCTCAGTAATGACGTTTCGGTGATCGACACGAAGACCCTGAAAGTGATTGCTACGATCCCAGTGGGGGAGGGACCCTGGGGCGTGGCAATCGCGCCGGGCGCGGGCTCTGCGAAGTAACCTTTGTCCAGCTGCCAGACGTTTTCGGTTCATTTGGATTTGGGTTGGGCAACCTTCTTGAGGTCGTAGCGAAAAATCGGGTTGTCTTCAAAAGCTTGATCTTTGCCAAGGCTTTTCGGGTCGTAGTGAAAAATCGGATCGTCTTCAGAGCCTTGATCTCCGCCAAAGGTTTTCGGCGGCTCTGCGGCGCTGGCTTGGATCCCGGCCAAGGTCAGTGTCCCATCCTCAATCTTGAAGATGGCGAAAACCACTTTGCCGATGTCTTCCGGTCGCGGGCAATCTTTGATTGTGGCGTGTAGCTGCTGTGGGTCTGTGCCTGCAGACAGTGTAAAGGTTGTCTCATACCATTCGTCTGTGCTCAGGCCTTGAAAGTGGAGCGAGTTGCCCGTGATGGTTATTGAAATTTTTCCTGCCGCCTCTTGGCCCACGAGGACTCCCTCCCATGAGCCTTGGAGACGTTGTAGTGCTGTAGCGGTGTAGTTGGTCGTGCCAGCGGCTTGCGTGCAAATAAGCCCTGAAGGCATGAGGAGGATGGAAAGTGTCGTGACGGCAAGTGCCATTTTGATGGTCTTTTTCATCTCCGCTCTCCGAGGCGACAAAGCCTCTCTATCTCATTGGTTCCACAGGATGCTACGAGTCACAGGCCGGTGTCAAGGCGGAGACCGCGGATGACCTGTGGACTCGAGTCGGTCCTCAGACGACCAGGTCGTTTTGAGAACGACGAGGTCGGCGAGACACCGACGACAGCCATCCCTAAAACGACTGGCGTCGGCGAGGTAACGACCTGGTCGGCGCCTCAACGACCAGGGTCGGTGAGCCACCGACCGAGTCGGCGCCTCGGTGAGCCAATGTGCAGCAAAACGCTGCTGACTACCGGATGATAGCAAGCCCGGTAATCCTCTGAGCTTCCCGCAGCAGGCTCTGCGAGATCGGATGATCGGAGTCGAACACGTACGAGATCACCCGGCCACGACCTTGCCCGAAGAGATTGTTGCAGTGCCAGCACACCGACGCCTCGGCCACCAGGTCGTCGCCTGCGTAAAAGCGAAACCCGAACACCGGATCGTGGCAGCGCATCGACACCCCCGGTGGCAACTCTCGCCACAGACCTGAGATGCGCCGCGCTTGCTCCCCTTCAACGCTAACGAACGGTGCGCCGGTCGAAGCGGCCACGCTCATGTACTCGTTCACACGCTGAACTCGGACGCCCCGCAAATCGACGACTTCGACGCGATCGATCTCCGGCAGTGAGGCAGGTCTTCCGGTTTCCATGGTCATAGGATAACACCGGAGCTCGGCTGGTCCGAAGTGTTACCGATATTCATTCCTCCTCGTTCGAGCCGACTCCCTCTACTCTCGGAGAAGCTTATTCGGTTCTATGTGCGGACCGGCTGGCTTTGTCAGCGCAAGCAGCAACGGCACGAAGAAGGCGTAGCAGATAAATCCTCGCAACCAGCTCAGAACTTCCCAACGGTGTGCCCGTATCGACCATTCCGCCGGCGCCACGCCCGATTGCGGACTGCGTGCGAAGGCAAACAATTCTGGAATGAAATAGAGCGCGGAGACGGCGAGCACCACAATGTAGGCGATAAAGCTGATTGCGATGAGCTTCCGCCGCGGTTTCACGCCCCAGTTCAGGATCAGAGCCACAATGAGGGAGAGAATGAGGAGCGGGTGAATCGTCATCCAGAATCTCCCCTCGTTCAATGCATAAGGGCCGTTCACCAGGGCCGCAGAATCGGGTAAGTCAGACAAGTAGACTGGGAAGTAGACAAGGTGCGAGTAGGCAATCCCGCCGAGCAACGTACCCCACAAGACGATCGACAGCATGAGCGCAAAAGTGTTGAGCCTCAAGTTGGCCACCATATACCCTCCTGGAGTAGAACTAGAAGATTCTAAAGCATGCCGGAGCCATCCTCTTCAACTCTAAGGCCTCCTGCCTTAAGCTAACGCCAACGCGAGAGCGGCTTCGTCTCGCCGTCCACGGTCAGCGATACTGCCGCAGGATCCAGTTTGATCGCAGCAACTAGATCTCTAGCAAATTGAGGTATTTCACTGCTCTGGAGCTCGCGAGCCGACCCTCTCGCAATCTTAACTTCTACAGCTCCATCAGAGCCGGGCCGAATCGATAGGCGCCAAAACTGATAATCCTCCACAATCCTGCCGTAACCGCCCGTATTATCTGTGTCTGGGGCTATAAGCGCCGCGATGACGATGATAGCCAAGAAGGTAGAACTGCAACAAGAAGAAATAGAGCAAGCACATTCCGCATGGGTCAGACTGGCTTGAGTGCGTTGTGCGGCTGCGGAGGCAGATGGATCTTGATCCGGTCACCAGGCCGGACCAAGCCGTCGGCCAAGACGATGGCCATGATGCCCGCTTTGCGTATGAGATTGCCTTCTTTGTCGCGAGCGAGCGTTGCGCTCATGAGGCCGGCTTGGATGCCGTCGAGTTGAGTGCAGGGGTTACGTAGTCCAGTCACTTCGACAATGGCGGTTGGGCCAATTGCGAGACGGGCGCCTGTGGGAAGCGCGAGCAGATCAAGACCACGAGTGGTGATGTTCTCACCCATGACTCCAGGCGAGAGGGTGAAACCGGCCGCAGAAAGCTCATCGTGAAGCTCGGCGTGTATCAGGTGCACCTGGCGGAGATTGGGCTGGCTTGGGTCTCGCGCTATTCGCGAGCGGTGTTGGACGGTCACGCCGAGGTGTGCGTCGCCGTCCACGCCAAGACCTGTGAGGAGCTGAATCGCAGGCCGAGCGGCCTTTGAGACGCAGTGCGCCTTGCTGCAACTGACCGAGGTGACGAGGCAGTCCATTCTCTTGCTTTTAGCGATCGACCGCGAACTGCGACGTTCCGACGGCCCGCCGAACGTTGCTGCACTTCACCGTCGGACGGCACACCATGGCTCTAAGTCGCCCAACGTGATGCACTTCACCGGCGGCGCCAGCCATCCGGTGCAAGTGCGGGGTTGGCCGGCTCCCAGAACAGATATTTGAAAATGCGCATGAGATCTCCCGCCCTTGAACCGCTACCAAAATACTACCGCAAACTCGCCCGGAAGAACAGAACCTCAGGACTCGACGCCGGACCGCCCGCCGCGGGACCGGATCCGAAGCCCGCCTCGCTCAGAGGGCCTCTCCCCACTGCTCTCCTGGGGGATGGACAAAGGGGACGAGAAGAGGCAGAATTCAAGGAAACTGTTGAGGAGGCTCGATTCCATGCTAAGAAGGACCGTGATCCCTGCCGTGCTGCTTCTATGCGCCTTTCCACTGCTTGCCCAAGTCGAGGCGCGTCAGGCTACGCCTGAGGAGACAGGGAAGACCGTACAGACCGAGGTTCCGAGCCCGATGCTCCTGGAGGTGCCTCTCGCAGGCAACGGCACGCCGGCCAAACCCCATGTGGTCGATCTACCGAAGGACAGGACCCGCCTCATAAAGGACACGGCCGCCTACGTGTGCGATCAGATGACAGTACAGAGTGTGTCCATCCGGAAGCGCCTAGCGAGGAAGGGGCGAATCGAGCTATTGGTCACTCCTACACTCAGGACAGAATACTACCGCCAGAAGGTGGAAGTCTCCGTGTCGCTCATGAGCGGCGAACGTGAGGTGCGAAGTTGGAAGGATCAGCTCGTACTGGGCATGAGCGCTGGCGACATTATTGGAGGTGGAGCGTTAGGAGCGGCCAATCCCGACAAGACCGAATCCCCGGAGATCGTCTGGAGCTTCGATTCCGAGGAGCAGATGCGTGAGCAGATCGGATCACCAGACGCCAAGCTGCGGATCGTTGTCGGAATCGTCGACTGATGGCAGACCTCGCCGAGCAGATAGCCTTGACTTAGAGGGAAGCGCGCTTGAGCCGGCCAACGTGCGTTGCCGATGAGCGGCGGCTTTGCCGTCCGCTCGATTGGCGGGGTTCGCCGGCGCCTTTTCCAACGTTTCAATATGCGCACGGCTCCCTGTTCTTCGCTGCCCAGAGGAATACTACAACGAAGCTCCAGAAGAGGGTAGAGGGTGTCTCCGGTCATCCCTCACCGCTCTTGACGAGCCCAGACGGAGCTCCTCTCTGGGGTTGCCCTCCCTCAGGCAGTTCCGAATCGAGGAACCGAGTCAGTTTGGCGCCGCCGCGCAGCGGAGGCGCTACCAGACCGAAGCGCCAGTCTCTTCGCCACGCCTCGCCATGCCCTTCTTTCTGGTTCCCTCCCCTTCCAACCCGGAGCCCGGCGTCACTCGACCGCAGTCAGGCTCGGCCTGGCCCCGGAAAGATTCCGTCTGACCACGGAAAGGCTGAGCCTGACCGTGGTCAACCTCGACCTGACTGCAGTCAGGTTCGACCTGGCCGTGGAAAGGCTGAGCCTGACCGCGGTCAACCTCGACCTGACCGCAGTCAGGTTCGACCTGACCGCGGAAAGATTCAACCTGACCATGGAAAGGCTGAGCCTGACCGTGGTCAACCTCGACCTGACCGCAGTCAGGTTCGACCTGACCGTGGAAAGATTCAACCTGACCGTGGAAAAGCTGAGCCTGACCGGGGTCAACTTCGACCTGACCGCGGTCAGGTTCGACCTGACTGCGGAAAGATTCAACCTGACCATGAAAAGCCTGAGCCTGACCGCGGTCAAATCTCTCCTCCCCAGGATAAACGCCTTGCGTCTTGCTCAATGCTCTTCAGACAAGAAATCCGCAGGAGTTGGAGTGACGGCGAACGTGACCGCGCCTCACCGGCGGCGCCAGACATCCGGTGCAGGCGCCTGGCTATGCGCCCTCCGCCTACTGCACGCAACACAGTCTGATTGTCTAGCTAGGGCTTTTCATAAGTGATTTTATCCTTACGGAGTCGCCGAGTCATCCTGAGTAGATCTTCGATCGAAGCAAACCAGGCACGCGGGTGCTCCGGGGCTTCTCCGTGTCCGCGAAGCGGCTTATCTGGGGTGTGTGGTGGGCTTATCTGCCTGCAGGTGTCGGCGATGAGCGGCATTCCGGGGGGGGCGGTTGACGTGCGTTGGACGTGCGGCTTCGATGGTCTTCGTCGCGGCGGGACCCTGGGGAGTGGTCATCGCGCCAGTGGCGGGGCTCTGCGAAGTAGCCGTGTCAAGCACCCCCTGGTGGGACCGTCGGCGTCCCGCCGGGGTCGCCGCGACGGCGGTAGATCTCGCCAGAGTGCAGGCGGCGCAGGCCAAACCGGCCGGCGGAACCGAAGAGGAAGAGCTCCCGCCTCCTGGCCACCTGATGGTCGGCCGGCTGCTCCGGATGGTTATCGAGAGCTCCGCCCTGGAAGAGCCCTTCGGCGCGACCGCCGTGGCGGCGGAAGCCAATTTGGCCGCTGTCGCTCGAAGAAGGCCCAGATGACTGCCGGTCCGTTCGGCTCCTTGGGCGTCGGACCTAAAAGTCGCGGATAGCGAACGTACGGCTGAGGTATGCCATGCCCGCCGCCGTGAATGGCCATGAGCTCCACCTCGACTTTGGAGTCGTTGCGCCAGAGCACCTGCTCGACGTGAGCTTCGTCGGTCACTTGGGTCTCATTCGTTTCAGGCGCACCGATGATGCCATTGAGGTCCGCAAAGTATTGCCCCGACTCTCGCGACGACCGAACCTTGCCGCGCTTCAACAAGCCGAAGAGCTTGACCTCTCCACCCTCGAACGGATTCAAGGGATCCTTCGTGCCGTTCATGATCATGACGGAAGAAGTGCCTTGCCCCGCAGGCTTGCATTTGAAGTTCTCCGGCGTCGGCACGTTCGCCGCTACCGCTGCAACTGCGCGAAAGCGGGAAGGAGCTTCGAGCGCAAGCCGAAACGCCATATGACCGCCACGGGAAATGCCGGTCGCAAACACGCGGTCCTGATCGACACCGATCTCGCTGGCGAGCTTGTCGAGCATCCGTCGATGTTCAGCTTGTTCGCGCTGTAATCGCCGACAATGTTGCACGCATTCCAATAGCCCTCGTATCCATCGGGATAGACGACCGCAAAGCCATGTTCATCCGCAAGGCGCTCGAATCCATACCCCGTCGCGCTTCGCATTTGCGCGCTGTTTTGACCCGAGCCGTGCATCACCACCACAAGCGGCGCTCCTTGTGGCAACCCCTGCGGTATGTAAGTCAGGTAAGTCCGCCTCAATTCGCCCACCTCAATGGTCCCTTTGATCAGCTTGCCGGACAGTCGTGGGACTTCGGGAGCAGGCGAGTAGACGAAGTAGCCGAGCAGCGCACCGCCCAGCGCAACGACGATCAAGACCCAAAGGAAGAAGCGTAGAATTCGTTTCATGGCGATCCAGCAGCGTGAGGTCGAGGCATATCGAGATACTATGCGAAGTTCGTATCCTCGGCAACGGGGCTCCGTTGAGCAGGTCGGACATCCTCGGGGGACACGCCCGGCTGTACAATCGTGAGGAGACACAGGTTGGAGTATTCGCTCACCGGGTAAGAGCCCATGCGCCAAGAGGAGCGGGGCCTGAGCGCTTGTCCTCCGGGACGGGTGCTTGTAGGCTTACGACCAGCGAAGCTCATCTTTCATCTCACGGAGGAGAGGATGACGATTTTGCAGATAGCGCGGATAGGAATCCCCTTCGTGGCGAGCGGGGTCTTCTATTCCATTTCTCTCGAGGGCTCTTTCCGTACGTTCCAGGATACATGGTTCTTCCGCCTCGGCCCGGGTGCCAGCCCTCCCTGGTACTTTATCGGAAACAATCTGGTTGATGCGCTCTGGAGCTTCCCTTGCGCCCTCGCGTTAATCGCGTTCAGCTTCTTGACGGCACGCAAGCTCGGTCCAACCGTGTGGGGTGCCCTGGGTGTTTCCCTCGTGAGCTTCTCACGACCGATTTGTGAAGGCGTGAACATCCTGCTGCACACGCGCCACGTGTGGGACCCTGCCAGGGCCACCTCCACATGGATGAGCTTCGACAGTTATCTTCAGAGCCAGGACGTCGCTTTTACGGTGTCGCTGGTGGCTATTGCGCCCCTGATGTTGTGGTGCTTCGTGCGGTTTGCGCGAGAGTTGAAGGCGCGGGGCACGCTGTAAGCGCCAGAAACCTGGAGCTGCTCGGGAGCTCTTGCCGGTCCTCGCGGGCTCACTCCAGCGCCCACAGCTCCGTGCCGTGGGCGGGATCGGTGGCTTGAAAGAAGAGACGGCCGGCGGAGACCGTCGGCTCTCTCATCTGGCGGGCTCCTCCCGGCAGCGTCACGAGAACCGTACCGGCCGCCGTGCCGTCGGTCCGCCAGATTTGCGGTCCGACGGTGAAGTACACCTGCCCGGCAAAAGTCGCCAGATATCCCAGGCCGTTGCCTGCGAGATTCACCACGGGGTGGGTTCCCGCCTCGGTCCCGTCGCTCACCCAGAGCTTGGCCTGGGAGCTGTAGAACAGGCGCTGACCCAGGAGCGCGAATTCCCACCTCTCGTGCTGCCAGGGGGCCGGTCCAACGTTCCGCGTTCCTTCGGGCGTGCCGTCGCTCACCCAGAGGCCGTTTCCGCTCGGGAGAAACATCAGGTTGCCCGCGGAGATCAGGTGGAAGGGCACAAAGGATGGGACGTCGAGAAGGCGCGTTCCGGCCGTGGTGCCGTCTGTGCTCCAGAGCCCCAGGCTGGTTTCCGGCGATGAGGCGAGGAACCAGAGCCGTCCGGCGTGGACGCCGAGGATCTTTCCCCGGTCCAGACCGAGATCGGCGACTTCCACGGTTCCTTCCGGGGTGCCGTCGCTGCTCCACAGGGTGCGGTCCTCGCCGGCGCCGGCCGAGAAGAAGATCCGGCCGGCGAAGGCCGTCAGGTCGCGGAGCTCGGAACCGTACAGGTCGGTCGCGAGATCGGTCACCAGGACCGTCCCTTCGACCGTTCCGTCCGATTTCCAGAGCTCTCCGTCCTCGCCGGAAAAATACACGCTCCCTCCGGCGGCCGCGGGTTGATGACCATAGGGAATCCGCGCTTCCTCCGGGCTGACCCGGAACGTTCCCGCCTCGGACCCGTCGGAGCGCCAGAGCGCGAAGGGCTCCGTTCCGGATCGCATCACGAAAAGGGCCAGATTGCCGAGCTCGACGAACTTGAGATTGGGCATCACCTCGTCCGGGCTGAAGCGATGGACCTCGATGGTCCCCGCCGCGGTCCCGTCGCTCCGCCAGAGCCCGCGCTCCGGGCGTTCCGTCACGAACCAGAGCTTCCCGGCCGCGTGTTGCAGATGGGTGGGATTCGATCCGCCGTTGATCGCCGGATTGACGTCCAACAGGAGGCGGGTTCCCGCCTGGGTCCCGTCCGACCGCCAAAGCTCTTTACCGGTGGCTTCCTCGCTCTGGGGAAAGACGATGCTTCCCCTGGCGGGAAGGGAGACGAATGGAAACTCGAGCGGCTCGTCCAGATCGCTCAACCGGACGATCCGCTGGCCCTGGATCTTCCAGAGCTCGAAATCATGGACGCCGTCGTTGGCGCCGAAGAGCACCTGCTTGCCAAGACCCTGCAATCCCGTCGGATAGGACGGGCAGCTCCCCGGACAGACGTCGCCGGCGAGGCGGGTTCCGGCCGTGGTCCCATCCGTGCTCCAGGGCTCCAGACCATGCGCGAGATCCCACGCCGCGAAGTACAGGCGTCCTCCCAGAAGCAGCGGGCTGTACGGCAGGCTCGGCGGAGCGCCAGGGAAAATGTCGCGCAGGATCCGGGTGCCGGCGACGGTCCCGTCGCTCGCCCAGAGCTCCTGGCCGTGCACCGAATCGTTCACCGGGAAGATGAAACGGCTGCCCACCCAGAGGCCCGTGAAGTCGAGGCCGAGCCCGGTGAACGCGTGCGGGTCGGGGTAGTTGGTGAGGCGGCGCGTGCCGCCGGCCGTGCCGTTGGTCACCCACAGCTCCTCGCCGCGCGTTGAATCGGTCCCGACGAACCAGAGCCGGCCGTTCGCGACGGCGAGATGCGAGCCGGTCATGCCGGCCGCGCCGGGGATGAAATTGCCCACGGCGCGGGTGCCGCGCGCGGTGCCGTCGCTCACCCAGAGCTCGCGGCCGGCCGCCGCGGTGACGCCGAAGAACACGAGGCGGGAGCCGAGGGAGGTCAGGCCGGCCGGATCGAGGGGAGGCGCTCCGGCGGGCGCGGCGCGGACGAGCCGGGTTCCGGTGGCCGTGCCGTCCGTGGACCAGAGAGCGGCGCCGCGCGAGCCGTCGTTCGCGCGGAAGAAGACCTTGCCGTGGAATTCGGTCAGCTCGGCGAGGTCGGAGCCCTCGGGGCCGGGGCGCAGATCGGCGACCTGGTACGTCCCGCCGGGGGTGCCGTCGCTGCGCCAGAGCTCCTCGCCGCTCGCGCTGTCGCCCGCCCGGAAGAAGAGGAGCTGTTGACTCGGCACCCACACGGCCTGCGGGTGCTCCCTGGGCACGATCAGGGGCTCGGAGAGCCGGAAGGTGTCCCCGGGTGAGCCGCCGGTGACCCAGACCTCATCGCCGGTGTAGGTCTCAGTGCGCAGGAAGAACGCGCGGTCCCCGGCTCGGGCCAGGAGCGTATAGGTGCCATAGCTCAGATCGGGCAGGCTGTCCAGGAGGAGGTAGGTGCCGGCGACCGTGCCGTCCGAGCGCCAGATCTCGCGTCCATGCTCGTCGTCGTAGGCCAGCCAGAGGCTGATTCCGCCGTCGAGGGTGACGAACGGAAGAGGATCCGATCCCGCTCCCGTCCCGGCCGGATCGATGTCCTTGACCAGGTAAGCGCCCGCTCGGACGAGGGACGGGGCGAGCAGCAGGAAGCTCAGGACGACGAGGGGCAGGGAGATCTTGCGCATGTTGAAGGACTTCTCCTAGTGAAGGGGGAGGAAGGAATTATAATCCAGACGGCTACCAGGAAGCCACAGCTCGCCATGACCGACATCTTCATCAGCTATAAACGAGAGGACCAGGCTACAGCGAAGCGTCTGGCCGAAGCGTTCGAGGCCAAGGGCTGGTCTGTGTGGTGGGACCCCAAGCTCCGGGCGGGGGAGCACTTCGACACAGCCATCGAAGAGGCGCTCCGAAAAGCCCGGTGTGTGGTCGTTCTCTGGTCGCAGCGGTCCGTCCAGTCGCAATACGTGAAGGATGAGGCGAGCTACGCGCTGAAGCTCGCGAAGCTGGTGCCGGCCCTCATCGAGAAGGTGGAACCGCCCTTCCGGTTTCAAGGGATTCACACGGTGGATCTGTCGAGCTGGGATGCTTCCGATAGATTTCCGGCCTTTCGCAAGTTGATCGACGACCTCGCGGCTCAGCTCGGGCCTCCGCAACCACGGCCGGCGCAGGTGACCGACGCGGACCTCGCAAAAGCCAGGGAGCTGGTGGACCGGATCAAGCAGACCGCCGCTCGGAGAGAAGCTCTCTATCAGACCGAGATCCAGGAGCCGGACGCCGAACGCCTCCGATTGAGAGCCGTCGCAGACGATGCGGAGGCCGCGTTCCAGCTCGGCATGCGCTACCGGAACGGGCAAGGGGTCCCGAAGGATGATGGTCTGGCCTTCGATTGGCTGCACAAGGCGGCGTACTCCGGAGGCCATGCCGGCGCCAAGGCCTTTTTGAAGAAGATCTATAAGGCGTAGCCGTCGTAGCCGTCAACCGTATTGACGCGCATACGGAAGAGGCGTAGAGTCGGAGTCGTCCTGACGAAGTAGCTGGGGAGGAGGCGATGATGGCCCACGAGGAGCCTCGTGCATTGCGGCTCACGTTCTCCTACACAGGCAGCAACGTCAAACTCGTTTCGCGCCAGAGCCTGACGATGCTGGCTCCGCTCTCGGACTCCCTGGCGACCTTCGCGGGGCGGTCGGGCTTCTGGTACGAGCTGAGGAACGCCAAGGGAGTCGCGATCTACCGGCGGGTCCAAGAGAACCCCATCCAATTCACTCCAGAGGCTGCTGCGGCCGACCGGGTCTCGCTGCGGCGCTTCCGGGTCACGAATCCCCGCGGGATCTTCGTTCTGCTGATGCCGGACCTTGCCGAGGCGCAGACCCTGGCCCTGGTCAGCAGTCCCCTCGGGACAGGCGATGCCGGACCGGCGACCGATATCGCCCTCTTCAACCTGCGGCCCGTTCCCATCGCTTAGAAGGCACAGAGCACGCGCCCTGGCGCGAGCTGCTCGAAGCGGAGGAAGAGCTCATGGGTAGCAAAGATGGAAGGATCGGAGACGCGACCAAGATCCTCGACAACGGGTCGTCGATCCAGCGCTGGGATCTCGTCGTGGTGGCCGAGGGGTATCAGGAGAGTGAGTTGCCGAAGTTCGCGGCCGACACCCAGAGCTTCGTCAACCTGCTATTTGCCACGGCTCCTTTCGACCAATTGAAGCGGGCAATCAACGTGCACCGGCTGGACGTGATCTCGCAGGAGAGTGGGGCTGACGACCCGAAGACCTGCACGGGCGGCACCGGAGCGACGCCGAAGACGTTCTTCGATGCGACTTACTGCGCCCGCGGCATCGACCGTTTGCTCACGGTCGACAGCGGTGCCGTCATCGCTGCGGTCACGTCCAAGGTGCCGCTCTGGAACTCCATCGTGGTGATCGTCAACTCCTCCAAGTTCGGCGGCTCCGGCGGACCTGTCGCCGTCTTCTCGGTGAGCGGCTTCGAGACCGGCCTCCACGAGATGGGACACACGGCGTTCGGCCTTGCCGACGAGTATGCGTGCCTCACGTGCAGGAGCGACGAAAAGGATCGCAACCATCAGACTCCGCCCGCGCCGGGCGCCGAGAACGTGACGATCGAGAAGGACCGCGCCAAGGTCCCTTGGCGGGACCTGATCCTCGATGGGACGCCGATCCCCACCACCTCAAATCCCGACTGCCTGAAGGTCGACCCACAGACCACCAGTCCCGTGGGGGCGTCGACGGTCGGCGCATTCGAGGGAGCGAACAAGTTCCACTGCGGCGTCTACCGGGCAGAGTTCGATTGCAAGATGCGGAACCTGGGCCAGCCCTTCTGCGCCGTCTGCCAGCGCAAGATCCGCTGGAACCTGACCCATTACATCTTTGGCACGCCCGAGACCTTCGGCTCCACCTGGGGAACTGGCTGGACCTCCATCGTGCCGTTGACCTTGCAGGGGAGCCCTCACTTCCTCTCTTACGAAAATCCGCTGGCCGATCTGCCGCCCGGGACGAAAGGGAAGGTGGAGCTCGATCTCCTCCGGCCGGACGCCTCGGACGTCGACACGATCTTCGAGGACCACTGGTCGGCCGGCTGGACCTCCATGATGCCCTTCACCCTGGGCGGCCAACCCCACCTGCTCTCCTACAAGGAGGGCTCAGGCTCGGTGGCGATCGACCGCATCCGGCCCGACGGCACGGGGGTCGACTCTCTTTTCGGCTCCACCTGGGGGACCGGCTGGACCTCTTTCGTGCCCTTCGAGCTGGGCGGTCAGCCCAATTTCCTCTCCTACAAGCTGGCGACCGGCAAGGTGGAGATCGGCCGCATCCGGCCCGACGGCTCCGAGGTGGACGTGGACACGACCTTCGAGGATACCTGGTCGACCGGCTGGACCCTTTTCGCGCCCCTGCAGCTCCGCGGGAAGCCCCACTTCCTCAGCTACAAGGGGGCGGAGGGCCGGGTGGACATTGACCGCCTCCGGCCGGATGGGTCGGGGTCGGACACCGTCTTCAGCGAAAAATGGTGGAAAGGCTGGACCACGCTCACACCGTTCACCCTGGCCGGAGACCAATTCGTGCTGGCCTACAATGTGACCTCGGGAGACGTGTCCATCTTCTACATCTTTCCCGCGGGCGATGGTTTTACGGTGCAAGAGACGTTCCGCGACACCTGGACGCTCGGCTGGACGACCATCGTGCCTTTCGTCTTCCAGGGGGAGCCCCACTATCTGGCCTACAAGCTGGACACCGGCAGCATCTCGATCGGGCGCTATTGATCCGCCTGGACCTCGTCACTCGAAATACCCGAGCACGTCGACCGTCACGTGTACCGAGCCGCCGGCGGGCAGCCCAGGTTGAATGTCGAACGAGCGCGAGTAGGCGGAGAGATTGACGACTGCGTTGTTGGCGCGCGTCAGACCTGCGGAGAAGCTCGTGGTGCTGGTCGGCGGCAGCGTCTCGCCCTGCGCGAAGAGAGTGAGATCGCCGGAGGCAGAAGGGGTCACCGCGGTCACGTTGACGGCGAGCACCCGGACCGATGCCGGAATCCCGCACAGACCCTGCGTCGCGATCGTTCGCGTGGAGCCGGCGGCGAGCGGCGCTCCGCTCCGGCTGTCGAAGAGCCGGCACGGCGTCAACGTGTAGAAATCATGTTCCGCCCGGTAGAGGATGCCTACGGCCGCCTTCTCGTCGTTCTCCAGGCGGGCGCCGCGCCCGTCGCGGTGAATGAAAGGATACATGAGGGCGTTCGGATCGTTGGAGTGATCCAGGCCCAGCGTATGCCCGAGCTCATGCGCGAACAGCTCCTGGGCCGTCTCGCTCGGCGGTGAAGAGTCCTGAATATAGCAGCCGATATTCTGATTGGTGACGATGTCCCCTTCAGGGATCTTCAAATACGTCAGGCCGCTGAACGTGCCGAGAAGGGACTCGTCGTCCCAGAAGCCTCCGATCGCGAGGACTCCGCCGCCGCCGCACTGGAAAGAGCCGGAGATGTCGTCGTTCGGATCATCGAACAGAAGAGTATGGATCCCATCCGATTGCGTGAAGCCTCCGGTGCTCGTGGTCGTTCCGGCATAGGTATACGAGATGTTGGTCCCCGGATCATTCGTCCATGCGGCGAGAGCCGTCTGGAATTCGGAGAATCCGCCGCCGGTGAGCCCCGGCTGGCCGCTTGCATGGGCTCGCCATTCGACGCTGGAGCCCGCGTCGAACACGAACCAACGGAACGCCCGTCCATTGACCTGGAAGAACTTGAACGCGTCAACGGTCTGCTCGATGCCGGACCCAACCGCCGCGATCTCATACAAACGGGGGCTCCGGACGCCCCCGGCGCGCGCCGCGATCCAGCTCACGAAGAGATCGAAGTCCCGCACCGGCTCGGCCGGGGAGACCCGCCCCGGACGCGTCACCGCCCGCGCGCCGTCGAGCCGCCGCAAGGCCAGCCGCCGGTTCCCTGCGGAAACCTCGTGGAAAGATCCCAGGAAGAGCTGGTAGACGCCGAACGTGCCGTCTCGCCGCGGGCTGAGGAAGAGCAGAGCCCGCTCGCCCGGCTTCAGGGAGGGCGCTCCCTCGATGTGGAGGCGGCGCCCGTCCGCCCCCACGCCGCCGGGGACGCGCACGATGAACCTCCCTTGAGGAAGCAGGCCCTTGAGAGCCCGAACGACGCGGACGGAGGAGTCGGTGACGGGCCGGCCGTCCCTGCCGGTCTCCGTACTGAGGACCTCCACGACGGCGATCAGCGGCGCGCTGTCCACCAGGGCCTCGTCCGTCATTGGAACGTAGCTGGTCGCCCGCACGGGGAGAGCGCACGCCAGAAAGGCGAGGACGAGGAGCAGGGGGCGGGTGGGGCGATGGAGTCGGGCGAGCATGGCACCTCTAGTCTACCTTGACCGCCATATTGCCCTTGATGCGAAGCGCGTGAGCGGCGCGGCAGGCCCGGGAATTGCTTGTCTGGTGCAGGTAGCAGGACCGGCAGTTGTTTCGGCCGACGAAACATGCGAAGCATCCACTCTTTTTACCCTGTGCCGGCCCTCCGGCTTCTCGTCTCCAGGATCTCCGCGGTGCTGGTCACGGCCGCGTTTCTCGCCTGTCAGCCGAAGTCTCCCGAAGAAGAGCTCCTGACGAAGGTCGAGCCGGTCGGCTCGTGGATCGCCACCCTGGAGATGACCGGCCAGAAATGGACCGCCAACAGCGTTCCGACCTCGTTCGTGCGGAACAGCACGTCGGCGGCCCGCAAGCAGCTCGAGAAGGCGGCCAAGGAGGCGACGAAGTCGCCGGCCCGGCCTGAGGTGCGGCTGCCCTTGCAGCGGGTGATCGCCGAAGCCGAGGCCGCCAGCGCCGGCCTGCGCCAGGCCGTCGAGGCGAACGACCGGCCGCGGCTGTCGCGGGAGCTCGGCCGGCTGGCGGGGCTCCGCGTGCGCTTCGCGGCGTTAAGGAAAGCGGGGGAGGGTTCGTCGTGAAGAAGATCTTGCAACTCGGTCTCGGCATCCTGACCAGCATCGGCGGCTTCTTCGACATGGGGAACCTGGCGACCAGCGCGCAGGCCGGGGCCAACTTCAAGTTCCAGCTCCTTTGGGTGCTCCTCGCCGCCACGTTCCTGGTGGTCTTCCTGGTGGAGATGTCCGGCCGGTTTGCCGCCGCCACCCGCAAGACCCTGCCGGACGCGATCCGCGAGCACTTCGGCTTCACCTTCTGGCTGATCCCGTTCCTCGTCATCACGGTGGCCCAGCTCCTGGTGCTCGGCACGGAGATCGGCGGGATCTGCTTCGCCCTCCACCTGGTCAGCGGGTCCCCCACTTTCCTCTGGGCCCTCCCCGTCGCGGTCCTGATGTGGCTCTTCCTCTGGCGGTCGACTTTCAACACGATCGAAAACAGCACGTCGCTGCTCGGCCTGATCACGCTCGCGTTCGTGATCGCGGCCTTCCGCCATCACCCGCCGAGCGGCGAGGTGATCGCCGGGATGCTGCCGTCGCTGCCTCACCAGGAGCCCCTCAGGTATTGGGCGATCGCGGTCAGCATCATAGGCGCGGTCCTCGCCCCCTACCTGTTCTATTTCTACTCCTCTGGCGCGGTGGAGGACAAATGGGATGCGTCCTACATCCCGGTGAACCGGGGGATCGCGCTGATCGGCATGGGGTTCGGCAGCGTCGTGGCCCTGGGTGGGATCGTGGTGGCCGCGATGGTGCTCGCGCCGCGCGGCATCCAGGTGAACGATTATCACGAGGCGGCGCTGATGCTGACCGATGCCTTCCCGTTCTGGGGGTTCCTGCTGTTCGCGCTCGGCATGGGGATCGCCTGCCTCGCCGCGGGCCTCGAAGTGGCTCTTGCCATCGCCTACGTGACCGCCCAGACGTTCGGCTGGAATTGGGGGGAGAGCCTCAATCCGCGCAACGATGCCCGCTTCAGCCTGGTCTACACCGGCGCGATCCTGCTGTCGTCGCTGATCATCCTGTTCGGGGTCGATCCGCTGAAGCTTACGGTCTTCACGATGGCGGTCGAGGCGGCAGTCCTCCCCTTCGTGGCCCTCCCGTTCCTGCTGCTGATGAACGACCGCAAGCTCCTCAAGGAGCACAGCAACGGCTGGATCTCGAACGCGATCGCCGTCGTCGTGCTCGTGCTGTCGATCGTCCTCACCGTGGTCTCGATGCCGCTGGCGTTCCTCGGAGGTGGCGGATGAAACGGCTGGACCTCGTCCGCGACGTGCTCGACAAACAGGTGGTCGAGTGCGAAGAGATGAAGATCGGGCGCGTCGACGGGCTCGTCCTGGAGCTGCGGGGGGACCAGCCGCCGCGGGTCGACTCGCTGGAGATGGGATTCGTCGTTCTGGCGCGGCGCGTCCACCCGCGCGTGGAGAGCTGGATCGAGCGGCTCCGCCGCCGCTTCAGCGTCCGCAAGGCGGCGCGCTACCGAGTCCCGTGGTCGAAGGTGATGGAGGTCAAGCCGCATCACGTCCAGATCGAGGTCGCGGCGCTCGAGACGCCCGCTTTCGATTGGGAGCGGTGGCTGCGCGACCACGTCGTCGCCAAGCTGCCGAAGTCGCAGAAATCATGACCAGGAAAGTGCATCTCGAGCTGCTGCTCGGCAAGCTGGTGCGCGATCCCGACGAGGTGAGGGTGGGACGTATCCTCTCGGTGCGCGCCGACCGGGAAGGCGACGAGTGCATCGTCCGCGAGTTCGATCTCGGGGTGGCCGCCCTGATGGAGCGCCTCGGGATTTCCGTCCTGCGCATCGTCGGCTGGCCGGGGGGGCGGGAGCCGCTGCGCGTGCCGTGGGACCTGCTCGACCTGAGCGACCCCGAGCGGCCGCGCCTGCGCTGCCCGGTGGCTGAGCTGAGGTCGAAGAGGCGCTGAAGCAGGACTTTTGGGAGATTCACCATGGAACTGGCTTCGAATACTGTGTTGATCACTGGCGGCGCCTCAGGGATAGGTCTCGCGCTGGCCGAGCGGTTTCTGCGGGCGGGGAGCGGCGTCATCATCTGTGGCCGGCGGGAGGAGAAGTTGCGGGAGGCGCAGGCGGCGCACCCCGAGATGAAAGTCCGGATCTGCGACGTGGCCGAGGCCGCGGAGCGCCGGGCGCTGTTCGAATGGGCGGTGCGGGAGCATCCCGGCCTCAACGTGCTGGTCAACAACGCCGGCATCCAGCGCCGCGTCCGGCTCACCGAGCCGGAGGAGTGGGAGGAGTCCCGGCAGGAGATCGCGATCAATCTGGAGGCTCCCCTCCATCTCTCGGCGCTGTTCATCCCGCACCTGCTCCAGCAGCAGCGCCCCGCGATCCTCAACGTCACCTCGGGTCTCGCGTTCGTGCCGCTGGCGGGAGTGCCGATCTACTGCGCCACGAAAGCGGCGCTCCACTCGTTCACGCTCTCGCTCCGCCATCAGCTCGCGGGCACCCCGGTCCAGGTGATCGAGATCGTCCCTCCCGCCGTGAACACGGATCTGGGAGGCCCCGGCCTCCACACGTTCGGAGTGCCTCTGGATGAGCTCGCCGATGCCGTGATGACCCGGCTCGCCGGAGAGGACGCGGAGATCCCCTATGGCTTCGCGGCGCAAGCGAGCCGTGCCTCGCGGGACGAGATCGACACGATGTTTCAGCGGATGAATCAGTCTCGCTGAAGCGCCCCTTCGCGGGGTCCCGTCGTTCCTCGAGCGCTACCCCTTGACGGTCTACAATTCCCCCTGTATTGTAGATCGTCGAGGGGTGATTCATGGGAAAGCCGAACGACCTTGTGCAAGGGACCCTGGACCTGCTGATCTTGAAGACGATCTCCCTGGAGCCGATGCACGGCTGGGGGATCGCCAAGCGCATCCAGCAGATCTCCCAGGACGTGCTGCGCGTCCAGCAGGGCTCGCTGTATCCGGCGCTGCACCGCCTGGAGCAGCAGGCGTGGATCAAGGCTCAATGGGGAGAGACCGAGAGCGGCCGCACGGCCAAGGTCTATGCGTTGACGCGGGCCGGCCGGGTGCAGTTGGCGAAGGAGCTGGCCAACTGGGACCGGCTGTCTGAGGCCGTCAACCTGGTCGCACGCATGGTTTGAGGTGGAGCAGACGATGCGCTCTGCGGACGTGTTGCGGTTGCGTTTGCGATCGCTCTTCCGGCGGGCCCAGGTCGAAGCGGAGCTCGCCGCCGAATTGCGTTTCCATCTCGATCAGCAGATCGAAGAAAACATCGCTGCCGGCATGAGCCCGGACGAGGCGCGCCACGCCGCGCTCCGGACGTTTGGCGGCGTCGAACAGATTCAGGAGAGGTGCCGAGAGATGCGAGGAAACCGGTGGATCGAGCAGCTTCTCCAGGATCTCAGCTATGCGTTGCGGACGTTCCGCCGGAGCCCGACGTTCACGCTCGTCGCCGTGCTCTCCCTCGCGCTCGGCATCGGGGCCAACACTGCGATCTTCAGCCTGATCAACGCCCTGCTTCTCCGCGAGCTGCCGGTCCAGGAGCCCTCCGGTCTGGTGGCGGTCGGCGATCCCACGCGGGTCAGCTCTCTTTCGACGGGCAACGTGCGCAACGATCTCATATCAGTCCCGATGTACAAGGAAATTCGGGACCAGAATCACGTCTTCTCGCAGGTCTTCGCCTCGGGCCGCGTGGGCCGGTTGAGCGTCGGGATCGAGCCCTCCGGCGCCGAGCCGGAATCCGCGCGCGGGCGTCTGGTCAGCGGTAATTATTTTTCAGTGCTCGGCGTGCAGGCCGTTCGGGGCCGCACGTTCACCGCGCAGGAAGACCGCGCTCCCGGAGCCGCGCCGTTCGTCGTCATCAGCCATGCGTACTGGAAGCGGCGCTTCGCCCTGGATCCCCAGGTCATCGGCCGGAGGATCACCTTGAACAAACATCCGTTCACGGTCATCGGAGTCACCCCGGAGGGGTTTTTCGGCGATATCGTCGGCCTGGCCACCGACCTCTGGATCCCTTTGTCGATGCAGCCGCAGGTGAATCCCGGGCGCGATTATCTCGACCGCTGGGACACCAGCTTTCTCCTTCTGATGGGGCGCCTCGCGCCGGGCGTGTCGATCGAGAAAGCGCGCGCCGAGATCAACGTCCTGTTCCCGCGCATCGTCAAAGAAAACACCGGCTCCGGCATCACCGACCAGTTGTTGCCCAGCCCGGACCGGATGCACGTCGAGGTCACGTCCGGCGCCGCGGGATTCTCCTCGTTGCGGCGGGAGCTCTCGCAACCCCTGTTCACGTTGATGGCGATGGTCGCGCTCGTCCTCCTGGTGGCGTGCGCGAACGTTGCCAACCTGATGCTCGAACGGGCGATGGCACGGCAGAAGGAGATCGCGGTCCGGCTCGCTCTCGGCGCCGGCCGGGCGCGCCTGATCCGGCAACTGCTGACCGAGAGCGTCCTGCTCTCCGTGATGGGTGGAGCGCTGGGGTTGCTCTTCGCATTCTGGGCGGGCAAAGCGCTCCTCCAGTTGGTCTCAGGCAGCGCCGCCGCGTCCGTCGATCTTCGCCCCGATCTGCCGATTCTTGGGTTTACCGCGGCAGTCGCGATCTTCACCGGGATTCTGTTCGGATTGGCTCCGGCGCTCCGCGCCACCCGCGTCGAGCTCGCCCCGACGCTCAAGGAGAGCGCCCGCAGCGTGGCAGGCCAGGGCGCGGGGGGGCGTTGGCAGTTGGGCAAGCTGCTCGTCGTCGTTCAGTTCGCCCTCTCGCTGCTCCTCGTCATGGGGGCCGGTCTCTTCCTGCGCACGCTGCAGAACCTGGAGCGGCTCGACCTCGGCTATGACCGGAGCTCTCTCCTCCTGCTGAACGTCGAGCCCGTCGCCGCCGGCTACCAGGGCGCGCGCCTCGAGACGTTCCCGCGGGATCTGATCGATCAGCTGAAAGCACTGCCCGGAGTGCGCGCCGTCACGTTCTCCGAAAATGGAATCTTCAGCGGGACCGAGTCGGGCACCACGATTCGCCTCCCAGACTCGCAAAGCCCTGGGGAGGATGGTCTTCCCATCGCGTATGACTGCGTCGGCGCCGAGTACTTCCGAACGGTCGGGATCCCGCTCGCCGCCGGCCGGGATTTCGAGCTGCGGGACGGTCCCGGCGCGCCGTACGTGGCGGTCATCAACGAGGCGATGGCGAAGAAGCACTTCGCCGGCGCGAGCCCGCTCGGCAAGCACGTCGTGATCTCGGGACCGCCGGACCTCGAATATGAGATCGTCGGCGTGTCCCGGGACGCCCGAGACCATGATCTGCGCGGCCCGGTGGAGCCCCGCCTGTACGTCCCGCTGGTGCAGAGCACGGACGTCGGGGTCGACATCAATCTGGAAATCAGCACCCGCGAGCCGGCCGCGCTGATCGAGCCGGTCCGCCAGGCGATCCGTGCCTACGATCCCAACCTGCCGATCCGCGAGATCGAGCCGCTGGCCTCGATGATCGACGACACGATCACCAATGAACGGACGATCGCCCGGCTCGCCGTGATCT
>DATFPH010000419.1:0-4374 GCA_035264905.1 Thermoanaerobaculia bacterium
ACGGTGCGCATGGAAGAATCCTACTCCAGGTGATTCAGCCGCAAGGAGGCCGCGGTCTGCAGGAGATGGCGAAGACTGAACGGTAGCGCTCCCGCTTCCGGCTCAGGACCTCCGCACCCCGGGCAGTCCCACGCCCGGGGCCGGACGCTCGCGCAGCACCTCGCGCCGGAAGACGAACCGCTCGGCGGGCCGGCCGCCGGTCTGGGCGTCCTGCACGCCGGTGCCCTCGACCAGGCCGGCGTTCTCGACCAGGCGGCGGAAGTTCTGCTTGTGGAGGCGCACGCCGGCGAGAGCCTCCACCACCTGCTGGAGCTGCAGGAGGGTGAAGCTCGGCGGGAGCAGCTCGAAGACGACGGGCCGGTACTTGATCTTGCCCCGCAGCCGGCCGAGGGCCGTGGCGAGGATGCGCCGGTGGTCCAGGGCCATGGACCGCCCCGGCAGGAGCTCCGCCGGCGGCGGCGCCGCCGCCTCCCGGCGCTCGAGACGGTCGCGCGCGACCTCGGGCACCAGCCCCGCCTCGTAGAGGAGCTCGTAGCGCTCGAGCACCCGCTCGCCGTCCCAGGCGGCGCCGCCCAGGCCGAACACGATGTCCGCCCGCTCCCGCCGCTCCTGACGGGCCAGGGGATGAGCGGCGGACGCCACCCAGAGCTCGAGAGCGGGCGCGATGGCGCGGTCGATCGTCTCCGGCCGGCCGGAGCGCCAGTCTTCCCAGGGAAAGAACTCATACCAGTCCCGCCAGCGGGCCTCGGCGCCCACCGAGACCTCCCGCACCAGGGCCAGGTAGGCCACGGACACCAGCCGCGCTCCACCGCGCGCCTCCTCGGGATCGCGGTCGCGGTCGCCGAAGGTATAGAGCTGTTCGACGTAGCCGAGGTCGAGCCGCGTCTGCTCACGCACCCAGCGGCGCAGGCCGCGGTCGAGGGTGCGGTCCTTCTCGGGCTCCAGCGGACCGAAAGGCAGGGCGTCCTCCGGGACGCCGCCGGCCGGCGGATCGCGCCGGATGGTGAGGATGCGCGGCACCTCCTCCGTGACCGCCACGATCACCGCATTGAGACCGATGGCGACGCGAGTCGGCATGGCCCGGTTCTAGGTTCCGGCCGTCTGGAGCCGGAGCGAGGATATGACCAGCTCGCGGTCGAAGATCTCCCCGAAGTGCCCGGCGCAGACCTCGGCGATCTCGGGCAGCGTAGGAGCCCTGCCCGTGAGCCGCTCGATCGAGGTCATGCGGACTTGGTGGAGCCCGCAGGGAATGATCCCCGAGAAGTAGGAGAGGTCGGTCGAGACGTTGAGGGCGAAGCCGTGGGTGGTGATCCACCGCGACAGGTGGACGCCGATCGAGGCGATCTTCTCACCTCCCGCCCAGACGCCGATGAAGGCCTGCTCCTCCCCCGGGCGGGCTGAGACGCCGTAGTCGGCGAGGGTGCGGATGAGGACTTCCTGGAGATCGCGCACGTAGCGGCGGATGTCCCGCCGGTCGGGGCTCAGGTTGACGATGGGATAGCCCACGAGCTGTCCCGGCCCGTGATAGGTGACCTGCCCGCCGCGGTCGCACTCCGCCACCTCGACTCCGCGCGCCCGCAGCCACTCCGGGCTCGCCAGCACGTCCTCGCCGCTGGCGTTGCGGCCCAGGGTATAGACGTGCGGGTGCTCGAGGAGCAGCAGGCGCTCCGGGCCCTCCCCGCTCTTCAACGCGGTGCGGGCCGCGAGCTGCAGCTCGACGGCCTCGGCGTAGGGAGTGCGGCCGAGATAGTCCCAGTGAAGAGGTCGGCGGAGGGCGCTCACGCCGCCATTGTAGATGACGATCGGATAAGATGGCGCCGCCCTCTGGGGGAGATGAAACCATGGAAAAGGTCGTGACAGCCATTCTGGGCGGCGGCCAGGGGAGCCGGCTCTGGCCCCTGACGCGGGACCGGGCAAAACCAGCGGTGCCGATCGGCGGCAAGTTCCGCCTCATCGACATTCCCATCAGCAACAGCCTGCACGCCGGCATCGACCGGATCTTCGTCATCACCCAGTTCAACAGCGCCAGCCTGCACCGCCACATCGCCCAGACCTACCGCTTCTCCGCGTTCAGCCTCGGCTTCGTCAACATTCTGGCGGCCGAGCTGACGACGGAACGCCGCGAGTGGTACCAGGGGACGGCCGACGCCGTACGGCAGACCCTGACCCGGCTCCTCGAGCAGAATCCGCCCGAGATCCTGATCCTCTCCGGCGACCAGCTCTACCTGATGAACATCGGCGAGTTCGTGAAGACTCATCGCGAGCGCAATGCCGACCTGACCATCGCCGTCAAGCCGGTCTCCCGCGAGGAGGCCTCGGCCTTCGGCATCCTGCGGCTCGATCCCTCCGGCCGCATCGTCGAGTTTGTCGAGAAGCCGACCGAGGCCGCCCAGCTCGACGCGATCGCCCTCGACGAGCAGACCCAGTCCGCCCTCGGGTTCCCCGCGCCGCCGGGCTCCTACCTGGCGAGCATGGGCATCTACATCTTCAAGCCCGAGGTGCTGCGCGAGCTGCTGGTCGGCACCACGGCCGTGGACTTCGGCCGCGAGGTGATCCCGCAGGCGCTCGCCGACTATCGCGTCCTGGCCTTCCCGCACAACGGCTACTGGACCGACATCGGGACCATCCCGAGCTTCCACCAGGCGAACCTCGACCTCACGCTGCCGCTGCCGCCGCTCAACATGTACGACCCCGAGTTCCGGATCTTCACCCATCCGCGCTTCCTGCCCGGCACCAAGGTCACGGAGTGCTTCGTCCAGTGCTCCATCCTGAGCGAGGGCAGCATCCTCTCGGGCAGCCGCGTCACCGACTCCATCGTCGGCGTCCGCGCCGTGGTGCGCGCCGGCTCCGTCATCGAGCGCTCGGTCATCATGGGCGAAAGCTCCTGGGAGACCCTGCCGGCGGACAGCACGCTGCTCCCCCTCGGCATCGGCCGCGACTGCCACATCCGCAACGCCATCGTCGACTTCGACACGCGCATCGGCGACGGCACCAAGCTGATCAACGCCGACGGGATCCAGAACGCCGACGCGGAGAATTACTGCATCCGCGAAGGCATCATCGTCGTGCCCAAGGGCGCCGTCATTCCGCCGGGCACGGTGGTCTGATGCCCCTCAGCATCTGCCAGGTGGCCGCCGAGGCCGCCCCGTTCGCCAAGACCGGCGGCCTGGGCGACGTGGTCGCCGGCCTGTCGGGCTTCCTCAGCCGGGCGGGGCACGACGTCCGCATCTTCCTTCCCTTCTACCCGCAGCTCGCCCGGGAACGGGAACGCTATGTGTCGGTCGGCTTCATCCAGGACGTGCCCGTCCAGCTCGGCCCGCACCGGTTCCACTACTCCGCGCGGACGGCCAAGCTGCCGGGCAGCGAGGTCGACGTCTACTTCATCGACTGCCCCGTCCTCTTCGGCAGCGGCGGCATCTACCATGGGGACTGGACCGACTCGCTGCGCTTCGCCTTCCTGACCGTCGCGGCTTTCGAGTGCGCGCAGCGGATGGGCTGGGCTCCCGACATCGTGCACTGCCACGACTGGCACACCGCGCTGGCGCCGGTCTACCGCCGGGCCTTCTTCGACTGGGATGGCCTGTTCCAGCGGACGCGGACGGTGCTGACGATCCACAACCTCGGCTTTCAGGGGCTCGTCGATATCCGCCGGATCGCGGACCTCGGTCTGGAGCGCCACGCTCACCTGCTGGACCTCTCGCCGGGGAGCCTCAACTTCCTGCGCAACGGCATCCTCCAGGCCGACGCCGTGACCGCCGTCAGCCGCACGTACGCCCGCGAGATCCAGACGCCCGAGAAGGGGTTCGGCCTCGACGGCCTGCTGCGTGCCCGCGCCGGCCGTTTCTTCGGCATCGTCAACGGCGTCGATTACGGGGAGTGGAACCCGGAGACCGATCCGCACATCCCCCACCACTACTCGGCCGCGGACCTCTCGGGCAAGGCGGCGATGAAGCGCACCCTTCTGCGCCAGGTCGGGCTGGACGAGAACACCGCCGCGCCCGTGCTCGGCGTGGTGTCGCGGCTGACGGCGCAGAAGGGCTTCGACCTCGCGTTCGAGGTGCTGCCCGAGCTGCTCTCCCGGCGCGACCTTCGGGTGGTGGCGCTGGGGAGCGGCGAGCCGCATTACGAGGAGTTCTTCCAGTGGCTCCAGGCGAGGTTTCCCGGCCGGGCCTGGTTCTACCAGGGCTTCAACAACGAGCTGGCGCACTGGATCGAGGCCGGGGCCGACCTCTTCCTGATGCCCTCGAAGTTCGAGCCCTGCGGCCTCAACCAGATGTACAGCTTGAAGTACGGCACCCCGCCCGTGGTCCACAAGACAGGCGGCCTCGCCGACACGGTCGAGCTCTTCGATTCCTCGACGGGATCGGGGACGGG
>DATFPH010000420.1:0-4364 GCA_035264905.1 Thermoanaerobaculia bacterium
CCGGCGCGGGCCGCCGGACCTTTCTCCTCCACGACCTGGAGGATCGCTCCACGGGCATCCTCGGCAGCCCGCACGTCCACCCCCAGGGTCGCGGGGCCGGGCGGCGGCCCCGCGTCCGAGCAGCCGAGGAGCAGCAAGAGACCGACCACGCGAAACTCGGATCGATTCATGGACTCTCACGCCTCCGCCTCGCGCCAGAGTATACCCAGGCGGCCCGATTGAACCACTTCCGGCCCCGCGGGGACATACGAGACAGAGCCCGTCGAAGACCGGACTCTCCCCGCAGTCCCTCCTCTGTCCGGGAGGCGCCCGATTGGCGCCTCCCCTTTTTGTTTGGAGTTATACTCACGGTAAATGCGAAACTCTGCCGTTCGCGCAGGTTGTTTCCTTCTTCTCGCCGGCATTCCAACCTCGGTGGCGATTGCTGCCGAAGGAGATTTTGCAGCGGATGGAACTGGGGGACAGGCGACACCATCGAGCTGAGCCCAAGATCGGAGGCCCTGTATGAACCGAGAGCTCCTCTGGATTTATGCCGCCTCCCGCCGCGCGCGGGCGGCCTTTCTCCTCGTCCACCTGCTGCTCGTCCTTCTCGTCCCAGCCGTCCTGGCAGGGTCCCAGTCCGGCGGCGTGTTCATCGTCGTCAGCATTACGCTGATCAAAAAAGGGACCTACGACATCAAGCTCCAGAACCCCCGCACAGGCTATATCCACAGTGTGACGCTGTACGTCTCGATCTCCCTGAGCTTCAAAGTCGGCGATCGGATCGAAGAACGCCGCGATCAGCGCGGAGGTGTCGTCCTCATCCCGATCCGGGACGACGGCGGAGGGGAGGGCGACAATGACGATGACGACGAGGGAGATCACTACCAGCCGATCGGCTACCCGACACCCCCGGAGCAGGACCCGAAAAACACAGATCTTCTCCGCCCCAAGACCGAAGGTCCCCTCAAGGGCTATATCGTCTCTCCCATTGGCAACCTGCGGGTCACCAATGCCTACAACGCGCCCGCGGACAAACCCCTGTCGAAGAGCTCGATCGAGCCCGGATTCTGTGATGCCTTGGCGAACGGCAGCTTCACGGAGGATTTCAAGAAGCCTGCCGCGCCGGTCATCCGCGGGGGAAGGCCGGACCTCCAGACCTCCCTGGCTGCCGGCCAGGATCCCCTCGAAGCGCCCATGGTGGCCGGCAAGTCGCTCAACCCCGCCGACAAAGGCCTCACCAGCGATGGACAGGGCAAGATCACCACGGATCGTCGCGGTGGCGTCGCCGTGCTGCGAGACGGCAAGGTCGTCATCGGCCGGCAGAACGGCCGCAGCTTCCAGCAGATCAACCGGTCGTTCGGTGGCCATGTGTGGGACTTCATGGGAGGCGGAGCGATGCTGCTCGAAAACAACCGACTGGTGGATACGACCGACCTCTTCGAGCAGCAGGGATTCGTGGACCAGCAGAGCGGCCGGGTCCTCTACAACAAGGACGGCACCCCGAGAACCGGCTTCGCTGCCGGCCAGTTCGTCAATGCTCAACATACCCTGGTCGGCATCAAGAACGGACAGGCCTATCTGATCGTCTCCCCCAACCGGGACGGCCGCCAGATCCAGAGGGAGCTCAAGCAGGACGGCTTCAGCCACGCGGTGATGTTCGACGGCGGCCGCGGCTTCTACTTCACGGATGGCAAGACGGAGATCAAGGGGAGAAGAGGTGTGAAGGATTGGGGGAACTCGCTGGGGTTGTGCGTGCAACTGCCTTGACCCGCCTGTTGCAGGATGGCACCGCGGGTGCCTTCCAGAGATAGAAGGGAAGTCCCCAGAGGGGCCAGAGCGTGTAGCCCGGGGGCAAAGCGCCGGAGGCGCGGCGACCCCGGGTCAAGGAGGCAAACAATATTTCGAGCCCCTAGGAGCCTGTCGGGCAACCTCCGGTTTGGCGATTTGCAATGGTTATCTAGACACCAAACTGCATGAAGTTGTGCAGAACATCAGCACTCTGTTGCCATTCTAAGCTCCGCGCGTGAGCCTTGCGGAGGTTTTCCGACAGGCTCCTAGGGGCGACAGCCTGCTCGGCAGGCAAGGGGGTTGCTGCCGCCCCTAGCGGGGCTCCGGAGAAATGGGGATCTCCTTACCCGGGGTCGCCGCGCCTCTGGCGCTTTGACCCCGGGCTACATTCTCGAGCCTCTCCGAGGCTCTTCGTCGCAACAATGAGGTTGACACGATCGTCGATCCGCCGCGGAGGTTTGTGGCCGCTTTTCCGGCGGCCTTGCGTTTCCCACAGTTGATGAGGGATGAGACGAGCCGCTCATTCCGAGCCGGCTCGAGACGAGAGGAGGACCCCATGCCCCCACATGAGATCAGAGTGACGTTGGAAAACACGCCCCACGGCCTCGAGTTGATCGCCGATCCGAACCCGTTGGAAGTCAACCAGACCGAGCAGGTGATCTGGATCTTTCCCACACAACCACCGGATCTGCGGGTGGAATTTAAAGCGTTCATGAGGAGGGATACTGACGCTTCAAGCGACAGCACTCGGAACAACCCCTTCGTTCCCCCGTTCCCAGGCTCGCCGACGGTAGGACCAGGGACCATCCGCGCCGACGCCGAGCCTGGAATGTATTTCTACAATATCGTCGACGCCAGGACCGACCAAGCGATCAAGTGGCAAACGCACCTCCTCCAGGCACACAACAGCCAGGGTCAGCCAGCAGGCTTCGAAGCGTTCTTCGGCGGTATCATCATCAGAGATCCCTAGTTTTAACCCGAATAGCGGTTGAGGAGCCTTTGGAAACTCGAGTCTCTTTCGAGAGAGCGAAACTCAGGAATCGTGAACCATGCCCTCTGGACCCCCTTCCTGAGTGCCCGGTCGATGTAGAAGAGCGCGGACACGGGCTCGTCAAGAAGAGCGTAGACCTGGGCCGCCTGATAGAGGACCTCGACGTCTTCGGGCGTCTGTTTGAGCACCTCACCGGCAATACGTGCCGCGTCGGACCGCTGACCGAGGCGCACAAGGCATTGAGCGTGAAGCATGCGAGTGCGCGAATCCAGTCGGGCCGGCGCGGCAACGAGTTCTGTTTCTAATTCGCGATAGATGCGCCGTGCCCCAAGCAGGTCACCCTGGGCTTCCAAGGCGGTGGCGAGATTGAAGCGGGTCACGAAATCGTCCGGATCCTGGATAAGCGCTTGGCGGTAAGCTGCAGCGGCAGAGGCGTATTCACTGAGAAGGAAGCGAGCAAAGCCAAGATTTGACGTGAGATATGGCGCCTTTCCAGTACGGATCAGCTCCTCATAGAGGCCTTCGGCGCGCTTCACGTCTCCGTACACCAACTCCAGATTTGCCAAACTCTCGCGTAGAAAATGATTGCTCGGCTGTGATGCCAGAAGGGTCTCAAGGCGAAGGCGAGCACTGTCGCTCTTGCCCAGGCGAAATTCCAGTGTCGCCAGCTTCAGGATATAACGCCATGTGGGCCGCCGCCGGGCGACCTCCTCCCGCAAGGGGAGAGCCTCCTCTAGATCTCCGTTCACTTCCAGCAGATCCGCCTTGGCGGTCTTCACACGGATATCGCCAGGAGCCAGGCTTGCCAGCCGTGCCAGGGTTGCGGGCGCCGCATCGAGTCGATTTCCTTCCAACTGAACACGGAGTTGTGCGATCAGAGGCCGCGGATCGTAAGGCGCAAGTTTTTCGGCCCGCACCACATAGTCGAGGGCGCGGTCAAAGTCTCCCTGACCCCGGGAGATTCCCGTGGCTAGCACATAGGCCCCGACGAGATCGGGCGAGGTCCGCAGCAAAGCATCCAGCCGATCAAGCTCGTCCCTTCCAAGGCGTTCGCCACTATCGAGCCGGCGTTCGAGTGCGTTGTAGGCAGAATAGTCCTCGGGTCTTACAGCACCGCCGGGTGATCCTGTGCGGAGACTACGATCGGAGTAAACCTGCCGCACACGGACCCGCACGCCTTCTGCAAGTTGATAGGCATTCTCGAAGCCACCGTGTACAACGAAGGGGTCGGAAACGCCCAGGACCACGCCATCGCGCTTGCGGCGACGGAGGATGACCTCACAGGCGCCTTTCCTACAGTCGAGAAGGGGAAGAAGCCCTTCATCTGCCTCACGCAGCCTTTCCGCCTCCGACGCTTTTTCCTCATTTCGTTCTGGCGGATCGAGGACCTGCAGGCCTTCGAGTGAAACGAGGGTGGCGAGAGCGGCTTCCATGACGTCAGAGGCGACGAAGGCTAGCTCCGGATCCTTGCCTTCCAATTTCACAACCGGCTGAAGGAGTGCCACCCGCAGAGGGGGCCCCGCCGCAGCTTGCCAAGGCCGCCAGAAAGTGAAAACGAGGAGAACGAGTGCCGCCAGTGTTCCACCTAGGAGTCCCATCCGTA
>DATFPH010000421.1:0-33761 GCA_035264905.1 Thermoanaerobaculia bacterium
TTCTCGGGCGAGGTCCTGGCCCGCGCGGCCGCGGGGAGACGCGGGCCGGTCAAGCCCTTCCTGATGGATGGCACGGTGGTGGTCGGCATCGGCAACATCTACGCGACCGAGACCCTGTTCCGCGCCGGCATCCATCCAACGCGGTCGGTCGCGCGGATCTCCGCCCGGCGCTGGGACCTGGTGGCCGCGGAGGCGGTGCGCGTGCTGCGCCAGGCGATCACCGAGGGGGGGACCACGCTGAACGATTTCGCCGACGGCGAGGGGCGCAGCGGCTATTTCCAGGTCTCCCTCGGCGTCTATGACCGCGAAGGGGACCCCTGTTCCACCTGCGGCGGAGCGATCCGCCGGATCGTCCAGGCCGGGCGGAGCACGTTTTACTGCCCCCGCTGTCAGAGATGAGCCGGCGTGGATAGAATCCGCGCGATTGGAGACCTCCCAATGATCGAGACCACCGAGACCGTCCCGCAGCTGGAGCCTCTCCTCGCGAAGCCGAAACGCATCCCCTTCATCCTCGGCGTCGCCGGCGGGAGCGGCTCGGGCAAGACCACGGTCGCCCGGTCGATCCTCCAGGCGGTGGGCCAGGAGAGGATCGCTTTCATCGAGCAGGACAGCTACTACCGCGACGTGGACTGGCGCAGCGAAGCCGAGCTTCTGCACCATAATTTCGATCATCCGGCGGCCCTCGACAGCGACCTCATGGTGTCGCACCTGCACGCGCTCAAGGCCGGCCATGCCGTCGAGGTGCCGATCTACGACTTCGTGCGCCATCGCCGGACGGCGCGCACCCGCCGGGTCGAGCCGCTGCCGGTCGTGCTCGTCGAAGGGATCCTCATCTTCGTCGAGCTCGCCCTGCGCGAGCTTCTGGACTTCAAGATCTTCGTGGACACGGATTCGGACATCCGGCTGATCCGCCGCCTGGGCCGCGACATGAGCGAGCGCGGCCGCTCCGTCCAGGACGTGCTCCGGCAATACCTGGAGACGGTCCGCCCCATGCACCTCGAATTCGTGGAGCCCTCCAAGCGCTGGGCCGACGTGATCATCCCCGAGGGGGGTGAGAACAAGGTGGCGCTGGAGATGGTGGTGGCGCGGGTGGAGAAGCTCCTGGGAGGGAACTGAGGTGCCCGTCTTCACCGTGCGGGTGGTCGTCCGTTTCGAGGCGGCGCACCACCTGACCTTCTACAAGGGGTCTCCGGAACCGTCCCACGGCCACTCGTGGAAGGTGGAGGCGGTGCTCCGCACCGACCGCCTCGACGGCGAGGGGATGGCCTTCGACTTCGTCGAGGTGCAGGCCGCTCTGCGGCAGATCGCCGCTCGTTTGGACCATCGCGACATCAACACCGTCCCGCCGTTCGACCGGCTGAGCCCCACGACCGAGCGGATCGCCGCCTGGTTCTTCGACGAGCTCTCCGGGCAGCTTCCCGCCGCTCCCCTGGCCGAGGTGACGGTCTGGGAAGGGCCGGACTGTTCGGCCACGTACCAGCTTGACATATCATCCTGACTTGACAGGTCTCCCATGAGAAAAAACTATCTGGTTCTCCCCCTTCTCGCGCTCTCTCTCGGTGTCCTCGCCTCCTGCGGTGAGGACGACGGCACCCCGGTTGCCCGGGTCGACGTGACGCCCCGGCAGCTCCGCCTCGGATATCCCGAGGCGCAGACTCTCCGGCTCGAGTGGAACCCCACGGCCGAGCTCGAAGGGCTCTCGTCCCAGCCGATGGTCTTCATCCATCTGCTCGACGAAAAGAAGAAGCTGGTCCGTACGTTCGATCATCCGTTCCCGCAGAAGTGGCGGCCGGGGACCCCGGTCAGCGACGTGGCGCGGCTGTTCCAATCGCAGCTCGCCCCCGCGCTGTCGCCGGGCACCTACACCGTGACGGTGGGCCTCTACGAAGGGAAGCGGCGCTGGGCCCTCGAAGGCCTCGGCGAGCGGGTCGACCGCGGTGAGTACGTGGCCGCCCAGGTGGAGGTGCCGTCCGAAGCCACCGCGCCCAAGCTGGTCTTCTCGCCGCAGTGGCTGCCGGTGGAGCCCGGCGCGGACCGCCAGGTGCTGGTGCGCCGCTGGCTGAACGGCCGGGGCGCCATCCGTCTGGAAGGGGCGCGCAGCCCGGGAGCGCTCTGGCTGGTGCTGCGCATCCCGCCGGTGGACGCGGCCAACGAGCGTCTGGAGCTGGAGGGGACGGCGAACGTTCCGGGCGTGCTGGTGCGCAGCTGCGGCGGCTTCGAGATGAGCGTCTCCGGTCCGGGCACGCACGAGATCGAGGTGCCGGTGGATGGGGCGCAGAACAACGCGTGTCGCATCGGCCTGAATCCGAACTTCACCGTCGTCTCGGCGACGACGGGCAAGCGGCGTTCGGTCTCGCTGGAGAACGCGGCCTGGGAGGCCGGGGCCCGCAAGGCGGAAGCGCCGCCGACGGCACCCGCGGCACCGGCCGCGCCGGCCGCTCCGACGGCTCCCGGACCATGAAGCACGGCCGCGGCTCGATCCTCCATCCCGAGCAGGAGGCCTATCTCGAACGGCTGCTGCCGCCCGGAGATGCGCTGCTGCGCGAGATGGAGAAGCAGGCCCGCCGCGACGACGTGCCGATCTCGGACCCCGAGATCGGCCGACTGCTCTCGATCCTCGCCCGCTCGCTGGACGCGCGGCAGATCCTGGAGGTCGGCACCGCCATCGGCTACGGCGCCCTCTGCCTGGCGCGCGGCGCCGCGGCGGCGCGCGTCGTGACCATCGAGCTCGATCCGCAGCGGATCGAGCAGGCGCGCGGGAATCTCGTCAAGGGGGGAGTGGCCGACCGGGTGGAGATCGTCCAGGGGGCCGCGCTCGACGTGCTGCCGCGGCTCGAAGGCCCGTTCGACCTGGTCTTCGTGGACGCGGTCAAGAAGGAGTACCGCCGCTACCTCGACCTGCTCCTGCCGAAGCTGCGGGTGGGAGGCCTGATCCTGATCGACAACCTTCTCTGGAAGGGGCACGTGGCGGCGCCGCCGGAGGACGAGGACGACGAGGTCGCGGACGCCCTGCGCGCCTTCAACGGCTATCTGATGATGCACCCCCAGCTCCAGGCCGTGATCCTCCCGGTGGGCGACGGTCTGGGGGTTGCGACGAAGACGAAGCCGCTGATCTCGGAGATGGGGGGGCCGTATTGAGCAGCGCCTCCAGCTTCTGCTTGAGCTCCCGCGCGGTGGCGGGGCGGCGGGCGCGGTTCTTGTGGAGCGCGGTACGGAAGAGCTCGCCCAACCCTTCGTCGGCGTCGGGCAGGACCTGTGACAGCTCCGGGACCCGGCCCTGCTTGATGCGCGCCATGACCTGTTTGGGGTCGCCGCCGAAGACCTTCCGGCCCAGCAGGCACTCGTAGAGCACGATCGCCAGGCTCCACAAATCGAACGACGCATCGGCCGGCTCACCGGCTAGCGCCTCCGGGGAGAGATAGGAGAGCGTCCCCACGAGCTGCTTTGACAGCGTCAGCGACGTCGGAGTGCTGTGCCAGACGGCGGTCGGCGGCAGCAGCGAGTCGTCCTCCTCCCCTTCGAACGAGCTGCTCAGACGGTCGTGCCGCAGGTCGAGATGGACGCGGGCGATGCCGAAGTCCATCAGCTTGGGGACTCCGTCGCGGGTGAAGCCGATGTTGCTCGGCTTGATGTCGCGATGGAGGATGTCCACGCTGTGGAGCTGCGCCAGCGCGTCGGCCACGGCGATCCCCAGCTCCACGGTCTCGCGCGGGGTCAGCCGGCTGCGCTCGAGCTGCTGGGCCAGCGTTCCCCCTTCCAGGAGCTCCAGGACGAGCATGGGCGTCCCCTGCCAGGTCTCCATTCCATAGACCGGGGCGAGATGGCGGTGCGACACCGAGGCGGCCGTCCGCGCTTCCCGCCGCAGGCGCATCGCATCCTCCGGAGAGACGCGCCGCAGGGTCTTGACCGCGACCGGCCGGCCCAGGGAGAGGTCGGCCCCGCGGTAGACGACGCCCATGCCGCCGGAGCCGATCCGGCGCTCGAAACGGAACTTGCCCGGCAGCACGTAGGGGACGTGCGACGGCTCCAGCCGCCGGCTGCAGTGGATGCAGAGGACCGTGTACGAAAGGAAGAGGGCGCCACAGGCGGGGCACTCCTTGGCGAGCTCGGCGGCCGTCGGGGCCTCCGTCTCGTCCAGCAGCTCGGCGTCGCGGCTGACGGCCCGCCGCGAAGGCGTCAGGGTTCCCAGAGATTGGGCCTGCGCCAGCTCGAGGACCCAGGCCGCGCTGCTCGCCACGGCGTGCAGGAGCTGCTTGTCCTCGCGCAGGAAGGGGAGCCCGCTCTTTTTCTCGCCGAGACCGATCAACCCCAGGAGCGACCCATCGCGCGCCAGGATCGGCACGACCAGCTTGAACGCGCTGTCCACCAGCCAGTGGCGCTCCTTCTCCGGCAGCTTGGAGACCGGCGAGCGGGGGTCTTCGAGATCGGTCGACAGGGGATCGCTCGCGTTCGCGATGAGCAGGGCCAGAGGCGAGGAGGAGTCGAGCCGCTGCGTCCGCCGGCACGGGTCGCCAAGCATCCCGGAGCGGACGTCCAGGACGAGCAGGGCGATTCCCTCCAGGTGGAGGGCCAGATCGATCTCCCGCGCGATGAGGCTGGCCAGGCTCGCCGCATCGCCGGTGGCGCGGATGCGCTCCACCAGGAGGGTCAGGATCTGCCGCGCATCGTACTGCTCCCGGAAGAAGCGGCGGTCGATCGCGTCGAGCAGCGGACGGCGGTAGCGCAGCGCCGCCGCGCCCGCGAGGGCGGCGGTCAAGAGGAGCAGCAGACGGCTGCCGGAGAAGAGCTCGACGAGCGACCGTTCGCGGTTCTGATAGAGATAGACGGCCAGTGCCGCCAGGGGAGCCGTGGCCAGGGCGATCGCCGAGGTGCGCGCCAGCGTGTACTGCGCGGCCCGGCGGGCCAGGAGCTTGACGTTCAAAGCCCGGTGCACGAGGACTGCGTAGGAGGTCCCCAACGGCACGGCGAGGGTACAGAGACCGAAGACCAGCAGGATCCCGAGATGGTACCCCGGATGCGCGTGACTGTACTTCCTGTAGGGCAGGATGAAGAGCTCCGCGAGCACGTCGAGCAGCATGGGACCGAGCCCGACGGCGATGCTCAGAACGAAGAGGCGCACGCGGCGGAACTCGTCATCTTCGAGAGAGCGCCCCTTCCAGACCAGATAGGGGATGGCGGGCGCGATCAGCGGCATGAGCACCATGTAATACAGCCCCATGCCGCGCATCGGCACCAACTCGGCCAGGACGCCGCTCACCACCGGGGGGAGCAGGGGGCCCGCCGCGAGGTTCTTGACCAGGTTCAGCCCGAACAGCGCGAGACCGGCGCCGGCGCTGATCCGCACCAGGCCGTCGATCCAGCGCCGCGCGGGCGCTCGGGTCGGGACCGGGAACTCGCGGACGAAGCTCCAGAGAAAGAAGGCCATCAGGCAGTCGAGCTCGAAGGCGTTCGCGAAATGGAAGACGCGGCCGGCGGTCCCCTCATAAAGCGCCGTGGCAAGGGCGAGAGGGCGGTTGCACCAGGCGGTGATCCCCATCAGGAAGAAGCTCCCGAGGGCGACCGCGCGCGGGTCTCCACGACCCCCGAACAGCAGGAGGGCGGCCGGGATGCCGAACTCTCCGATGAAGACCAGGTACAGGGGGTAGGGGAAGGAGGGGTCCCTCCCCGCGGGGGCTCCATAGGCCAGGAAAAACGCGACCAACCCCGACGCCAGCTTGAACAGGGCGAGCGACGGAATCAGCCGCGTCCAGAAGAACGACTTCACGATCGGATCTGGGTCCGGACGAGGGTCATTGGCCTCTGGGCGGGCACCAGCTCGTATCCGAATCGTGCTCCACGGACTCCATCGCGGCCTTCACGTCCTCCTCGGAGATCGACGTGGCTCCGCGTTCCAGGGCCTTGAAGGCCGCCACTTTGCCGATGGTGCGGATCCTCTCCAGCACCTGCACCGCGTTCTCTCCCCAGACGTCGATGATGCCCGAGCTCTTGATGTGATCGAAATACCTTGCGTGAAGAACCATCACCGCACTCTGGGAGGTGCGGGTCAGCCCGGCTCCCTGGCCGAAGGCGACCCAGATCTGGGCCATGATCCCCTCTTGCGTGTACGACGTGTCTTCTTGAATTGCCGATGGCATTTGAAGTCCCTCCTTATTCGAGACGTTTGGGGTCTCGATGTGCTGTTCCACCTTTCGGACCAGCGCCAGGGGAAAAAAGAGATCGATCAGATGTGTTTCAGTGTAGGCTAAGAATAAAGGGAAACGGGGCGGGCGTCAAGAAACCCTCTCCCGGCGGCATGCTCCGGCCGGGAGAGGGGCGGGAAAGGGATGAGCTGGAACGAGGTGAGATCTAGTACTTGACGCCGCAACCGTACGGCTTGGTGGCCGCCGGATCGATCGCCTTGCTGGCCAGCTCGGCGGAGAGGCCGCCGTCCACGAAATTGACGCGCTCGGCTTTGGCTTTGCGGCCGCTCGGGTCGTCATCGATCGCGCCGTTGTAGGCGATCTTCCCTTGCGGGTCGATGATGAACATGTGCGGCGTGGTCTTGGCGCCGTACGCCTTGCCGGTCTTGCCGGTCTCGTCATAGAGGACCGGATAATTGATCCCGGTCTTCTGGTTGTAGGCGAGGTGCTCGGCGGGCTTCAGGAATTCCCGCTGGCTCGGGTTGGTGCTGTTGATCCCGAGCCAGACCACCTGCTTCTGACCATACTTCGTGTTGAGCGCGCTCATGGTCTTTTCGCGCGCATGGCGGTCGGAGAAGGGGCAGTTCGGGTTCACCCACTCCAGGACGACGACCTTGCCTTTGTAGTCGGCCAGCGAGTAGCTCTTGCCGTCGACGCCCTGGAGCGAAAAGGCGGGAGCGGTCTCGCCGACCGCGCCGGCGGCGAAGGCGGGGAGGGCGGCCAGCGTGAGGCCGGCCAGGAGCATCGCGGACTTCATCAGGTTGCTACGCATACGATTTCCTCCTCGATTGAGACGTGCTGGTCATGCAGCCGGTTGCGATCGGCCAGCCAGGGTGCGGTGAGGGCGCAGGCCAGCAGGCCCAGGCCCAGGACGAGACGGAGCGCGCGCCGGTCCGCCGCCTTGCGGCGCAGCCAGGCGCACAGAGACATCCCCAGCAGCGTCAGCTCGACCCAGGCCAGCCCCTCGAAGCTGATCTGCCGGGACAGAGCATAGAGCAGCCCCAGGACCGCGGCCACGGCCGCGAAACCCAAAGCCTCCCGTCCGGGCCGGCGGGAGTCCGATCCCTCCGTGGGCCGGCGCAGGTCGAGCTGCCCCCAGAGCCACAGCGCCAGGAGCGCGGCGCCGACGGCGAGCACGGTGGCGAGGACCGGGTTGCGGACGATGCTTTCCCGGGAGACCGGGGCCGGCGTGGCCGTGGCAGCAGCTCGCGGGGCGACCGTCTGCCGGGCTTCCAGGCTCACCGGCCGGCCCTCGTGGGCCAGATGGGTGGCGGTCCACGCGAATCCGGTCTCCTGGGGTAGAGCACGGCCGGCCACTTTCGGGCGCAGCGGCACGCGGAAAATAACGCCGCCGTCCGTCGTCCGTGCCTCGGGCTTGCCCGTGTCGAGCTCTTCGTGGGTCTCCAGGAACAATCCGGGGGTGTCGGCGCCGGGTTGGACGCCTTGCACCCGGATCTCCAGGGCCGGTCCCGTGGCCCCGCCCGTCACCAAGGCTCCCTCGATGGTGACGCCCGCGAGCGACGCGGCCGGAGCCGGCAGGCGGCTCCACCAGGAGGTGATCAGGGGCTCGGTCGCGGGATCGGAGGCTGCTGAGGCGCCCTCCGCCAGAGGCTGGTCCAGAGTCAGGGTATACCGGTAAGGAACGCAGTCCACCTCACAGACGAGGTAATCGACGTCCGCGGAGAGCTTCAGAACGTTCCCCGGAGGATTGCTCAAGCGGGCCCGCACGGGATAGACGACCTCGTCCTCGTAGCCGAAGGCGACCAGGTCCCCCGGCAGCTCGAAGCGCTCGGGAGCGGGCCAGAGGAGCTCGGGCTCGTCGAGCCCCGCGGCTTTGCCGAAGACCACGACGGGCGGGAAGCCCGCGTCGCCGCTGTTCTTCCAGTAGACGTGCCAGCCGGGAGCGAGCTTGAAGTGGAGGCCGAGACGGATCTCGCCTTCGCGCGGAGCCGTGCGGTAGGGGGTGATCAGGCGCACCCGCGACTGCTCGTTGACCGCCCAGTCGCTCGCCGCGCCCCAGGCCGGAGCCGTAGCGAGGAGGAGGACGATCGCCATGAGAGATCCGCGCATGCCAGTCTCGGAAAACGAGCGACGGGACGGCTAGAATTCCCGGGTGCGCGTTCATTTTACGAATCTCGGTTGCAAGCTGAATCAGGCGGAGGTCGAGCGGCTGGCCCGCGAGATGCTCGCCGCCGGCCATCAGGTGGTGGAGTCTCTCGACGAAGCCGATCTCCACGTGGTCAACACCTGTACCGTCACCCACCTGGCGGCACGCGACTCGCGCAAGGCCGCGGGGCGCGGCGCACGGGTCCGCCCCGGGCTGCGCACGGTGGTCACCGGCTGCTGGGCGACGGACGAGCCTGCAGCGTCGGCGCGGATCGCCGGGGTCGACCTGGTCGTCCCCAATTCCGAGAAGCATCTCCTGCTGGAGAGGATCCATGCGGCCTTTCCGGAGGACGTCCCGTCCGGCGATGCGGATCTGCCGTATCTGCCTCTGCCGGTGGGGCACACGCGCGCCCTCGTCAAGATCGAGGATGGCTGCAACATGCGCTGCGCCTTCTGCATCATCCCCTCGACCCGCGGCCGGCAGCGCAGCCGTCCGCTGGAAGAGGTCGTCGCCGAGGCGCGCTCCCTGGCGGATGCTGGATTCGGCGAGATCGTCCTCACCGGCGTGCAGATCTCGGCGTATCGCGATGCCGGCGGTCGCCGGCTCGTCGACCTGGTGCGGGCGGTCTTGCGGGAAACCGCCATGCCCCGCCTGCGGCTCACCTCGATCGCGCCCTGGGATCTGGACGAGCGTCTCTTGAGCCTCTGGGAAGACCCCCGCCTCTGCCGACACCTTCACCTGTCCTTACAGAGCGGCTCGACCGCCACGCTGCGCCGCATGCGGCGGCCGTACACGGCGGAGTCGTACGGCCGGCTCCTGGAGCGGGTGCGAGCAGCCGTGCCGGGGGTGGGGATCACCACGGACGTGATCGTCGGTTTCCCCGGGGAAAGCGAGGAGGAGTTCACCGAGAGCCTCGCCTTCACCGCGTCCGCCCGTTTCGCCAAGGTGCACGCCTTCCCCTTCTCGCCGCGCGAGGGGACCGCGGCCGCCAGCCTGCCGGATCAGGTCCCACCCGAGGTCAGGAAGGAGCGGATGGCGCGCCTGCTCGCGGCCGCGGAGGCGGGCGCGACGGACTTCCGGCGTTCCCACCTGGGCTCCCGCGCCATGGTCCTCTGGGAGCGTCCGCGCGGGGGAATGGGCCACGGCCTGACCGACAACTACCTGCGGGTGTTCAGCGAAGCCGGGGCCGGGCTCTCCCGCCGGCTCACCGAAGTCGAGCTGGTGGCGCTGACCGAGGGCGGGGTCGTGGGGAAACTTTTTTTAGGCAATCTTCAGGTCGAGTGCAAGATTCGATCGCCGTTTTCCGACTGATATAGGGCGCACCGACCATCTCGGCCCGTGCCCTCTTTCGGAGAACGATCTGATGCGTCACGACCAACTCGCCAAGAATCTGCTGGAGACCTTCTTCCCGATTTCCTTCGTCTGACCGCTCCTGACTCCGCCCGGCGCCTCCGCCTCGCCGAGGCGAGCTTCCTGGACAAGGAGCTCTACACCGATTGGCCCACCGGCCGCCGGCGGGAGCTGGACCTCCTGGCCCGGGTCCCGGTCGAAGATGGTGCGATGGTCCTGCTGATCCACGTGGAGATCGAGTCCCGAGCCCGCACCGGCATGGACCAGCGGCTCTGGGGGTACTACATGCAGATCCGCCAGAGGCACGAGCTCCTGGTGCTCCCCATCCTGGTGAACCTCCGCGGAGGCAGGCCCGGAGTGGGCCTGGAGGTTTTGGAGGAAGGATTCGAGCCGCTGCCCACGGGAGCGTTCCGCTACCGCGTCCTGGGTCTCTCCGGCTGCCGGGCGGCGGACTGGCTGCCGCGCCCCGAGCCGGTCGCCTGGGCTCTCGCCGCACTGGTGCACCCTGGGAGATGGTCCCGGGCGGAGCTGAAGGCGGAATGCCTGCGGCGGGTCTGGCAGTGGGAAGACACCGGATTCCGCAAGGAGGTGCTGGTCAATTGGATCGAGACCTATGTACAATTATCCGGAGAGGACGCCGTGGAGTACCGGCGTCTCCTGGACCTGAAAGGAAACGAGGAGATCCGTTCTATGGAGCTGACCTGGTTGGGTAAGGCTGAGGCCCGGGGTATCAAAGAGGGCATCAAGAAGGGCAGGGCTCAAGAGAAGGCCGAAACCCTGGAGCAGATGCGCCAGTTGGTGCTCGGGCGCATCGAAAAACGGTTCGGAGCTGTTCCGGAGAGTGTTCAGGCGAAGGTACAGGCAATGAACGCCGTCAAGCCTCTCGCGGAGATGCTGGAGAAGCTTCCTCTCCTCCGGTCGGCCGAGGATCTCCTCTCCCGCCGCCGCATGCCCAAGAATCAGTCCTGATCAGGCGGGGTCAGCATCGCGCCGTGGGACCTGGACGAGCGACTCCTCAGCCTCTGGGGTGATCCCCGCCTCTGCCGGCTTCACGGCCTCCGCCCGCCGGGATCACCGTGATCCCGGCGGAGATCACCGTGATCCGGAGGGCGATCACCGTGATCCAAAGGGCGATCACCGCGATCCGGAGGGAGATCACCATGATCCAAAGGGCGATCACCGCGATCCGGGGCTGATTTGCCGTGATCCCGGCCGTCTCGCCGTGATCTCGGCCGGATTGCGGCCTGCTTCAGGCGGTTGGCCGCGTCGCGGTGCGGCTTGCCGTTCCACCCGGCGGTTGGCGTTCTGGCTCCGTCGTCTGCCTCTCCTGCCCGATTCCTCGCGGACTCCGCACCGGCCCTTGGGCTCGTGCGCTCAAGAAGGTGGACACCGGCGAACACTGGTGGACACCGGCGGACACCGGTGGAATGCCATGGAATCAAATTTGGTATCTTAAAACACATTTACGCAGACCTATTGACATAGAGAGAAGCCTTCGCTAGAATGGGAACTGTCCTGGCAAGCTCCCGTGAGAGCTGCCCTCCAAGTCGGGCGCTCCCGCACAAGAAACTCACTCCCCAGATTGCCAGCAGGTCGTAAAGGTCACTTCCTGTTGATGTTCCGGCTCGACGTGTGCCCTGATGGCTGCGTCCGATCCGCCAAGGAGGCTGCGATGTGCACGAGCTCCGCGCGAGGCCCTCCTCCCTTGAAGGAGACGAGTGTCCGCAAGACAGATGTGAAGCAACGTAAACATACACCCTGAATAGGAGAACGACCATGGCAACGGATGGTTTGTCGAAGAAAATCGGGAACTGGGACACGCTGACCCTGAACGTCAAGGAGCGGCTGCCGGAGCTGTCGCAAGTGGAGCCGACCGTGCAGGAGCTCGATACAGTGATCCTCGAAGGCAGGCAGCTCCAGGGCATCCAGGAAACCCATCGCAAGCAACTGCGCGAGACGAACCAGCGGCGCAAGGATCTGGTGCGCCGCGGGCGCAGCCTGCGCAACAAGCTGGTCGCCGGCCTCCAGAGCATCTACGGGGTCGAAAGCTTCGAGCTGCTGGGCTTCGGCCTCCCGCCGCGCCTGCCGAAGCGGCTGAACCGCCTGACGAACGCGCAGAAGGAGGAGAAGGCGCGGCTGGAGGCGTTGGAGAAGGCCGCCGCGGATGCCGGGCTGAAGGTCTGATGTCTGCGTAGGCTCACGTACCCCGGGGGGCGAGGCTCTCGCGCCCCCCGGGTTTTTTTCCGCATTCGAAGTGCCATGCCGTAGCCCGCGACAGGCGACCAGCCCGCGGCCTATACCGGAGCAGGGTCATCAGATTCTGAAAATCACGGTGCCGGTGGGGCAAGGGCGCCGCTGGGCACCGGGCAAAGCACTCCAGCAAAGAAGCTTAGAGATGGCCAGTGGACAGCCCTTGGCGCCGCGGCACGACCTGGGGCCGCACAGGGGTCTCACGGGAAGGGTGGGGGCGGGGGGAGGAGGAGCGTCAAGAGGCCAGGGACGGCGGGGGGACGAAGCGCCGACCAGGGGACGACAGGGACTGGAGATATCCGCTGTCCTTTTTTGGTGGTTCGGGGCGGGACTACGGTACGCTCTATATTGGTGTCCTGGTATCAATTGTGCGTGGAGGCAACGTATAGCTGCCCTTCCCCGAACAGTGCTGGCAGTCGAACCATCCGGAAGTCCCACTCCCTTTTACAAACTCATTGGAGCCAGAGCTGTACTTAAGAGGTGTATGAAGCCATACCCTGCCTGTGCCTTTGCATTTATAGCACGTCACCCGTTCCCCAGGACCCACCTCCTTCAGAAAATCCGTCTCTCCGCAGTGCGGGCATCTGTCTGCATTTGAAGACATGGATCCCGAACAAGTAGGGCATCTAACGAGGTGTCCCATAACGGTGCTCCTCGGCGGCAAAGCAAGAAACGAACGCTCTTAATTTATGCCTGCTGATTACTCGCGTCAACATGTGGCTAAGGGCGAGTCGAGGACGGCCCGAAAGCTAGAGGTCGCAGGGAGTCTGTTGCCGGCGGATGGATAAAGGGCCGGCAGGGCGCCGGCCCCAAGGGTTCAAAGCTCGTACCCACGCTGACAGCACGCAGTCTTCACCGGTCCCCCCTCCCCCAATCGCTGGCGATCCAGGGAGTTGGCTTCAGGCGGAGGTGGATGTTCCTCATCTCTTGGAGATCGGGGCCGAGGACCTCCTCGGGGATGCAGGTCCACCAGTTGAGGTCCAGGGCGGCAAACTTCTCTGCCGCGTCCTTGCAGCAGTTCTGCATCTCCAGGTCGATGATCTTCGCCTGGGAGGGCAGGTGGATGAGGACGAACCCGTTAGCGTGGGGATGTTTGTAGATGGCGAAGGGACCGGAGACGAGCCCGGAGATGGCGACGGCGTAGAGCCGGTCGATCATGCCCAGAGGCTCGAAGACGGCGAAGTTGCGACGCTTCCAGGTGAGCGGGGTTGGGATGCGGGGCATGGCTACTCGTCCTCCACCGGCTGCGCCAGGGCGGCGAGGCCGCGCACCTGATCCGGCAGGCGAGGAAGACCAGCGAGAAGCGATGCAGACTCACCTTGCGGTCCGGTCCCCGGGTGTCTCCACCCGTGACGATGATCTTGCCGGTCTTCCTCTCATCCCGATATGCTGGACCGGAGATGCGCTACGAGATCCTTCTCTTCCATGTGGCGGTCGCTGATCTTCGCCGACTCAAAGCACACGATCGGGCGGAGAGTGAGGGAACCGTCGGGGACGTGGCGGATGAAACATGGTGAGGGCTGAGCCGCGGCCCGGAGAACGAGGAGGGCGACGACGATGAGCTTCCCGACGCAAACTATATCACCCGGTGGTATACTTTGCCCATGAGGCGGGTCTTCAAGACCCGGCACTTCAGCCGCTGGATGCGCAAGACCGCCCTGACTCAGGAGGCGCTTTGTCTTGCGATCTCAGAGATGGAAAATGGTCTCATCGACGCCGATCTTGGAGGAGGCGTAGTCAAGAAGCGTGTTCCTCTACCCGGCCGCGGCAAGAGCGGTGGGGCGCGGACTTTGCTGGCGACAAACAGGGGCAGCCTCTGGTTCTTCGTGTTCGGCTTCGAGAAGAACGAGCGAGCCAACGTTAGCGTCAGAGAATTGGAAGCCTTGAAGGCGATCGCCGCCGACCTCCTGAAACTCTCTTTGGCAGAGCTCGGCAGCCTGGTCGAGAGTGAAGCGTTGCAGGAGATTTGCCATGAGCACTAAGAGCAAAAGGACTAGCCGGATCCTGGACGCGGCTCACGACACGGCGCGTGATCTCCATGCTGCTGGCTTCGTCTCCAAGCGCAGGATGAAGGAGTACGACGCCTTGTGCCTCGTCCCTGTACCGGAATATTCCGGTGAGACGATCCGCGCCCTACGCGAGCGGTACAAAATCAGCCAGGCGGTCCTGGCGTCAATCCTCAACACAAGTGTCTCGACGGTTCGGCAGTGGGAGATCGGCGAAAAACATCCGAGCGGTCCTTCGCTCAAGCTGCTCAACCTGCTGGATCGCAAGGGGCTCGAAGCGGTGATCTGAAGAGCCGTCGGCAGGGACAGCCGTTTTCATGAGTAAAGGCAACGGCTTCGCCGAAGTCCGCGCGGAGCGCTCCTGGAGCGGCAGGGCGATTCTGCGCCCACCATTCGGCCGCCTTTCGGACTTGACTTTGCTGCTTGTGCGGAAATCTTGACCCGAAGTGCCATGCTCAGTCGTATTTGGGCAACGACTGCAGCAACTCTTCCAGAGTGACATACTCGCCACGCTCAATCTCGGCCATGGCGGCGAGAAGCTCGTTCTCCTGCGCTTCGCTGAGCGAGAAGCTCTCGTCGGCACCTCGGGTGACGATGGCTACAACCGCCCCCTCTGCGAGAGGGACACCCTCTACAACGATCTTTCCATCGACGACGGTTCCGGTTGCGACTTGCATGGCTCCAATGGTACCCCGAAACGCTCGCCGTTGCCGCGAGCGTCTTGAAGTCCGGGGACGCTCCGCACAGGGGCCTCACGGGGAGGATGGTGGCGACGGCAGAAGGACGGGAGGTCTTCTCGGGACTGACCGCAACGTACGCCGCTGCTCAAAGCTAGGTGGCGGCGAGCACCAGAACGACCTCTTCAACCTCATCGCCACCTGAGCTGGAATCCCCTTTGTCCTCGCCGCAGATCGTGAACCCACATTTTTCCAGGACGCGGATGGAGGCGACATTGTGTTTCGCAACATGGGCATACAGCGGCCGCTCCTTGACATGGTCGAGAAGCGCTGCGAGCGCCTTGGTCGCAATGCCCTTGCCCCAGTATTGCTTGCCAATCCAGTAGCCGACAAGTGGTTGACCGGATTGCTCGAATTTCCCGATGTTCCCAGCAACCTGCCCCTCGAAGAGGATGGTCTTCTTTACGGTGGCCGTGTCACTCAGGAGTCTGGTCCAGTGCGCCATGAACGCATCCCATTCTCTGGCCGCGAACGCCGCCATCTGGTTGGCCTCCGGGTCCAGTTGCTGCTCGAAGAGGATGGGGAGGTCACTCTCGGTCACGTCCCGCAGACGGACATCGCTGCTCTTCGGGTCTGGCGTGCGCTCGATATCGGCTGGGATGTCGGGGCGGTTCTCGGGCATAGTCATCATTCTCGCAGACATTTGCGCAAAGTGGACCCGACAAGTCTAGGAATCCAGGACTTTGTGCAGCAGCCGTTCGAACTCGGGAATCCGCTCGGGTGCCTCCAGGATCTGTGCGAACTCGTGGACGAAAGCACGCACTCTCTCCAGATCGATGCGGTCCCTGTGCAGAGTAAGGAGCTGCTCGATGTCGTATCGATCCCGATCCCTCCAGGCGAGCGCCTTGTAAATGACGAGGTCTTCGGGAGACGCGACCGAGATCTTCACCCCTCCGAAGCTCACCTCGACAGCGTGAGCAAAGGCCTCCTGCTCAAAGGAGGTGAAGGCGAAGCTGATCTCCAGAGTGACCTGCGTCTTCTCATGCACGAGCAAGAGGACCTGGCTCTTCTCGGCAAACTCCAGGAAGTTGGAGATCCGAGGACGAATCGAGCAATCTGCCAGGGCTTCGAGGATTTGGGATGTATCGAGCCGGGCGGCGAGAACCGTGGCGTCGATGTCGACGGTCTGGCGAGCGACGCCGTGTGCGATGACCGCGATTCCCCCGATCACCATACTGGGGGCTTCGATCCGCTGGAGAGCCTTCGCCAGGTCGGCGAGAGCCTCAAGGATTCTCTTGCTGGGCCGCCTGGCCATGAGCCTGGTAGAAGCTGCGGACGCGGACCCAGCGGCGCCGGGCCAGCTCGTCGTCGCGTCGGCGGGCTTCGTTTTCGGGAGGAGGCCAGCCGTGCATCGCGCCGAACAGGTCCATCAGCTCCAAGGCCCCCCGGATGGCCATCGCGGTATCAGGCCCCGCCTGACGGCGTTCCTCGCGCTCCTGCCTTTCAACGGCCTGCCATCCCGCCACCATGCGGCGCACACCCTCGGAGTTTCCCGGGGACATGGGTTGAAGCAAGCTCTTTGTCACAGTGAGCGGAGCATAGCATGGGATCGCCGCGACGGCTGCGGTGCAAGCTCTCGCGCTCCCACCCGCTCGAGGATCTGGTAGAGCCCGAACTTCGGGAAGCGGAGGAAGCCGAACCAGGCCGCGGCGGCGAGCGTTCCTTCGGCGAGCCACTCGTGGATCCAGAATCCGGCGTAGTCGGGGTGCCGCTGCTTGAGGCCGCCGCCGTTCTCGATCGCCCAGCGCCGGTTGTACTCCTCGTGGTGCCCCACGGGGGTCGTCAGCACGAGCGGGATCCCCAGCGCCGCGAAGAAGGTCATCTCGCTCGGCTTGGTCCAGAGGATGTCGGTCTCCGCCAGGAGCTGGTTGAAGCGGGGGAAGTAGCTCTCCAGTGAGCTTTCGACCATCACGCTGACGGCGGCCTGTTCCAACGGGCCGAGCTGGTGCGCGAGCCCGGCCTCGCCGATCCAGGCGTGGAACTTGTCGGCGATCTCCTGCCGCACGCCCGCGACAAGACAGAGCCGCAGCCGACCTTCCTGGAGGAGCGGCTTCAAGCTGCGCAGCAGGGACCGGGCGAGAGTGGCCTGGGCACCGGCGCCGCCCACACTGAACGTGGCGAGCGGGGGCCGCCCCTCCTGGTCGGCGGGCAGGCCTCCCAGGAAGTGCTGGATCTCATTGCGCGTCTGGCTGCGGAAGACCTTCTTGGGGTCGAGACGGACCAGCCGGGCGGCGAGGTTGCGCTTGAGCGCCGGCAGGTCGGGACCGCCCAGCAGCTCGTGGGGGAGCGGGAAGCCGGTCATCTCGATCTGCTCGCGCGCCACGCCGTACGCGCGGAGGCGCTGGACCGCCCGCCGCGTCGGCGCCAGATAGACGATCCGCGAGCGCTCCGGGTGGATCGGCACCCAGATCCGGTGGATGTCGCTATCGGTGACCACGCAGTACACGGAGTCGCAGCCGTAGTGGTCGGCGCTGATCGCCGAGGCGTAGAAGGTGGTCAGGAGAGGCTGGCCGGTCTCCTCGAGATGGGCGGCGAGGCCGCGACCCAGCCCCTTCTTGATGAGCCGCTGGAGCGACAGGCATTCCAGAGTGGCGTCCGAGAGGTCGCGGTACGGATAGAGATGAGGGATGCGCGTCATCGCGTCGAGGACGACGCGCAGCGGCGCGCCCAGCACCGGGAGCTGGGAGGCGCGCGAGGTCATCTCATAGAACCGTCGCGAGGCCTCCCACAGGCGCTGCTCGTCCGCCGGCGCGATCGGCGGCCGGTCTACGTGCACCGTCTCCAGACCGAGGACGCCCGCCATCGCATGCGCCGCCCGCAGATGCCCGTAGCCCATCGCCACGGCGGCGACGACAGGAAGCGGAGCGGGGGTCGGATCGTGCCGCGGCGGGCTCATGGGGGAGAGGGACTGCAAAGGGCGGGCCGGACCAGCCCGGCTCAACCCAGGAAGCCGAGAATGGCGTATCCCAGCAGCGAGAGCAAGGGGAGGCCGGCGAGGAGCAGGCGCGCCACGAGGCCGGAAACGACGCCGACGACCGCGCCCGCGGCGACGTCGAGCGGGTAATGGGCTCCGAGGTAGACCCGCGAGACGGCGATACCGCCGGCCAGAGCGAGGACGAGCCCGCCCAGCCAGTCCCCCTCGCCGGCCAGGGCCACCGCGATGCCGAACGAGGCGGCGGTGTGGCCGGAAGGGAACGAGAAGGCGTCCGGATTCTCGACCAGGGCGGCGAAGCCGCCGAGGCCGCAGCTCGGCCGCGTGCGGCAACAGATCCGCTTGAGGATCTGCGAGAGGGCCACCGCCAGGAAGGCCCCGCCGCCGAGCAGGGCGGCGTAGCGCGGCCCCGGCCCTCCGGCCGCGATCAGCGCCAGTCCGACGACCACCCAGGTGGAGGTGTCGCCCAGGCGGGTGAGCGTCCGCATGAGACGGGTCATCGCGACCGATTCGAGGCGGCGGACGGCGAGCAGGAGAGCCTGGTCGATGGAGACCACACGCTGCCATATCATGCGATCTCCCGCAGGGCTGTTGCCGGCGAGCCGTCGTTGTCCGCCGGAGAGAGCCGGCTCCCGGGGCCGACGCGCAGCCGGTGGCCGCGCCAGCAGATGGTGGACCGGAAAGCCCCGAGGACCCAGATCCCGGCGATCAGCAGGTCCTTGAACGGAATCCAGAGCAGGTCGCTCAGGCGCGCCGCCTCGCCGTTCAGGCGACGGAGGAGCGCGGCATCGGCGAGGATCTTGAGAGCGATGCCGGCGAGCGCCGCGGTTCCCAGGCCGGCCGCGCCGAGGCCGAAGGGAGCGGCACCGGCCATCGCCAGGGCCAGCACAGCAAAAAGGGCAGGGACCGGGTTGAGCAGCGGCTCGCCGAGATAGGCGAGGGAGAGGCGGCGCCGCATCTGCGCCCAACGCAGGTGCCGCTCGACGAAAGCGGCGACTGGCCGCCGCTCGTGCACCACCGGCAGGGCGTGCCGCGACAGGGCCACGCGGAACCCGGCGGCGGCGAAGCTCTGTCCCAGGACGTAGTCCTCGGCCAGGATGTCGCGCACCGCGTCCCAGCCACCCAGGGCCGACAGATCGGTCCGGCGGAAGAGCATGGACTTGCCGACCACGCAGGGGTGGCCGGCGAGATGGGCGCTGCAGACCGAGGCCGCCACGAAGGAGTTGAGGTGCAGGCTCTCCAGGCGCGCCCCCAGACTCCGGTCGCCGGTGCCGGCCAGGACGCTCGCCACCAGCCCCACCCGCTCTTCGGCGAGCTCGCCGGCCATCTCTCCAGCAAGATCGCGCAGGTAGCCGGGCCGGGCGCGGACGTTCGAGTCGGAGATCAGCCAGTGCTCGTGGCGGGCGTAGCGCGCGAGCGACGCCAGATTGGTCACCTTGGGGTTCCAGCCCAGGGCCGGGGCGCCGGCCACGATCCGGATCGGCACGCGCGGGAAGTCCTCCCGCAGGCGCCGCGCCACCGCGAGGGCCGGGTCGTCCGGGTCCTCGGTGCCGAGGATCAGCTCGAAGCCGGGGTAGTCCTGCCGCGCGAGCGACGCGAGGTTCTCGTACAGCCCCTCGTCGATCCCCTTGAGCGGCTTGAGGATGGTGAGAGGAGGGAGATCTCTGGGATAGGGGGGCTTCCTCCGGCGCGCCAGGAAGACGAGAGCGCCGCCGACGGTGAGGACGGTCAGCGCGAGCGACAGGGCCGCGAAGAGGACGAGAGATTGGGCGAGCAGCTCCAAAGCCTTTTCCTTCCGCTGTCAGGATGGGCTCCGAGGGTGACGCTCACGTGGCGGCCGGGTCACAAGACGGTCAGATATGCTAGTTTCAATCCACACCTCGCGCGCGGAGGTGACCAACCTGGCACCTTCCGACCGCGGCTCAGAATTCGGGGCTCGACACACCACATGTTCCTCGCCGCCGTCATCCAACTCAACTGTACCTCGGACGAGTCCGCCAATTGGGAGAGCGCCCGCTCGCTGGTCGAGCGCGCCGCCGGGTATGGCGCGAAGCTCGTCGCCACGCCGGAGAACACCAACTATCTCGGCCCCCATGAGGAGAAGGTCCGCCGCGCCGAGCCGCTGGACGGACCCACCTGCACCCGCTTCGCCGATCTCGCGCGGCGTCACGGGATCTGGCTCCTGCTGGGATCGTACAACGAAAAGAGCGAGGAGCCGAGGCGTTGCTTCAACACGAGCGTCCTCTTCTCGCCCGAGGGGCGGATCGCCGCCACCTACCGCAAGATGCACCTGTTCGACGTGGACGTGCCCGGCGGCGTGCGCTTCGCCGAGTCGGACACCTGCGTGCCCGGGGAAGAGGTGGTGGTCGCCGACGCGCCCCTGGGCCGGATCGGGCTGTCGATCTGCTACGACTTGCGGTTCGGCGAGCTCTACCGCCGGATGGTCGAGCAGGGAGCGCAGATCCTGATGGTCCCGTCGGCCTTCACCCTGATGACCGGCAAGGACCACTGGGAGCCGCTGCTCCGCGCCCGCGCCATCGAGAGCCAGTGCTACCTGATGGCGCCCGCCCAGCACGGCGAGCACGATGACGCCGGTCTCAAGGCGAGCTATGGGCACGCCCTGATCGTGGACCCCTGGGGCCTCGCCATTGCCCGTGCCTCGGACGGCCCGGGGATCGCCCTCGCCGAGATCGACCTGGAGCGCGCCGAGCGCATCCGCCGGGCGATCCCGGTACAGAAGCACCGGAGGCTGTAGCCCCATGAGCGACGACGACCTTCGAGATCCCGACCTGCCGCGCTGGAAGCGGGCGGTCCTCTCGATGGCCGCGCCCGCCGAGCGCGGCTTCGATGCCGTCAAGCGCCGGCTCGCCGCCCGCTTCGACCGCGACGACCCGATCCACATCATGGCGTACCGGGGCTTCGGCACCCACCGGAAGCTGGCGATCACCGGCCGGGTCCTGCAGGACGAGCCGGTCGCGGCCGCCCAGGAGCACGACTCCATCTGGAAGAACCTGGGGAACACCTGGAAGCGCTTCGAGACCGACGAGATCCCTCACGCCCGCCTGCGGGCCTCCTTCGGCGCCTGGGCCGGCGAGGCCGTGGCTGACGAGGAGGGGTACTTCCGGTTCGAGATCGAGCCCCCCCAGCCTCTCGATACCTCCAAGGTGTGGCACCCGGTCGATCTCGATCTGCTCGATCCGCCCCATCCGGTCCGCGGTACGGGCGCGGTTCTCGTGCCGCCGCCGGATGCGGAGTACGGGGTGATCAGCGACATCGACGACACGGTGGTCGAGACCGGGGTGACGCGGCGCATCGCCATGGCGCGCACCGTCTTCCTGGGCAACGCCCGGACGCGCCTCCCCTTCAAAGGGGTGGCGGCTTTCTACGACGCGCTCCACCAGGGGGTGAAGGCCGGGGGGACGAACCCGCTCTTCTTCGTGTCGAGCAGCCCATGGAACCTCTACGACCTCCTCGTGGAGTTCATGGAGCTGCACGCGATCCCACCGGGACCGCTCCTCCTGCGCGATCTGGGCGTCGACCGGCGCAAGCTGTTCGAACGGCCGGGCATCCAGCACAAGCTGGGCTGCATCCGGCCGATCCTCGACAGCTATCCGGAGATGAAGTTCGTCCTGATCGGCGACAGCGGAGAGAGGGATCCGGAGATCTATCGCCAGATCGTCCGCGAGTACCCGGGGCGGATCCTCGCCGTCTACATCCGGCGCATCACGGTGCCGGGGCGCGACGACCAGGTACTGGCTCTGGCCAAGGAGGTGCGGGACGAGGGGGTCCCGATGCTCCTCGTCCCCGACACCGAGGCCGCTGCGGTCCACGCCGCGGAGCTCGGCCTGATCCACTGGCACCGCGTGCCCGACGTCCACGACGAGAAGGTCAAGGACGAGGTCGCCCCCAGCCCGGTCGAGGTCGCTCTCGATCCCAAGAAGGCATAGGGTTGCGATAGGCTGAAGGCGTGCAGTCCGACTACCAGATCTTCAAGCTCGGCTGGCTGGCCGTCCTCCCTCTGACGAAGGACGCCATCCACATCTACATCGGGTTCCTCTGTTTCCTGGTCGCCCTGATCCTGTTCCGGCGCAGCCTGAGCTCCTATACGGCGCTGCTCCCCGGTCTCCTGGTCTCGTTGGCGATGGAGGTCTTCGACCTGCGCGACGGCTTCGGCTGGCTGGCCAGTCTCAAGGACGTGGTCAACACGAACCTGATCCCGTTCGTGCTCGTGCTGCTCGCCCGCTGGAAGACGTTCAACGTCTCGTAGCCTTCACGACCGCATCGCCGCCGGCCGGGGGCGCACGGCCGCCAGAAGCCGCCCGAGGTGGGCGGGATCGACCGGCTTGACCAGATAGCTGTCGAACCCCGCCTGCAGGGCGCGCCGGCGGTCCTCGGGCTGGCCGTAGCCGGTCATCGCGATCAGCTCCACGTGATCGGCTAGGGAGGAGGCGCGGATCCGGCGCGCCACCTCGTTGCCGTCGAAGCCGGGCAGCCCGATGTCCACCAGCGCCACGTCCGGGTTGTGCTTCAGGGCCTTGGCGACCCCTTGGCTTCCGTCCTCCGCCAGCTCCACCGTGTGACCCCAGATCTCCAGAAGGTCGCGCAGCGACTCGCGGCCGTCCAGGTTGTCCTCGACGATCAGGATGCGCAGCGCCGGCGTCGTCCCCGCCGCCGGAGCGGAGCGGGTTGGCCGGCGAACGGGGCGCTGCGCGGCATCGCCGGTGCGCAGCGGCAGGCGGACCACGAACTCGGTCCCTTGCCCCGGGCCTTCGCTGAACGCCTCGACCTCGCCGCCGTGGAGCTCGACGAGGCTGCGCACCAGGGGGAGGCCGAGGCCGAGCCCGCCCTCCGAGCGGGTGCGCGAGCTCTCCACCTGGGTGAACGGCTCGAAGATCCGCGGCAGCATGTCGGCGGAGATCCCCACTCCGGTGTCACAGACCCGGATCACCGCCTCCTCTCCTGTACGCTGCACGCACAGCCGGATCGTGCCCCGGCGCGGCGTGTACTTGATGGCGTTCTGGAGCAGGTTGCAGACCACCTGCTCGAGGCGGACCGGGTCGCCGGAGACCAGGGCCGGCTCGGTATCCTCCTCGACGTTCAGGCCGTGGCTCGCGGCCAGGGCGGCGAGCCCGAGGTCGTGCAGGCAGCGCTCGGCGACCTCGCCCAGATCCACCGACTGGCGCTTGAGGATGATCTTGCCCAGCGTGACCCGCGAGACGTCGAGCAGGTCGTCCACCATGCGGACCAGATGGCGGGTCTGGCGCTCGATGACCTCGCGCTGGCGCACGTCCGGCTCCTCCCGCGAGCCGACCTCCCCCAGGACCCACAAGGCGTTGCGGATGGCCGCCAGCGGGTTGCGCAGCTCGTGGCCGAGCATGGCGAGAAACTCGTCCTTGCGGCGGTCCGCGTCGGCCTGCCGTTGCAGCAGATCGCGCACCTCGTACTGCCGCCGGCGCGCGCGCAGGGCGGCCTGGACCGCCGAGACGAGAGTGCTCATGCGGACCGGGCGCTCGAGGATGGTGATGTTCGACAACGGGGAGAGCCGCAGGAGCACGCTGTCATCCGGGCCGCCGGCGCGGGCGAACACGATGAGCGGCAGATCCGACCAGGGCTCCTGGCGGTTGAGCCGCTCGACCAGTGCCTGGATGGTCCATGGCTGGAGCGCCTCCTCCGAGACGAGGACCGTCCCGGCGCCCTCCTCCATCTCGCAGAAGAGATCGGACTCGGACGGGCTGGCGCAACAGGGCAGACCCGCCTGCGACAGGAGCTGGCAGGTGAGCTGAGCGTCGCGCCCGGTAGGCGCCAGCACGAGGACGCGCTCCTCCTGGGGCGTGCGCTCAGGCATTGGTGTCGTCGTCCAGGAGCGGCTGGGCTTCACCCGTGTAAGCGAGCTGGCCCGAGAGCACGCCCTGGAACTCCCGCAGCTCGCGCCCCACCCGCAGCCCGTGGTTGCCGATCCGCAGCTCGCGGACGCTGTGCTCGTGCGGCCCCGTCCTCTTCTTGACCATCGAGATCGCCTGCCGCACCTGTCCGAAGGCCTCGAAGTAGCGCAGCATGATCACGGTGTCCGCCAGATAGGAGAGGTCGATCGGCGAGCTGACGTCCTGCCCGAGGATCCCATGCTGCGCCATGATCATCAGGGTGATCACCCCCTGCTGGTTGAGGTAGGAGAGGAGCTCGTGCAGGTGCAGGACCAGGTGCTTCTCCTCGGCCATGGCGTTGCGGTAGCCGTTCAAGCTGTCGATGACGATGGTCCCGACCCCGTTCTCGACGTTCAAGCGCACGTCCTCGGCGAGCTCGCCTGGGCTCAGCTCGGCCGGATCGATCTGGCGGATCGAGACCAGCCCCGCCGCCTGGTGGTCGCGCAGCTTGAGGCCGAGCCGCTGCGCCCGGCCGAGCCAGGTCTCCGGCGACTCCTCGAAGCTGTAGATGCAGGCCTTCTCGCCGCGGTCCGCCGCCGCCGCGACGTACTGCGCCGCGAGGGTCGATTTGCCGACTCCGGAGGGCCCCAAAAACATCGTGCTGGAGCCGCGGTCGAGGCCGCCGCCGAGCATCGTGTCGACTTCCTCCAGGCCGCTCGAGATCGCTTCGCGCGTAAAGTCAGTGTGGTGTTGCGCCGCGACCAGCCGGGGAAAGACTTGCACGCCACCGGTCCGGATGACGTAGTCGTGGAAGCCCTCGCGATAGGCGATGCCCCGGATCTTCTGCACCTTGAGCCGGCGGCGCTCCCCGCCGAACCCCGGGCTCTGCCGCTCCATGGAAAGGACTCCATGGGTGAGGCTCTGGAGCTGGAACTCGCCGGGATGCAGGCCATAGTCGAGGAGCAGCACCGTGCAGGATCTGCCGGTGAAGTAGTGCTTCAGCGCCAGGATCTGGCGCCGGTAGCGCAGGGAGTCGCGCGCCAGCAGGCGCATCTCCGAGAGCGAGTCGAAGACCACCCGCGCCGGCCGGACGTGCTCCACGGCCTGCAGAACCGTGCGGGTCGTCTCCGACAGCTCGACCTCGGCGGGATGGAACAGCGTGTACTGCGACTCGGCCTTGAGGCTCTCCTCCGAGGTCTGCAGGTCGCAGATGGTGATTCCATCCAGGGACCAGCCGTGGGAGCGCGCAACGTCGCGCAGCTCCTCCTCGGTCTCCGAAAGCGTGGCGTAAACGCCCGGCTCCCCCCGGCGCGCACCGGCGAGCAGGAACTGCAAGGCCAGTGTCGTCTTGCCCGAGCCGGGATCTCCCTCGACCAGGTACATCCGGTTGCGAGGGAATCCACCTCCGAGGACATAGTCGAGCCCGGCGATGCCGGTGTCAGCTCGATCGAAGCCCTGAAAAATTTGGCCGGTCATGGCAGTCCTCATCCAGGGTCCACAGAGAGCCGGCGAGCCCTCCAGGCCGATCTTCGGTCCGCATCGAACACTTTGCAACAGTGTCCGGCGGATTTTGTTTGCGGGGCTCGGTGCAATCTGTGTGCCGTGGGAGGAGGCACAGCCCCGGGGAGAACCCCGGGGCGGAAAGGAAGGACTTCTAGTGCTCGTTGGGCTCGCTGCCGAGAGGCTCGGAGCCGGCCAGCGGGCCGACTCCGGTCTTGCCGGGGCGGTCCGGGATGGTGATCAGCACCTCGCCGACGTTGTTCGTGTAGTCGGACTCGGCGAAGTTGTGGCAGAGGCCGGTCGCGGAATCGAGGACGCGGCACGGCTCACTCTTGCTGGGCTTGTAGGCCGGATTGGCGGTGATCCGGATGATGTAGTCGCCGGGCGGCACCGGGGCCTGGCCGTCCCCGCCGTCGAGGACGAAGTACTGGCCGCCCAGGAAGAATCGGTAGGTGTCGGTCCACCCGCGCGAGATCCCCTGGTTGCCCGATGCGGTCAGGGTGCCGCAGCTCCGGTATTCCGGATTGCGCGGCGGATCGCCGGCCAGGGACGCCGGATTGGGATCGGTGTCGAGCATGCAGAAGCCTGCTTTGGCAGCCTTCCACACTTTGCCGGTCCGCGGATCGATGAGCTGGTAAAGGGCGTAATTGCGGAAGTGGAAGTGCTGATGGCAGATGGCGAGCTCGAAGAGCCCGTCATTGGCGGCGTAGTGCGCCAGCGGATCGCCGATGTAGATGTCCTCGTCGCCGATGTTGGCGGTCCCCACCGTGAAGCGCACCAGGCGGTGCAGGCCGGGGGTGACCCCCCCTTCAATAACGCTGCAGAAGCTCGCGTCGAGCTTCTCGTCGCGCACGACCCACTGCTGCTGGAGCATTTCGGTGCGGACGATCATGTCGGGCAGCGCTGCCGCGGGTCGCGGCGCGGCCATGCTCCCGAGCGCCAGGGCGCCCAGAGCGAGACAGACGGCGGACTTCAGATGTTTGGACACTCTTCTCTCCTCCAAGAAAGCCCCTCGACCCGGACCTGGGCTGGGGACGGACACACTCCTGGTACAGCAGGATGCCTATAGAAGTAGGTGCGGGAGAGAGGGAGAAGCGCGCCCCCCCTCCTTTTCGAGATGAGCTTCACGCCCGGCGGCGGCGCAGCAGGCCCGCTCCGCCGAGAGCGAGGAGCAGGACGAGCAGCGCCAGCCCGACCTCGTTCAGCGTCGGAATCTCGGCTGCCGACTGCCCCCCGACGACGAACGTGGTGGGATTGCCCGCCCCGCCCGCCGCCGGATCGTCGGTGACCCCCGAGGCCTCGTTGGTGCCGTTGCCGTCCGCGTCGTACGCCACGCTCCCCTGGTTGCTGATCGAGGTCCCGTTGGCGATGCCGGAACCGACGGAGGCGTTGATGGTGATGGTCACCGAGCCGCCGCCGGGGATCGGACCGTTCCAGGTCACGGTGTTGGTCGCCACGGTGGCCACCGCCGTGCCGGACGTGGCGGTCGCGCTCACCAGGGTGAGCTGCGTCGGGAGGACGTCGGTGAATTCGGCGCCCGGATTGTCCGCCTGGTCCTGGCCCGAGGTGTTGGTCAGCACCACCGTATAGGTCACGGCGCCGCCGGGAGTGAATTCACCGCTGGCCGTCTTGGTGGCGGAAATCACGGTGCTGTTCGTCACGGTGGTGTCCGCGTTGGCGCTTTCATTGCCCGGGTTCTTATCGGGTGTGGGCGAGGTGACCGCCGCGGTGTTGGTGAGCACCGTGCCGTTGGCCACTCCGGAACCCACGGTGACCGTGAGGGTGAACACCGGGTTTCCCGGCGCGAAGGAGGCGATCGAGCACGAGACGTTGCCCGCCGCACCGACCGCCGGCGTCGAGCAGGACCAGCCGGCCGCCGCCGAGAGCGACTGGAAGGTGGTGTCCGCCGGCAGCGGATCGTCCAGGACGACGCTGCCGGCGTAGTTCGGGCCGGCGTTCTTCACCGTGATGGTGTAGGTCAGGCTCGTCCCCGCGGCGACCGGATCCGGGGTGTCCACCTTGACCACCGACAGATCCGCGCTGCCGTCCACGGTCGTCGTCGCGATGCCGACCTCGTTCTCGGGCTCCGGATCGGGGGTGGTCGAGGAGGCACCGGCCAGGTTGGTGATCTCCGTTCCCGGCGGGACCGACGGGTCGACGTGGACCACCAGGGTGAAGACTGCGCTCCCCACCGCCAACGGGTTGAGCGAGCAGGAGACCGTGCCGCCGGAGCCCGCGGCCGGCGTGGAGCAGGTCCAGCCGCCCGGCTGCGCCAGCGAGACGAAGGTCGTCTCGGCTGGCAGGGTGTCGCTCCAGGCGACATCGTCCGCCGGGTCCGGACCGTTGTTGGTGACCGTGATCGTGTAGGTCAGGTCGGCCCCGGCCGTCACCGGATCGGCGTCCTCCACCTTGGTCACCACGAGGTCGGCCGCAGCAAAGGCCGCCTCCGGCGCAGCGGCGAGCAGCACCAGGGCGGGCAGAAGGACGCGGAGCGCCTTCAGCATGACGGACTCCATGTCCCCCCCACCATTACTCGAAGTAGCCCATGACGTCGAGCACGACGTGGACCGTCCCGCTGCCGGCCACCGAGACGTTCACCGCGACCTCCCCCGCGGCGTCGAGTGACAGCGGTACCACGACGATCAGCGCCCGCGTCGTGGCGCCAGGGAAAGGCATCGTCGAGAAGGCGGGGGGCGTGGCATCGCCGGGATAGATCGTCAGATCGCCGCTTCCGGTGGGACCCACCTCGGTGACATTCAGCACGACGCTCGTCGCGGTCGTCGGGATGCCGCAGACGCCATGCAGAGCGAAGGTCTGCGGCACTCCGTCCTGAAGCGGCGCGCCCGTCCGCGTATCCACGGCCCGGCACGGGGTTACGGTGAAGTAGTCGCCGAGGGTGCCGACCGTGTCGGAATCGGTCGCCGAGTCGTTGTCCGAGTCCGGATCGGTCACTCCTTCCGGAGCCGCGACCGTCGCCGTATTGTCCAGCGTGCCGGTGGCGGCGGGAGAGACCGTGCAGCTCGCCGTGTAGGTGACGCTGCCGCCGGCCGGCAGATTCACCGTGTCGTTGATGTCGCCCGAGCCGGACGCCGTGCAGGTGCCGCCATCCGAGCCGGCACAGGTCCAGGTGCAGGTGAGATCGGCCGGGAAGGTATCCGTCACCGTCGAGCCCGGCGCATCGCTCGGTCCGGAGGAGTTGGACGCCTTGATCGTGTAGGTCACCGAGCCGCCCGGCGTGGCGGTCATGACGCCATCGGTCTTCATCACCTTGAGGTCGGCCTGCGGCGTCAGCGTATCGCTATCGGTGGCGCTGTTGTAGCTCGTGTCGGGGTCGCCCGCCGCACCGCCCGAGACGGACGCGGTGTTGTCGAGCGGCCCGGTCGCCGAAGCCGCGATCGTGCAGGTCGCGGTGTAGGTCACGCTCCCGCCGACCGGCAGGTTGACGGTGTCGCTGATGTCGCCCGAGCCCGAGGCCGTGCAGGTGCCTCCGCCCGCGCCCACGCAGGTCCACGTGCAGGTGAGATCGTCCGGGAAGGTGTCGGTGACGGTGCCGCCGGTCACCGGATCCGGGCCCGCGTTCGACGCGATGATCGTATAGGTGACCGATCCGCCGGGCACCGCCGTCGTCACGCCGTCCGTCTTGGTGATCGAAACGTCGGCGATCTGGAACAGGCCGACCAGCACGGGATCGTGGTCCGAGGCCCGGAAGGGCGAGGCCGGCTGGAACACCACGCGCGGCGGCACCAGGGCGGAGCCGTCGGGCTTCTCGTCGAAGCTTGCCTCACCCGGACTGTCGAAGACCTCGTCGTTGTAGTCGAAGAGCGGCGCCTCGTCGGCGTTGATGTGCCAGGCGTCGGTGCCGGTGACCTGCGAGAGCAGGCTGGAGCTGGCGAAGCCATAGTCCAGATGGCCGAGCTGGCCGTCGAAGAGATAGGAGTAGGCGTTCGCCCCGTGGAAGAGGGTCTCGAGATCCGTGTACCCGCCGGCGATCAGGGTGTTGACCGGGTCCTCCTTGGCGTAAGCGTTGAAGTCGCCGAGGAGCAGGACGTCCGGGTCACCCGCGGCGGGGACAACGGTGCTGTTGATCCAGGTGAGGAGGCGGCTGGCCTGCGCTGTCCGTGTGGCATTCGAGGCACCGGCGCCATCTCCGATGTCGGCGTCGCCCGGCAGGCCGGCGCTCGAGCCCTTCGACTTGAAGTGGTTGACGATCACCGTGAAACGCTGGCCGAAGGCCGAGTTTGCCGCGTCGACGACGTCATAGGTCTGGGCCGTCGGCGGCCGGTTGTGGATCGGATCGAGATCGGAGAGCGGCGAGCCGACCGGCGACACGATGCCCGTGCGGTAGATCTGCTGCACCCGGATGGCGTCGGTGCCGAGCGTGCCGCCGGTATTCGCGAAGGCGTACGGATGCGCCCCGCCGCAGAGGGTATTGACGGCGCCCAGCAGGTCGGTGATCGAGGCGCTCGGCGTGGTGTTCTCGAGCTCCGCGAAGCCGTAGACGTCGGCGTTCAGCGTGCAGACGACGAGCGCCGCCCGCGCGCGCTGGCGGTTGAGCTCGGCAACGCTGTCGGCGCCCCGGCACTCTTGATTCGCAGCCGGGCCGCACGGGGTCCCCCCTGTGTCGATGGTGGTGAAATAGTTGAGCAGATTCATGCCCGCCGCCTTGATGGCGCCGCCGACCGCGGGCGCCGTCGCCGGCCGCGGATTCGCGACGGTGAAGGTCGCCGGGGTCGCGCCGGTGGGGCGGATACGCCAGGTGTCGGCACCCGTCCCCGGGAAGGACCAGTGCAGGACACCGGTCAGGCCGTTGACCAGGTCGCCACCGCGGAAGAAGTCGGTCCCCTGGGTGCCGACCGAGAAGCCGCCGTTGGCACGCGGGTGGAAGATGAATTGGCTGCCGTTGGGCGGACCACCGAAGGCGGGGAGGTAGGCGTTCTGCCGGTTGTTGTCGTCATCGAGGACGACCCGCCGGCGGTCGAGGTTGTCGAGGTGGGCGGTGTTCCCGGCCACGCTCGGCGGGTTCGCCTCGGTGAACTGCCGCGGCCGGCCGCCCTCGAACAGCTCGATGTGGCCGAAGCGGGCGAGCTCGAAGTACTCCGAGACGGTGAGGGGATCGACGAAGGTGACGAGCATCCCTTCGCGCGCCTCGTAGAAGGTGTTGATGTCACCGACCACCGGCAGGTCGATCGGCGCCGGAGTCACCTGGGCGAGGTTGTTGCCGGCGTCGGTGACCACCACCGAGGGCGCCGTGCTGGCGGTGATCTCGGTCATGTTGTTGAACTCCGAGACGACCCCGGTCGCCCGCACCCGCTGTCCCTCGGCGACCGGTATGGGGCAACTGTTGCAATAGATGAAGATTCCCTCCGAGGTCGCCGGATCGCCCTCCGCATTCGCGTCGGTGTCCTCTTCCTGGAGGAAGAAGCCCTGCAGCTTGCCGGTGCCCTGGAAGTTAGCGGTAACGACCCCCTCGACCGTGACCGTGGCCCCCGGAATCGGGGTCGCGGCGCCGCTCCCCTGCACGTCGTGGATTTTCGAGATTGAGGTGACCGATACGGCCACGGCGCAAGTGGCTGTCTGCGGAGAGGGGTCGTTGTTCGCCCACTGGACGGTGACGTTGTAGCTTCCCACCGGCGTCGTGTTCGACACGTCGAGGGTCGCATTGGCGGTGCCGCCGACCCCGCCGGCGGGCGTGAAGCCCGTCAGCGTGATCGTGCCGGGATCGGAGGGCGTGATGCCGGTGATCGTAGCGCTGGTGACGGTACCGTCGGTGTCCGAGGCGCTCACTCCGGCGGAGGCGGCTGTCCCGAAGACCGTCGCGAGGCTCGCAGGGCAACTGGGAACCACGGGGGCATTGGGGCTACCCTGCGGGGTCACCGAAAGGTCGTCGATCGAGAGCCCGTGATCGGAGTTGGTGTGGTCGGGATCCGACCAGCGCAGCATCACCTCGGTGCCGTTGGGGATGCTGAGCCCAGAAATGGAGAACGTCAACGTCACCCGGTTGGCCGTGAGGTTCCCGTCCAGGGCCACTCCGGTGGAAGGGCCGACGACAGGGCTGGTAAAGTTGAGGGCTGGTACTGCCACGCCGGCAGTTTGGAATTCGGCCAACGTGCCGGTGACGGTGGGACTGCCCACGAGGTAGGAAAAGGTGACTGTCTGGGCCGCCGACGTACACGGCGTCGGAGTGCACCCACCCATACGCCACTCCTCGCCCGTGTAGCTCACGTCGAGTTGGGTGATCGTCGCCCCGGTGTTGTTCTGCAGCCGCAATCCCCAGAAGAGGTTGCCGACCGCGACGTTGCCCGAGCCGACCGAGCCGAGCGCCCGGTCAGTGGCGGTGCCGGTGCCATAGCTGTAGAGGTTGCCCGCGTTGCTGCTGCCGTTGTTCGCGACGATCGTGGTGCCCGTCCCCGTGCGCGCGTGGAACCAGCCCGGAATCGTGGAATTGTTGGTCCACGTCGCTGAGGCGGTCGCCGGCAGCGAGTCGAAGCTCTGGGTGTATGGCGTCCCCAACGTCGTCAGGGAGACCTGAGCCCGGACCGGTGCCGTGAGCAGGCAGTTCAGCAGGGCGAGGACAGGCAGCAGGACACGGAGCGACTTCAGCATGGGCGGATCTCCCTCAGACAGACGGAACCCGGCAGGACGAGCGGCCAGGTTGAACGTACGGATTTGCAGGAAGTCTACTCGGGTTTGGGGCGGTTTGGGTGACGCCGCCGTGATATGGGGGTCAGGAAATCCACGGAGGGGGGGCTGAGGGGAGAGCCGTGCCCTCCCCTCAGGCTGTTTTATCTCACTCGAAGTACCCGCTCACATCCAGAACGATGTGGACCGTGGGGTTGAGCTTCGGAGCCTTCAACCGCGGCAGGACGGCCAGCGTGCCGTTCCCGCCGAGCGGCATGATCGTCCAGAGCGACCGGGAGAAGCTCCCGGCGCGGATCCACAGGTACTCCTCGACCGGCGGCTGGGCGAGGTCGCCCGGATAGACGAGCACGTCCTGGTTGTTGAGGAGGTCGACCTGTCCGGGGGCAAGGTTTTGCGCAAAGCTGGAGAAGACAGCCCAGCGGCCGTCGGAGCTCAGGGTCTGCCGGACCCCGCCAAACGGGAGACTGCTCCCGCCGCCGGCCGTATCCCAGACCTGCCCCGGCACGAGCCGCGAGACGAGCTCGATACGGTCGGCCCGCACCTGTCCGGCGAGGAAGCTCAGGGACAACAGAAAGACTGCAGTTACCCGGACGACTTAACGGCAAGGACTCCAAGGACAACAAAGACGAAGCTCCTGTCCTGGAGCCCTCCTTGCAGTCCTTGAAGTCCTTGCCGTCCTTGGGCGGGCGGGGGCCTCCGGGGCCCTCCTCAGATCTCGCTGATCTCGACGCTGCCGTTCGTGGTGCGGATCCGCAGCGTGGCGCCGCCGCCGTTGATGTCGCCGGTCAGGTGGTTGCGGCGGGAGCTGGTCTTGGACATCGCAACGTCGCTGTCGATCGATCCGTTCGTCGTCGCGGCGTCGACCGACAGCCGGGCGTCCCGCGGCAGGCGGATGCTCACCTCGCCGTTGGTGGTCGAGAAGCCGAGATCCCGGTCCGCGGCGAGGCGGTCCAGGTCCGCTTCGATGTTGCCGTTGGTCGTCGAGGCTTTGACCGCGCCCTCCGACCGGGCGATCTTGATATTGCCGTTCGTGCTCTCCAGGACCAGGGCGCCCGACGTCCCCTCGACGTCGACGGCGCCGTTCACCGTCTCCAGCCGGCCCGTGCCGCGCGTGCCGGAGAGCCGGATGCCGCCGTTCACGTTGTCGGCCTCCACGATGGCGTCCCGCGGGACCTTGACGCGGTAGGTCACGCCCATGGAGACGTCGTTCCCGCCGAACAGGGCGTTCCAGAAACCGCCCCCCTCCACCTTCTTCGGCGTCTTCGTCTCGATGCGCACCGCGGACGGCTCCGCCTGCACGTCGATCCGGATCTGGCTGAGGATCTTGCGGGCGTCCTCCGCAGTGCCGGCCTTGACCTTCTTTTCGGCGTTCACCTGCACCTCGGCGCGGTCCCATGCCTCGAACGTCACGTCGCCGTTGACGTTCGTCAGGCTGAGGGAGCCGTCCGCCGCCAGCGGATACGTCTTGGCGAACTTCTCGGTCAGGGTCTCCGCCCGGGCATCGGCGCTCAGCAGGACCAGGGACAGAATGGACAGAATCAGGGCTTTGAAGGGTCTCATGTGGTTCTCCTCCCGATCCCCCCTGTACGAGGGAACCAGGGAAAAGGTTCCATTCGGCATTGATTTTGCCTAGTCTGAAGAGCAAGGAGGAGCGGTTGTGAGGGAGGGACAGATGACGGACGACCTGGAGCTGCTGCTGGCCGTGATGCCCCTGCGGGTGCGTCACGCCATCGAGGCGCGGCCGGACCGCGGCTCCATCATCGAGATCGTGCTCGACCTGGGGCGGACGCCGGAGGTCCGCTTCGCCGACCGCGGCGAGATGATCGACGACCGGCCGGTGGAGCGCGAGGACTTGGACCACGTGGTCGAGCGCATCGCCCGCTTCGGCAAGGACAACCGGGCCGGCATCGCCCGCACCCTGCACCGCATCTCCGCCCTGCGCAACCGCGTCGGCGACGTGGTCGGCCTCACCTGCCGGGTCGGCCGCGCCGTCTACGGCACGGTCGACATCCTGCGCGACGTGATCGAGTCCGGCCGGTCGATCCTCCTGCTCGGCCGTCCGGGCGTGGGCAAGACCACGCTGCTGCGCGAGGCGGCGCGCGTCCTGGCCGACGACCTCGGCAAGCGGGTGATCGTGGTCGACACCTCGAACGAGATCGCCGGCGACGGCGACGTTCCCCATCCCGGCATCGGGCGCGCC
>DATFPH010000422.1:0-3314 GCA_035264905.1 Thermoanaerobaculia bacterium
CGCTGGGCGCCGAGGTGGAGGTCGCGAAGTTCGACCTCAGCCTGGGCCTGATGGAGGAGGGCGGCCAGGTCTTCGGGTCGCTGAGCTACAACACGGACCTGTTCGACGCGTCGACGGTGGACCGTCTGCTGGGCCATCTGAGCGGCCTGCTCGACGCCGTGACGGAGCACCCCGGCCGGCCCTTCCACCAGGCGCCGCTCCTGACTCCGGCCGAGCGGCACTGCCTCCTGGCGGAGTGGAACGACACGGGAGCCCTCCGGAGCGCTCCTCCGGTCCATCAGCTGATCGCGGAGCAGGCGGCACGGACGCCGGAGGCCGTGGCGGTGTCGTCGGACGGCGCCGGGCTGAGCTACCGCGAGCTCGACGAGCGGGCCAACCATCTCGCGGGCTTCCTCCAGGAGCTCGGCGTCGGGCCGGAGGTCCGGGTGGGCCTCTGTCTCGACCGGTCCCTGGAGATGATCGTCGGCCTCCTGGCGGTGCTCAAAGCCGGTGGCGCGTATGTCCCGCTCGATCCGTCCTACCCGCGCGAGCGCCTCGCCTACATCCTGGAGGCCGCGCGGGTGCCGGTGCTGCTGACGCAGACCCGCTGGACGGAGGCTCTGCCCGCCGCGGGTCCGCGGGTCGTCTGCCTCGATGCAGGCGGACCGCAGTCCGGCCGGCGCTCCACCCCTCCCGCCGTCGAGGTTGCGCCCGAGAGCCTGGCCTACGTCATCTTCACCTCGGGATCGACGGGACGGCCGAAGGGGGTGATGGTCCGCCACGAAGGTCTGAGCAATCACATGCTCTGGATGCAGCGCCGGTTCCCGCTGCGCCCGGCCGACCGGGTCCTGCAGAAGACTCCGTTCGGCTTCGACGCCTCGGTGTGGGAGATCTTCGCACCGCTAATGGCGGGAGCGTGGCTGGTCATGGCCCGGCCGGAGGGTCATCGGGACCCTGCGTACCTCGTGCGCGCCCTCGCCGAAGAGCGGATCTCGGTTCTCCAGGTCGTCCCCTCGATGCTCTCCCTGATCCTGGCGGAGGACGGCCTGGAGCGCTGCGCGGCCCTGCGGCAGGTGTGCTGCGGCGGCGAGGCGTTGACGCCGGATCTCGCCCGCCGGCTCGCCGCGCGCTGGAACGTGGAGCTGGTGAACCTCTATGGCCCGACGGAGGCCACCATCCAGATGGCCTTCTGGACCTGCCCCCCGGGGGCCGTGCCCGCCCTGACGCCGCTCGGCCGGCTGATCGACAACGCGCGGGCCTATGTGCTGGACCGCCACGGCGAGCCGGCTCCCGCGGGTGTGCCCGGAGAGCTGGTCCTCGGCGGCGTCTGCCTGGGGCGGGGATATCTGGACCGGCCGGATCTCACGGCCGGCCGGTTCGTGCCGGATCCGTTCGGTGGAGCGGGGATGCGGCTCTACCGGACGGGCGATCTGGCGCGCTGGCGCGTGGACGGCCAGCTCGAATATCTCGGCCGCCTCGACCACCAGCTCAAGGTGCGGGGATTCCGCATCGAGCTGGGGGAGATCGAGGCGGCGCTCGCCAGCCAGCCGGGAGTCCGTGCGGCGGTGGCGCTGGCCCGGCAGGAGGCCGCGGGAGACCTGCGCCTCGTCGCCTACGTCGTGCCGGATGGCGGCGCGCGGCTGACCGCGGCCGGCCTGCGGTCGAGCCTGCGGGAGGTCCTGCCGGAGCCCATGGTGCCGTCGGCGTTCGTGGTGCTGGAGTCCCTGCCCTTGACACCCAACGGCAAGGTGGACCGCAAGGGTCTTCCCGAGCCCGGGAGAGCCGCCGCGGACGATGAATTCGTGGCGCCGCGCACGCCGGTCGAAGAGATGCTGGCGGGGATCTGGTGCGAGGTGCTGGGCCTGGAGCGGGTGGGGGTCGACGCGAGCTTCTTCGACCTGGGCGGCCACTCCCTGCTGGCCACCCAGGTGATGTCGCGGGTGCGCCGCCTGTTCGGCGTCGAGCTGCCGCTGCGGGTGCTGTTCGAGGCGCCCACCGTGGCGGCCTTGGCTCAGGCGGTGGAGCAGGCGCGCCGGGCCGGGCGGGGCGCGCTGGCGCCGGCGATCGTGCCGGTGCCGCGCACGGGCGCCGAGCGGCTGTCCTTCGCCCAGCAGCGGCTCTGGTTCCTCGACCGCCTGGAGCCGGACAGTCCGGCCTACAACATCCCGGTGGCGCTGCGGGTCGAGGGCCGGTTGCGGGTGGACGTGCTGGAGCGCGCGCTGGGCGAGGTGGTGCGGCGCCACGAGGCGCTGCGGACGAGCTTCGGCGAGGTGGACGGCGAGCCCGTGCAGGTCATCGCCGCGGCCGGCGCGCTCTCCCTGCCGGTGGTGGACCTCGCCGGCCTTCCGCGGGAGCTGCGCGAGGCCGAGGCGTCGCGGCGGATCGCCGAGGAGGCGCTGCGGCCGTTCGCTCTCTCGCGGGGTCCGCTGCTGCGGGCCGCGCTGCTGCGCCTGGGCGCGGAGGAGCACGCGGCCCTCTTGACCATGCACCACATCGTCAGCGACGGCTGGTCCATGCAGGTGCTCGTCGAGGAGATCGGAGCGCTCTACGCGGCGTTTGCCGAAGGCCGTCCCGCGCCGCTGCCGGAGCTGCCGGTGCAGTACGCGGATTACGCGGCGTGGCAGCGGAGCTGGCTCTCGGGCGGGGTCCTGGAGGCGGAGCTGGGGTACTGGCGCGGCCGGCTGGCGGGCCTGCCGCCGCAGCTGGAGCTGCCCACGGACCGGCCGCGGCCGGCGGTGCAGAGCCACCGCGGAGCCGTCCGGCCGCTCGCGCTCGATCCGGCGCTGTCCGAGCGCCTGGCCGCGCTGAGCCGGCGCGAGGGGGCCACGCCGTTCATGACGCTCCTCGCGGGCTGGCAGGCGCTGCTCGGCCGCTGGGCCGGCAGCGAGGATCTCGCGGTCGGCACGCCCATCGCCGGCCGCAACCGGCAGGAGACCGAGAAGCTGATCGGCCTCTTCGTCAACACGCTGGTGCTGCGCGGCGACCTGTCGGGCGGCCCGAGCTTCCAGGAGCTGCTCGGCCGCGTGCGGCAGGCGTCGCTGGAGGCGCACGAGCACCAGGAGATCCCCTTCGAGCGGCTGGTCGAGGAGCTGGCGCCGGAGCGCAGCCTGAGCCACACGCCCCTGTTCCAGGTCCTCTTCGTGCTGCAGAACGTGCCGCGGCGCGCCCTCGACCTGCCGGGGCTGCGGCTTGCGCCGCTGGGCGCCGAGGTGGGGACCGCGAAATTCGACCTCAGCCTCGGCCTGACGGAAGAGGGCGGGCAGATCTTCGGTGGGCTGAGCTACAACACGGACCTCTTCGACGCCGCGACCGCGGACCGGCTGCTGGCCCACCTG
>DATFPH010000423.1:0-7037 GCA_035264905.1 Thermoanaerobaculia bacterium
GGACGTCGTCCCCCGGACGGATCCCCAACTCGCGGCCTAGAGGCTCGTTGAGGACCACCGGCGGGAAGAGGGCGCCGGGAGACTTGCCGGCGGTCAGCTCGGGGAGGCTGGCGCCATGGAGCCGGACGAAGCGGGTGTCCACCCCGTAGATCGCCACTCCGGCGGCCCGGGCTCCCGAGCTGCCGTGCACGGCGGTGCCGAGGAGGACGATCACGGGCGCCGCCTCCGCGGCCCGGCGGCGCACGAGGTCGGTGGCCAGCTCTTCACGGAAAAAGTGGTCCGCCACCAAGGCGAGGTCGACGCCGCCGAGGCGCTCCAGCGTCAGGTCGCGCAGGCTGCCGCGCACCGAGTCGCCGGCCAGCAGAGCGCCGGTGAGCACGGCCGTGGCTACGGCGGCGCCGAGCGCCACGGCCAGGCTGGCTTTCCGGAAGTGGGTCAGGCTGCGAAGGGCTCGGCGCACCGTCCCTCCACCAGCTCGAAGCGGCGGGCGAAGCGCGCCGCGAGGTCGAGGCTGTGGGTCACCGCGATGAGGATCGTCCCCTCCGCCTCGTGCAGCTCGAAGAGGAGGTCGGCCACGGTCGCCGCTGCGGCGCGGTCGAGGCTGCCCGTGGGCTCGTCGCACAGCAGCAGGGCGGGGCGGTTCAGGAGCGCCCGCGCCACCGCGGCCCGCTGCCGCTCGCCGCCCGACAGCTCGGCGGGCCGGTGGGTCAGCCGGTGGCCGAGGCCGACCCGAGCGAGCAGCTCGGCAGCGCGGTCCTGGGCGGCCTGCGTGCCCATTCCTCGCCCCGGGAAGGCGAGCGCGGGTACCAGCACGTTTTCGAGCACGGTGTACTGCGGCAGCAGGTGGGGATCCTGGAAGACGAAGCCGATCGTGCGGTTGCGGAACCAGGCCAGCTCCGGCTCCGGCAGCGCGAAGGGGTCGGTGCCGCCGATCTCGATCGTCCCCGCCGAGGGGCGGTCGAGCGAGCCGATCAGGTGGAGCAGTGTGCTCTTGCCCGATCCCGACGGTCCGGTGATCGCCAGGGCCTCGCGCTCGCCCAGCTCGAAGGAGATCCCGCGCAGGACCTCCACCGGCTCCGAAGTGGTCGCGAAGCGCTTGTGGACGTCGCGGACCGCGAGCAGCTTGCCGCCGCCTCTGGCCATATCCACTACGCGGTCGCTCTCCGGGCCAGGTCACTCAGCAGCCGCTCGTACCCCTGGACAGTCGCATCGGCCTCGGCACGGACGTTGAAGCGAGTGTGGACCGCCTCGCGGCCGCGTTCCCCCAGCTCCCGCCGCAGCGCGGGATCGCGCAGCAGGCTCCCGATGCCGCGCGCCAGGTCCTCGGCGGACCCGGGCTCGACCAGGAGGCCGCCGCCGGTCGCCTCGATCATCTCGGGGAACGCGCCATGCCGGGGCTGGACGACCGGCACGCCGCTGGCGAGCGCCTCCAGCACGAAGAGCCCCTTGGGCTCGCGGTAGACGGTCGGCACCGAGAGGACGTCGAGCGATTGGAGGAAGCGGATCTTCTCCTCGTGGTCGACCTCGCCGACGTGCTCGTAGGAGCCCGCCAAGCCCCAGTCCGCGATCCGCGCCTCCAGGTCGTGGAGGTAGGCCCGGTCCCTGACGCCGAGGTAGCCGGCCACCCGCAGCCGCACCCCGGGCATCTGCGAGGCCAGGAGATGGAAGGCCTCCACCAGTTGGTGGAGCCCCTTCTCGGGGCAGATGCGGGCGAGGTAGCCGATCGTCAGCGGATCGTCCGGAACGCGGAGCGGGGCGGCGGCGTGACCGTTCAGGTTGAGGCCGAGCGGGACGACGAGCATCCGGCCGCGGTCGATCCCTCCCAGATAATCAGCCATGAAGTCGGCGTACCAGGCGCTGTGGACCTGGAAGGCGTCGACGTCGCGCGCCCGCTCGCGCAGCAGCTCGCGGACGCGCGTCCGCCAGGGCTCGCGGATCTGGTCGAGGAACAGGTCTTCGCCCTGGAGGCTGCAGACCACGGGGACGCCCAGCTCCCGCTTCAACTGGCGCGCAAAGCCGGCGAACATCGAGTTGGTGAGGTGGACGACGTCGGGGCGGAAGTCGTCGTGCAGCCACTCCACCAGCTTCGCCAGCTCCTTGGCCTGGAAGCCCTCCTCCCCCTGGAGGATCGAATAGGTGAGGTCCCCCAGCTCCGTGGGATCGGTCGAGGCGCCGAGCCGGGCGGCGCGGCGGATCAGCCCGGGCCGGTCGAGCAGCCAGTCGAACGATCTACCTAGAATTGGGGGGGTGTGGCGGAAGGCCGCGGCCTTCTGTTGCAGGTAGACGTTCAGGGCGCCGAAGAAGACGCGGTCGAGGCTCACGCCGGGCGCGTCGGTGCGCAGCGGCGTATAGGTGGGGACGAGCACCGCATCGTGCCCCATCTTCTGGAGCCCCGCCGCCAGCGTGTTGTCGTGCAGGCAGCTCCCGCAGTACATGTCGGCCGCGCCGGCCGCGATGTACGCAATTCTCACTGCGCGATCCTCAGCGCCGGGCGGTCCTCCTCCTCGGTCCTGTCGCTCCGCGGGAAGAACTTGTCGAGCGTCGCCTGCTGCGGCCGCCGGGTCAGGAGCGAGCCGGCGATCATGGCCGCCGTGGAGACCAGCAGCATCAGGGCGACGGGCATGACGCCGGAGCCCGCGACCGTGTAGTCCGCGCTCTTCCAGCCGTGGACGACGAAGTAGATCCAGAGCACGATCACGGAGAGGGTCGAGGCGAACGCTCCCCACTTCGTGCTGCGCTTCCAGAACACCGCGGCGACGACCACCGGGAACAGCGCGGCGAAGCCGGTGAAGCACCAGACGCCGAGCTTGAAGATGCTCCGGTCCGTCACCCGCGAGAGGAGGTAGGTGGCGACCAGGATGGCCACCATGAACAGGCGGCCGACCAGGATCTGGTTTTTCTCGCTCATCCGGTCGTTGAAGCCGTAGTGGCGCACGATGTCCTGCGTGAACATGGTCCCCACCGAGTGCACCTGCGAGTCGAAGGAGTTCATGATCGCGGCGAAGACGCCGGCCGCAAGGAGGCCCGCGAGCAGGCCCGGCGCGTGGAGGTCGATCATCTTGACCAGGACCGAGTTGGCGGCGCCCGCATTGAGGCCTGGGAAGTCGAGGCGGGCGAAGACTCCCAGCAGCACGCTCGGCACCCAGACGATGGCGATGCAGAGCGGGTAGAAGGCGATGGTCGGACGGAACGAGGCGGCGTTCTTCGCGGTCAGCCAGTGGATGAACATGTGGGGGAACATGCCGACCGAGAGCGGGATGCAGGTGTAGGTGAGGAGCTGGAGCGGCTTGATGTGCTCGCCGCGGATCAGCATGTCCGGGTGCGTCTCCGCGAGCCGGGTCATCGCCGCGGAGAGGCCGCCGAGCTTGCCGATGATCACCCAGAAGGCGATGAAGCCGAGGGCCAGCAGGACGAGAGTCTGGAAGACGTTGACCCAGATCGTTCCCCGCATCCCGCCGTACGTCACGTAGGCGAGCACGACGGCGCTGATGACCAGGCCGCCCACCCAGTCGGGCACCTGGCCGCCGGTCACCTGGGTCAGCGTCGAGCCGCCGCCCATGACGCCGATCAGGAGGTAGGGGATGAGCAGCCCGACCTGCACGACGAAGAGCAGGAGCCCGAGGTTGTCCGAATCCCACCTCTCGCGGAAGAACTGCACCGGGGTCAGGTAGCCCCGCCGTTTGCCGAGCGCCCAGATCCGCGTGCCGATGAAATAGAAGACCACCGGGATGACCAGGGCGGACGACGAGGCCATGAGCGCGAACACGCCGATCCCTTCCATGTAGGCCTCGCCCGAGGAGCCGAGGAGCGCGAACGCCGTCATGTTGGCGCCGAACAGCGAGACCAGCAGGATGAAGGGGCCGAGCGTGCGGGCGGCGACGAAGAAGTCCTCGCTGGTGCCGCGGAAGAAGCGGTGGCTGAACAGGCCGATCACCAGGACGATGATCAGGTAGCCGATGATCACGGCGAGAGTCATCGCCTCTCCTCCGGTTCCCGGTCCAGACGCCGATCCAGCTCCCGATCGAGATGATCCGGCCAGGCATAGAGCACCAGGAGCGTCAGCACGACCGAGGTCGCGATGCAGAAGCCGACGTGGTACGCGAGCCCCGCCGGCAGCCCCAAAACCAGGCTGGAGTCGTTCCACAGCCAGAGATCGTTGTGCAGCAGGTACAACGCCGCGAGGGCGAGATACAGCAGCGCGATCCGCATGGGTTTCGTCACCGGCGCCCTCCCGCCGCGGCCTCTGCCGGCGCACCGCTCTCGGGTTCCCGGTCCTCCAGGTAGACCTCCTCGGGCAGGTGCGCCATCTGTCCCATGTCCGCGAAGAGGCTGTCGGACGGCCGGAAGACGTTGCCGACCAGCAGGTGGATGAGCTCGATCCGCTGGTCCGGGAAGCGGCGGAGGAACCGGGCGAAGCTGAAGTCCTTCTCGTAGAAGGCGTAGACGAGCTTGCGCATCGCTTCCATGCCGGCCAGGAACCGCGGGCCGTGGGCGCCGAGCCGCTCGGCCGAGAGGTCGTCCGCCTCCAAGGCGGCGTGGATCGAGTCGGCGGCCTGCTCTCCCGAGGTCAGGGCCAGCAGCACGCCCGACGAGTAGATCGGATCGAGGAAGCCGAACGCGTCTCCCGCCAGCACCCAGCCGTCGCCGGCGATGCGCGAGGAGCGATAGGAGAAGTCGTTCAGGACCTGGACCGGGAAGGCCTGGCGGGAGCCGGCGAGGCGCCGCTGCGCTTCCGGACAGAGCGCCACCTCCTCGTCGAACACCGCCTGCGGATCGCCCGGCCGGCTGGAGATCAGCTTCTCGATCGAGCCGACCACGCCGACGCTCACCCGGTCCCCGGGCAGCGGGATGTACCAGAACCAGGCATTCTCCTTGTCGTCGCCTCCGGTGTAGAGGACGAGGGTCGCGCCCTCGTCGATCCCGGGATCGCGCAGCGCTCCCTCGAAGTGGGAGAAGATCGCGGCCTTGCGCAGCTCCGGGTCCGGCCGCATCAGGCCGAGCTTCCGGCCGAGGAACGCGCTGCGCCCGGTGGCGTCGACCACGACCTTGCACGGGATCTCGCGGACGCCCCCACCATCGATAGAACCCTTCCCGAGATCCGCGCGGACGCCGACCGCGCGCTCGCCGTCGAAGAGCACGTCCTTGACCGCGGCTCCCCGGCGCACCTCGACCCCGTGCTCGCGGGCGTTGTCGAGCATGAGGGCGTCGAACTCGCTGCGCAGCACCTGCCAAGTGACGGAGCGCTCGTGCGGATCGGTCTCCTGGAAGTAGAACGGCACGGAAGCCTTCCCCGATCTGCCGTAGAACTGGACGCTGTACTTGCGCGGGAAGTGGCTCTTCGCCAGCTTCGGGAGCACGCCGAGCCGCTCGAAGGTCGACCAGGTCGCGGGCATCAGCGATTCGCCGATCTTGAACCGGGCCTCCGGCGCTCTCTCCAGGAGGAGCACGCGGTGTCCATGTTGCGCGACCAGGGTCGCCGCGGTGGCTCCGGCGGGTCCGCCGCCGATCACGATGACGTCATACGAATCCATGGAGACTCATTCCTTTCCATCAGAGCCCGAACCGGTAGGCGAGGTTCCCCTGCACGGTGAAGCCCGGGGCCGGGATCACCGAGGTGGACCCGAAGCCGCGGGTGAAGTACTCCTCTTCCGTCAGGTTGTCGAAGTGGAGGCTCAGGCTCCAGTCGCTCCGGTCGTAGAAGAGGGCGGCATCCAGCGTGAGCGTGTCATCGAGCTCGAACGCGTTGTCCTCGGCGATGAATTGCCCGGAGAGATAGCGGCCGCCGAGCCCGGTGCCCAACCCGTTGCCAAAGCGCCAGCTCAGCCAGAGGTTGGCAATCTGTTCCGGGGCGAAGGCCGGGCGGTTGCCCGAGCGGTCGATCGTCGCGAAGACCGGCAGCGGGTTGAATCCGACGAAAACGGTCTCGGCAAACCGGGTCAGCTCCGCGTCGGTATAGGCATAGGAGAAGAAGGTGCGCAGGCGCGGCAGCGGCTCGGCCGCGAGCTCCAGCTCGACGCCGCGCGAGCGCTGGGTCCCGGTCTGCCGGGTGATGCCCGTGCGGTCGGGGATCGCCACGTTCTCCCGCTCGAGCTCGTAGACGGCGAGCGTCGCCTGTGCCTTGCCGCCCCACAGGTTGGCCTTCATGCCCGCTTCGGTCTGCTGGCTCTCCTCGGGCTCGCGCTTGCCGATCACCCGGCTCGACGGCGGCGCGAAGCCGCGGCCGGCGTTGGCATAGAGCGAGAGCGACGGCACGGGTGACCAGGTCAGGCCGAGCATCGGCGAGACCTGAGAGAAGCTGCGGTCGGTCGCGGTGACGTCGTCCGTGTAGTCGATCGCGTCGAAACGCGCTCCCAGCAGCACCTGGAAGCGGTCCGAGACCGAAATCTGATCGGTCACGTACGGCGCGAGGACCCGGCTCGAAGCGTCGGCGGCCTGCGACTGGCCGGGGATCAGGAAGACCGGTCCTTGGGCGGTCTCCACCGGGTCCAGGAGGTCGATGTTGGGCAGGAAGCCCACGTCGAGCGTGAAGCGGTCGTCGAGCCGGGCAACCTCCACGCCGGCGAGGATCTGGTGGGTCATGCCGCCGGTTTCCGCGGTGATCACCGCCTCGAGCTGGTCGCCAGCGAACTCCTGCCGGTCGTCGAGGAGGATCAGCGAGCGCAACACCACGTTCTTCCCCAGCCCTCCCCCCAAGATATCGGGGAAGACACCGTTGAAGATGGTGCCGTTGGACAGCCAGTCCAGGCGGCGGTAATACGCCTTGTCGCGCAGGGAGACGTTCGCGGAGAGCTGCTTCTCGTAGTCGATCTGCGCCCGCCGCGTCTCCTGGTCGGAGAGATCGTAGGGCGACTGGTAGGAACGGGTGCGGGACACGTTCGCGACCTCGGGGCTGCGGGAGGCGGTGAAGAAACCCGAGAGGATCGGCAGCCCGGAATCCGGCGCGAAGCTGGTGTCCAGGAATTCCACGTTGACGTGGAGCGCGCTCTTCTCGTTCGGTTGCCAGGAGAAGCCGGGATTGACCGCGCGCACCTCGCTCG
>DATFPH010000424.1:0-1774 GCA_035264905.1 Thermoanaerobaculia bacterium
AGAAGGTCTCCTACCGGGACCTGCTCGCGGTGTTCTGGGAGGCCCACGACCCGACGCAGGGGATGCGCCAGGGCAACGACGTAGGCACGCAGTACCGCTCGGCGATCTACCACGCCGACGACGAGCAGCGCCGGGCCGCCGAGGAGACCCGCGACGCCTACGAGGAGGCGCTCAAGGGCGCCGGTTACGGCCCGATCACCACGGAGATCGCGCCCGCCGGCCCGTTCTACTACGCCGAGGGCTATCACCAGCAGTACCTGCACAAGGTCCCCTACGGGTACTGCGGCCTGGGCGGGACCGGCGTGAGCTGCCCGGTCGGGCTCAACGAAGGTGCGGCCAACGACGAGCTGCCCCGCACCGACGAGGAGTGGCGAAAGCGGCTCTCTACGGAGCAGTACGCCGTCCTGCGCGAGGCGGCGCCCGAGCGTCCGTTCTCCGGCGAGTACGTGGACACCGACGAAGACGGCCTCTACCGCTGCGCCGCCTGCGGCAACGCGCTCTTCGACGGCCGCGCGAAGTACCACTCGGGCACCGGTTGGCCGAGCTTCACCGAGACCGTCTCGCCGGATGCCGTCGAGCTCGTAGAGGATCGCTCTCACTGGATGGTACGCACCGAGGTGCGCTGCGCGCGTTGCCACTCCCACCTCGGCCACGTCTTCGACGACGGTCCGAGGGAGGCTGGGGGGCAGCGGTGGTGCATGAACAGCGTCGCGCTCGACCTGGAACAGCGCTGAGGCTCGACCGAGAATTGACCTGCGAGAGGACGTCTCCATTACCCGGGCTCTCTCCCAACTCCCAGCGGCGATCATGCCTGTGAGGTACAGATAACCCACTCCTGAGAACATGAAGTCGATACCGCAATATAGGTTCATATCAAGTTGGCCCTGGTTCGTTACCGCCGGTATCGTCGAGACCGTCTCGCTGGGGGACTGCGGCCGGTTTTCCGATGGCTCGCAGAAGTGTCAGCGCGCCAAAGGGGAACAGCACTACCGACAGAAGCCCCGCCACTACCATGGCAGCTCCGATCGCGGGGCTTAGTATTCCAAGTTCCATCCCGATCCCTGTGGCGGCCACGATGAAAGGCAGCGAGGTCGCCTGCAACAGGGCGGCTGCCAGGGAACCCCTCTCCCCTACCATCGGCCTGTACAGGGCGGCCGGCAGTCCGCGGGCGAGCAGCAGGGCAAGGAGGAACACGGGCACCAGCGCGAGCGCCGCCCCGCCGGAGACGAGCGCTCGCACGTCGAGCTGCATCCCGCTGGTAATGAAGAAGAACGGGATGAAGACGCCGAAGCCGACGGCCTGGAGCTTCGTATGGAAGCCCGTGTGCGTCATCATCTCGTCGCGATCCAGCAACCTGAGTACAGCACCGGCGAAGAAAGCGCCTAGGATCAGTTCCAGTCCAAATAATTGCGCGACCACCACAAGCACCACGAAACCCCCGATTAAGAGGAGGGTGGACCAGACACTTGTCGAATCCTCAGAGAAGAAAAGGGAGAGCAGGATGATCGCACCGAAGTCGGCTATCGACGAGCCGGCGATGATCAGCTGGCCGAGCGCCGTGTTGCTCTGGCCTGCGTCGGCGTGCACCGGGATCACGATGCCGAGCGATGTGCTTGACAATATGATCGCAACTAGTAGCGGGGCCTGGATGAGACCAGCGGCATAAAGTCCCAGGCCGATGCCCAGCGCAACCGCCAAAGAGACCACGAAACCGGTGGCCGCGCTACGCAGCCGCGCGCCCCGCAGACGATCGAGGTCGATCTCGAGCCCAGCC
>DATFPH010000425.1:0-20575 GCA_035264905.1 Thermoanaerobaculia bacterium
AGGCCTGGCGGTAGAACGCGTCGCCCGTGCCCTGGACGTGATCGCTGAAGCGGATCGTCGGCGACGTGTTGCCGCTGAGCACGCCGGTGAGCGCCGCCTTGCGGTCGAGGAGCGTGGCGCCGCGCAGGTCGTAGCCGTCGAGGTAGAGCAGGTCGAAGGTGAAGTAGACGAGACTGTCCTCGCGCTCTCCGGTGAGGGCGTTCTGGAGCGCCTGGAAGCTGGTGGTGCCGTCGGGCTCGAGGACTGCCACCTCGCCGTCCAGCAGGGCCGAGCGCACCGGCAGCTGCGCCACCGCCTCGGCGACCGGGGTGAAACGGTCGGTCCAGTCCTTGCCGTTGCGCGTCCAGATCTTGACCTTGCCGTTCTGGACCTCGCAGAGCACCCGGTAGCCGTCGAACTTGAGCTCGTGGATCCACTCCTCGCCGCGCGGCGGCTCCTCGACCAGCGTGGCGAGCTGGGGCTCGATCGCTCCGGGGAAGCGGGCCTTGCGCGCGCCGGAGATCTGGGATGGATCGACCTGGCTGGCGGCCGGGGCGCTGGCGGGCGCTTCCTGCGCCGCCTTGGCCTTCACCGCGCGGGCCTTGGCTTTCACCGGCGCCTTCGCGGCCTTCTTGTCGATCTTCTCCTCGCGGTTCGACTGCCAGACGCGGTCGGGGTCGGCGGCGATCTCTTCGAGGGTGCGGCCGGTGGTCACGCTCGCGGGGTACTCCTGCACCACGGCATCGGCGCTGCCTGGCACGGCCGTGTCGTCGTTCTCCTTGATCAGCAGCCAGTTCTCCTTGTCCTCGCCGGCTTGCGGGCCGTGCATGCGCACCAGGTTCCAGCCGCCGTGGAGCTTCTCCCCTTCCAGGCGGAACTTGAGGTGCCCCTTGCGATAGGCCTTGACCGGGTCCCCTTCCGGAAACCATGTGCCGTGGTCCCAGAGAAGGACGGTGCCGCCGCCGTATTGCCCCTTGGGGATGATCCCCTCGAAGTCGCCATATTCGAGCGGATGGTCCTCCACGTGGACGGCCAGGCGCTTCTCGCCGGGATCGAGGCTGGGCCCCTTGGGCACGGCCCAACTCCGCAGCACGCCTTCCATTTCGAGACGGAAGTCGTAGTGGAGCCGGGTGGCCGCATGCTTCTGGATGACGAAGGAGCTGCCGGGGACGGCGTGGACCTTCCCCGCGGGCTCGGAAGTCACGGTGAAGTTCCGCTTGCGCTTGTATTCCTGGAGACCCATCACGCGCTCTTCTTCCGGCTCCGCGACGAGGACGAGGCGCGCTTCGCGGGCGTCTTCTTGCTCGCCGGGCGGTGCGCTGCCTTGGCGGCGGGCTTCTTCTTCGCCGCGGTTTTCGCGGACGTCTTCTTGGCCGCGGTGTGTTTCGAGCTGCCGCCCTCCTCGACGCTCTGCTTGAGCAGGGCCATCAAGTCCACGACCTTGCCGCGCGCGGGACGAGCTTCTTCTTCTTCCGGAGGGGGCTCGGCCCCGGCCTCGGTCTGGCCGGCTTTGACGCGGCGGTGGATCATGGCCATCATGTCGTCCACGTAGGTGTCTTTGTAGCGATCGGGATCCCACTCCGAGACCATCCCCTCGACGAGGCGCTCGGCCATGTCGAGCTCCCGTTCCGAAACCCCTTCTTTCCCCTTGGGAAGATCGAGGTCCTCCCAGGCGCGCAGCTCGTGCCCATAGCGCAGGATGTCGAGGACGATCACGTCCTCGTGCACGGTCACCGCCGCCAGATACTGCTTGGTGCGGATGACGACCGTGGCGATGCCGACCTTGCGGGTGCGGCGGAGCGTCTCGCGCAGCAGGGCGTAGCTCTTGGCACCGCGCTTGTCCGGCGCCAGATAGTAGGGTTTATCGAAATACCGCGGATCGATCTCTTCGAGGTCGACGAAGTCGACGATGTCCACGGTCTGAGTCTTCTCGGGGCTGGCGCGGCGGAGATCCTCGTCGGAGAGGACGACGTATTTGCCCTCTTCATATTCATAGCCGCGCACCGTGTCTTCCCAGGGGACCTCTTTGTCGTTCGCCTCGTTGACCTTCTTGTAGCGCACGCGGGCCATGTTGCGGCGGTCGAGCAGGTGGAAGGAGACCTCCTCCCGCTTTTCAGCCGTGTACAGGCCGACCGGAATGTTGACGAGACCGAAGGTGATGCTGCCTTTCCAGATTGCTCGCGCCATAGTCTCCCCCTGGCAAAATCGCTCCCCTGACAAACCCGCGGACAGGTGAGGCAAGATGCGTGCCGCCCCATTTCTGCGGTATACATGTCCTATGTCCACGCGCGCCAAGCCCAATCAGGTCCGCACCCGCGTCTGGTCGTTCCGCGAGGGGGAGACCGCCGAGCGGGAGGACCGGCTCGCCACGGAGGAGCCGCTCGAGATCCGGCTGCGGATGGGGGAACGGACGTGGACGGTGGCAGTCACCATGCGCACCCCGGGCGATGATGCGGAGCTCGCCGCCGGCTTCCTCTATGCGGAAGAGGTCGTGGCCGACCGGGAGCGGATCCGGCGGATCGAATCCGTCTTCGCTCCCGAGGAGACGACCGGACCGGAAGGCTCGAACGTCGTGGAGGTCGAGCTCGTCGAGGGGCCGGAGCCCGAGCTGCGCTCTCTGGAGCGGCACTTCTTCGCGACGAGCGCCTGCGGCGTCTGCGGCAAGGCCGGGCTGGAGACGTTGCGGCTGCGCGTTCCGACCGCGGCGCCGGAAGGGCCGGTGGTCGACGCCGCGGTCCTCCGCGAGCTGCCCAACCGGCTGCGGGAAGCCCAGGGGGTGTTCGAGGCCACCGGCGGTCTCCACGCCGCCGGGCTGTTCGACGCGTCCGGCCGCCTGCTCGGCGTGCGGGAGGACGTAGGCCGGCACAATGCGCTGGACAAGCTCCTCGGCCGCGCCTTCCTCGATGGGCGGCTGCCGCTGCGCGACCATCTGGTGCTGGTCAGCGGCCGGGCGAGCTACGAGCTCCTCCAGAAGTGCGTGGTCGCCGGGGTGCCCTTCATCTGCGCCGTCTCCGCGCCGAGCAGCTTGGCGGTCGAGCTGGCGGAGCGCTTCGGCGTCACCCTCGTCGGCTTCCTGCGCGGCGACCGCTTCAACGTCTACGCCGGTCCCGAGCGGATCGCGGGCCTCGCGGCCGAAGCAAGCCCCTCCCGGCGGCGCGGGGACCGGCTGTTTCCGACGATCTTGTAAAAAGTACCCTCACCCCCGGCCCCTCTCCCGCAAGCGGGAGAGGGGTGTGGGTTAGCTGCGCTACGGCAACCTCTGAGCCCTTCTAACCTTCTCCCCTCTCCCGCTCGCGGGAGAGGGGCCGGGGGTGAGGGCCCTCCCCATGGCACAGAAGCTGCACTTTCCTCCGCCCAAGACCGGCAGTCCGAAGCACCGGACCGGCGGTCCAAAGACGAGGTGAACCAGGCCTTTCGCGGCCCTCCCTGAATACGGGGAGGAGGTTTGGAGAATCCGACCCCTCCCCACCTTTTTCCTGGGCGAGCCGCGCGAAACATAGGTGCGCTACCCGCGAGACTTCCAGAGTCTTTCGCGGCCCCTCCCCAAGGGAGGCGTTCGGATCGCAAGGTTCAGGGCGCCTCCCGACTTTTTTTCTCTTGGAAGGAGGTAGACGCCATGAAGAGCAGGCACACGCAAGCGTTTTCCTGGACCGCGGCAGTCTGCCTGGCCCTGTCAGGCCTCCTCGCCGCGGGTTGTGAGCGCAACGGCGAATCGGATGCCGTGCAAGTCACTCGCGACGCCGAGGGCGACACCCAGATTAAAGTCGACGGCGACCAGGTCGACAAGAATCTGGAGCAGGCGGGAGAGGAGCTCAAGGCCGGAGCTGAGCAGGTCAAGGAAGCGGCGAACGACGCGGGCGCGGCCCTCGAGCGGGGCGCCGAGCGCGTCAATGCCGAAGTCGGGCCGGTCGTCCAGGACGTGCTGGACGATGCCGGGGTCACCGCGCGCGTCAAAGCCCGGCTGGTGGCCGATCCCGACGTCAATGCCTTCCACATCGACGTGGACACGGTCGACGGGCGGGTGACCCTGAACGGCAAGGTGGCCTCCGAGCACGAGCGCCAGGAAGCCGAGGAGCTCGCCAACCGCACCGAGGGCGTGGTCTCGGTGGTCAACCTGATCCAGGTCGCTGGCAAGGAGGCGCTGCCGCCTCCGCCGGGCAGATAGACCCTCCGGGGGACGGGGCCGGCTGCGATATGCTCGCCCGGCCCATGAAACCCTACATCGAGAGCTTCCTGCCGCTTTTCGTGGCGGTCAACGTGCTCGGCGTCATTCCGGTCTATCTGGCTCTGACGGACCGGATGGACGCGGCGGACCGCAGGCGTTTGACCTTCCAGGCGGTGGCGACCGCGTCGTTCCTCGCGACGTTGATCCTCTTCGCCGGCCAGCTCATCTTCTCTCTGCTGGGCATCACGGTGAACGACCTGCGGGTCGGCGGAGGGCTGATCCTCCTGGTGCTCAGCATCTCCAACCTGACCTTCAGCGACTACCGCCGCCGCGATCCCCGGACCGACGACGGCGAGGATGTGGCCTCGGTGGGTGTCGTGCCGCTGGGCATCCCCATGATCATGGGGCCGGCCGCCATCACCTCGGTCCTGGTCTCCCGCGAGGCCTATGGGTATCTGCCGACCCTGACGTCGCTGGTGATCAACATGTTCCTGGTGTTTCTGACCCTGGTGTTCGCGCCCTATATCGGGCGCATCATGGGGCCCGCGGTCAGCCGTGCGGTCGCCAAGGTCGGGAGCCTGTTTCTCGCCGCGATCTCGGTCGCCCTGGTGCGGGCCGGGATCGTGGGGATGATCAAGGCGCTGTAGCGGCCCGCTCGAGCTGGAGCTGCGCACCGCCGCGCAGAAAGGGGTACGGATTCACCGGCCGGCCGCCGGGCGTGTAGATGCCGTAGTGGAGGTGCGTGACGCTCACGGCCGCATTGCCGGAGTTGCCGACGTAGCCGATGATCTCGCCGGCGTGGACCCACTCGCCGACCACCTGCGCCGCCACGTCCTCCAGGTGCGCGTAGTAGTGGCGGTAGCCGCCGGGGCCGAGGACGGCCACCACCAGGCCGCCCAGGCCGCGCATCCCCTTCGACTCGATGATCCCTTCCGTGGTGCTGCGGACCGGAGTCCCCCGCGGCGCGAGGATGTCGATCCCCTGATGCCGCCGGCCGCCGTCGCGGCCCGCTCCCCAGGAGTTGACCAGACGGGCGGGAGACACGCCGTCGACCGGGATGGGCAGCGCGCTCGGCGGAGCTTTGCGCAGCAGGGCGGAGTAGGCGCTCCCTTGCCGCGGCGAGGAGCAGCCGGGGAGAGAGAGCAGCACGCCGAGGGTCAAGACGGCGAGTGCCGCACGGAAGGGACGGGTTCGAGGTTTCAGCACCGGACGCGATCCTAACCCAAGTTTTGAGGCGCGAGTATGAAATTTTTCACAGGGGCTAAGATGGCCGCCGTGGTGAGACAGTTCTTCCTGATCCTTCTCCTCCTCTCCCTCCCAGCCGCCGCCCAGCGCCTGTTCGTGGAGGCGCCGCCCTCGCTCCGGCCGCTCGCGTCGCGGCTGCAGGCTCTCGATCCGGTCCAGATCGAGGGGGCGGCGCGTCTCGTGGGGTTGCAGGACCCCGGTCCGCCGATCCGTGTGATCCTGGCTGAGGAGGGCTCGGTGCAGGCCCTCTCCGCGCCCCGCTGGGTGGCGGGGTACGCCTTGCCGGAGCAGGGCGTGGTGGTCCTTCTGCCGGCTCGTTCGCCGAGCTATCCCGACTCGACTTTGGAGGACCTCCTGCGCCACGAGCTCGCCCACGTGCTGGTGGGGCGCGCGTCGCATCTGCGGCCGCTTCCGCGCTGGTTCCACGAAGGAGTGGCCCTGATCGCCGGTTCCTCCTGGGGATTGGAGGAGCAGACGCGCCTGGCGACGACGCTGCTGAGCGGCGGTGAGGTGCCGCTCGCCGAGGTGGACCGGCGGTTTGGCGGAGGAGAAGGAGAGGTCCGGAGCGCCTACACGCTGGCGGGCGCGTTCGTCCGGGACCTCCTGAGCCGGCATGGCCGCGACGTCATCGGAGAGATCCTCGCGGGCGTGGCCGCCGGGCTCTCGTTCGACGAAGCCTTCGCGCAGGCCACCGGAACCCCCCTCGCGGACGCCGAGCGCACGTTCTGGGCGAGCCAGACTCTCTGGTACCGCTGGGTCCCCTTCCTGACCAGCTCCGTGGTGCTCTGGATCCTCATCACCCTCCTCGCCCTCTGGGCGATCCGCCGGCGGCGGAAGCGGGATGCGGCGCGGCTGGCCGGCTGGGCAGCAGAGGAGGAAGCCGCCCAGAGTCCGGAGCCGCCCGTCGTCCATTGAGGCGATCTTCCCCTCTCCCGCCCTCTTGGCATTCTCCTTGCCTGCATTTCGCGGTGCATGGAAGTGCTATCGACATCCCATTCGAGCCATCCGGGCCTGCTGATCGCGATCGGCGGGGCTGAAGACAAGACGCGTGAGCGCGTGATCCTCCGCCACTTCCTGGAAGCGGCCGGCGGATCGGACGCCGCCATCGTCGTCCTGGCGACGGCCTCGGAAATGCCCGACACCGGAGAGCGGTATGCCGACCTGTTTTACCGGCTGCATGCGGACTCCGTGGAGGTGCTCCGCGTCGACACCCGGGAACATGCGCTGGAGGTGGGAGACGAAGCTCTCGACCTCCTCGAATATGCCACCGGTCTCTTCCTGACCGGCGGCAGCCAGCTCAAGTTTTCGTCTGCCCTCGGCGGGACCCAGATCGCGCAGTGCATCCGGCAGCGGCACCAGGCCGGCATGGTCGTCGCCGGCACCAGCGCCGGGGCCGCCGTGCTCTCCGAGCACATGATCGCCCTGGGCGACAGCGGCGGCACGCCGCGCCGCCGCCTGGTGCACATGGCCAAGGGGCTGGGCCTCGCCCCGAACCTGGTGATCGATCAGCATTTCCGGCGCCGCGACCGCCTCGGCCGCCTGCTCACAGCCCTGTCCTACAATCCCGGCCTGCTCGGAGTCGGCATCGACGAGGACACCGCCGCCTTCTTCGACGGCAGCGGCATCGTGAGCGTCCTCGGCGCGGGCTCCGTCACCATCGTGGACGCCGCCGGCCTGCGCTACACCGACAGTCACGCGGTCCACCGCGGACAGCCCATCGCCATGATGGGCTTGAAGGTGGACGTGCTGACCTCCGGCTGCCGCTATGACCTGAGCCAGCGCTTGGGGCTCGCCCCGGCCGATCCGGTGCGCATCGATCCCCTCAAAGAGGAAGAGCTCGCCGAAGAGGAGGAGGATGAAGTTCCGGCCCGCCTCGACGACGGTGAGTGACCCTTCTGGGCCAGTCTTAACCCTGCAAGTTTTTTCATCAGGAGCCCGGTATGCAAGTCCTCGAAACTCGGGTCTATCGCGGACCCAACCTCTATGCCCTCTGGCCGATGATCCGCCTGCTGGTGGACCTCGGCGAGCTGGAGGACTATCCCACCACGAAGCTCCCCGGCTTCGCGGACCGGCTCCTCGAGCTGATTCCGACGCTCGCGGAGCACACCTGTGGCCTCGGCGTCCCGGGTGGGTTCGTGCGGCGGATGCGCGAGGAGGAGGGAACCTGGCTCGGCCATGTGCTGGAGCACGTCGCCATCGAGCTGCAATGCCTCGCCGGCACCTGGGTCACGTTCGGCAAGACGCGGAGCGACGGGCTGCCCACCGGGCAATATCACGTGGTCTACAGCTACGTGGAGGAGCCGGTCGGCCTTGCCGCGGGGCGCCTCGCCCTGCGTTTGATCCGCCACCTCCTGCCGCCCGAGCGCGAGGCGCACGATCCCTCGCCGTTCGACTGGAAGCAGGAGCTCGAGAGCTTCATCCGCATGGCGCAGCGGCGCTCGCTCGGGCCGTCGACCCGCTCGCTGGTGCAGGCCGCCGAGGAGCGGGGCATCCCCTGGATGCGCCTCGACGAGAGCTCGCTGGTCCAACTCGGGTACGGCAAGTACCAGCGCCGCATCCAGGCGACGGTGACCAGCGAAACCCGCCACATCGCGGTCGAGATCGCCTCCGACAAGCGGCTGACCCGGAAGATCCTCGACGACCTGGGCCTTCCCGTCCCGCGGCAGGCCGAGGTCTATGACGCGGACGAGGCCGTGGCCGAAGTGGAGCGCCTCGGCTATCCGGTCGTCGTCAAGCCGCTCGACTCGAATCACGGGAAATCCGTTGCGATCAACCTGAAGACGCCGGAGCAGGTGCGGGAAGCGTATGAGAAGGCGCGGGAGACCGGCTCGGGCGTGATCGTCGAATCGTTCCTCCAGGGGAACGACTACCGGATCCTGGTGGTCAACGGAAAAGTGATCGCCGTGGCTCAGCGGGTCCCGGGTCACGTGGTCGGCGACGGGCGGCAGACGATCGGCCAGTTGATCGATCTCGTCAACAGCGACCCACGGCGCGGCGTCGGGCATGAGAAGGTCCTCACCCGTCTGGTCGTGGACGATCAGGCGCAGCGCCTGCTGGCGCAGGCCGGCGCGACCCTGGAGACGGTGCTGCCCGCGGGCGAGGTCTTCTATCTCCGCTCGACCGGCAATCTCTCGACCGGCGGCACAGCCATCGACAAGACCGACGCCATCCACTATGACGTGCGGATCATGGCCGAGCGGGCGGTCAAGGCGATCGGCCTCGACGTCGGCGGCGTCGATTACATTTCGCCGGACATCTCGCGCAGCTACAAGGACGTGGGCGGCGGCATCGTGGAGATCAACGCGGGCCCCGGCTTCCGCATGCACGTCGCGCCCACCGAGGGGCAGCCGCGCGACGTGGCCGGCCCGGTGATCGACATGCTGTTCCCGTCGGGTACGCCCTGCCAGATCCCCATCGCGGCGATCACCGGGACCAACGGAAAAACCACCACGACGCGGATGGTCGGGCACATCCTGAAGCTCGCCGGCTACACGGTCGGCATGGCGACCACGGACGGCGTCTATATCGACGGCGTGCTCACCGTGCGCGGCGACATGACCGGTCCGTTTTCCAGCCAGCTCGTGCTGCGCGATCCCACGATCGACGCGGCGGTCCTGGAGAGCGCGCGGGGCGGCATCGTCCGCTCGGGGCTCGGCTGGCGACGGTGCAACGTCGGCGCCGTGCTCAACGTGGCCGCGGACCACCTCGGCCTGGGGGGCATCCACAGCGTGGACGAGCTGGCGGAGGTCAAACGGATCATCGTCGAGGTGGCGCAGGACTTCTGCGTGCTCAACGCCGACGACGAGCGGGTGGTACGGATGGCGGAGCACAGTCCGGCGCGACCGATCTACGTCACGACGAATTGTGGCAACGAGCTGGTGCGGAAACACGTGGCGCAGCGCGGCTGGGCGGTGACGCTGGAGCAGGGCCTCGACGGACCGCGGCTCGTCCTGTACCAGGGCGAGGACCAGATCCCGCTGCTCTCGGCGCGGCAGATCCCCAGCACCCTCGAAGGCAAGGCGGTGCACAACGTCCAGAACGCGATGTTCGCCGCCGCGATCGCGACCGGCCTGGGCGTGGACGTGGAGGACATCCGCCAGGGGTTGCGCACCTTCACGATGGACTTCTTCCAGGCGCCGGGCCGTCTGAACTTCTACTACGAGCACCCCTTCCGGGTGCTGCTCGACTACGCCCACAACGCGCACAGCATGGAAGCCGTCGCGCGGACCATCCGCGAGCTGGCGGTCCACGGCCGGCGGATCGGAGTCATCGCCGCGCCGGGCGACCGCCGGGACGAGGACATCCTCGCGCTCGCCGCGGCCGCGGCTCCGGCCTTCGACCTCATCTTGTTGAAAGAGGATGACGATCTGCGGGGACGCCAGCCCGGGGAGGTGGGAGAGATTCTCCGCAACGGTCTGATCAAGGCCGGCTGCCCGGCCGAGCGGATCCTGCCGAAGGTCTACATGGAGGAGGAAGGGGTCCTCAAGGCGCTGCGTTTGGCGCGGGCGGGTGATCTGGTGGCGATCTTCGGAGACAAGCTGACCCGCGTCTGGGAGCTGATCACCAGCTTCAAGCCGGAGCCCGAGGTGGCGGGAGGGAACCGGGAGGAGCGCCGGGAGCCGGTGCTGGTGGAGGGGCGGGTGGCGTCGTAGGGTGGACTTCAACCGCCGCCGGGTGGCGGGGCCCGGCGGCGTTGTCCTTCGAGGCGGGTCTTCAGCCTTCGGTCAGGAGAGAGCCGAAGTCCCGGAGCTGTCCCCAGGTCGGCAGCCCGATCATCAGGGAAAGCAGGGTCGTCACCGCGGTGGTCGCATCGGACGCATCGAGCTTTCCCTTGTCGAACAGCTTTGAAAGAGCGAGCCCGAGCCGATAGGTGAACAGCGAGTTCAAGCCGCTGTTGACCCCGACCGCGAGCAGCACGCCTCCCGGAATCAGGCTCATGGCAGTGGTGGCGATCTTGCTCCCTGTCACGTACCCGGCGACTCCGGTGAGCACGCCGCTGGCGAGCTTGGCCGCGAACGCGGGGTCGACCCGGTGATTCGATCGCTTGGCGATCGCCACGATCATGGTGCCCCAGGTCGCCGCCATCGCGGTCACGTCCGCTCCGAACGAGAAAGCTCCGGGGATTCCGGCCGCACCGGCGGCGAGCGTTGCGTTCCTCACGACGTCCCGATATTTCTGATCGATGGCCATGGTCGTTCTCCTTCTCGTGATGGGTTTGGTTTGTCCTCACCCACTCACGCGGAGAACGGGAGACTCAGGGCTCACGGACTGCGAAAGTCGTTTACCGCCCCACCGGCTGCCCGGTCTGCCAGCCGGCCTCGCTGAGCCGGCCGAGCAGCTCCAGGACCTCGTCCCGCTGGGCGTGGATCAGGAGCACCAGGAGGTCGCCGGGGCGGGCCCAGGCGAGGGCCTGGCGGACGGCTTCCATCTCATTGCGGGCACGGCCGAGGTCGCCGTCCGTGGCTCCCAGGCGGCGCAGCTCGGCTTCCAGGATCGCCGGGATCTCCCCCTCGGGCCGGCCCCGGAGCATCTCCGGCAGCTCCTTGACCAGGATCCGGTCGGGACGGAAGGCCCAGGCGGCGCCGGCCAGCTCGCGGAGCGCCTCGTCGCTGCGGTCGCCGGCCTGGCCCAGCACGAGGAGGAGCCGGCGCCGGCCGGGGAGGTTGACCGCCAGGGAGAGCGTCGCGGTGAGCCCGTGCGGATTGTGCGCGTAGTCGACCAGGATCTTCACCCCGCCGAGCTCCAGGAGGTTGCCGCGGCCAGGGTTGTCCTCCGCCGTGCCGCGCAGCAGGCGCAGGGCGCGCAGCATGGCCTCGTCGGGGAGCCGTACCGCCGCGCCGAGAGCCAGCGCCGCGAGCGCGTTCGCCACGTTGTGCCGCGCCGCGCCCCCGAAGGCGATCGGGATCTCCTCCACGTGCGCCAGGGTCTGCTTCCAGCCGCCGTGCCAGCGCTCGATCTCGCCGCCATGGAGGACCCAGGCGGTCGTCTCCGGTCCGAGGCGCGCCTGGAAGGCGGAGCGCTCCGGATCGAGGGAGAACCAGGAGATCGGGGCGGCCGACCGGCCGGCCCGCGCCACCAGGAGCGGATCGTCCCCGTTCAGCACGAGGCGTCCCTCCGGACCGAGCGCCCGCGCCACCAGGATCTTGACCTCGGCCAGCGCTTCGAGGTCGTCGACGCCGAACTCTCCCAGGTGGTCGGCGGCGATGTTGGTGACCGCGGCGGCCTCGGCATGGTGGACGGCGAGGCCGCGCCGGAGCATCCCGCCGCGCGCGGTCTCCAGGATCGCCAGCTCGACGCGGCGGTCGCGCAGCAGCGTGCGCGCGCCCCCGGGGCCGGAGAAATCGCCGCGCTCGACCACCTCGCCGTCCACCTCGATGCGATCGGTCGAGGTAAGCCCCGCCGCCAGGCCCGCGGCGCGCGCCATGGCGGCCAGCAGGCGGACCGTGGTCGTCTTGCCGTTCGTCCCGGTGACCAGCACGACCGGCACGTCGTGGACCCGCTCCCAGGGGACCTGGCCGGGGGAAGGGAGATCGTCGAAAGGCCAGGAGAGGGAGCCGGTGCCGAGCCCCACGGAGACGCTCTCCTCATCCGCCAGGAACGCGACCCCGCGCGCCGCCGCTGCGGCTTGCAACGCACGGAGCGCGGGATTCCGATCGCGCTCGATCTCCACGCGCAGGCCTTCGACCGCCTCGGCCATATCGGGTTGCGGCGTACCGCCGAGAGCGGCCTCGGCCGCCCGCCACGCCTCCTCGTTGATCACGGTCGCGGCGTAGAGTGAGTCGATCGGGGAGGAGATGGCCAGGCTGGCGCCGCCGGGGAACTGGCGGACGGCGATCGTCTCGGAGGTCCAGCCGACGGCGTCGAGGAGAGCCCGCACCCGCTCGCGCCAGGCCTCGATCGTCACCTTCGCCTCGGCGGGAGCGAGTGCGACGTCCAGAATGGCGCCTTCGCGTTCCTGGAGCAGGTTGGGTCCGGTCAGCCGGCGGGAATCGAGCAGCTTCATCGGCGGGAGGAGCGTACAACAGGACCTCACGCCAAGCAGTGTTCAAGTTACGGAATCGTGCCGTTCACCCCTCTCCCGCTCGCCCACGCCGTCGCGGACGCGGCCGTCTCGATCCGCTTCCGTTTCTCCAGGAGAACCTCCCCCTGGACCAGGGAACCGAACGGCAGCGGCGCCAGGACCTCGTCCGGGAGGAGCACGAGCCGCTCGGAGATGGCGAGCAGCTCTTCGGCGGGAGCGAGCAGCAGCCGGTACAGCTCCGCCGCCTCCCGGAGCGAGCGGCCCGGCTCCGCGTCGGCCTTCTCGACCTCTCGGGCGAAGCGGCGGACCCGGTTCCGCAGATCGGCCGCCGCGGCCGCGAGAGGGAAGACCTCGACGCCCGGTCCCTGGGTCCCCGCCGGCCGGACGGCGAACAGGAAGCTCTCCTCGTCGCCGATCGACCAGGCGAACAGGAGCGATCCGGGCGGCAGAGCCGCGCGGAGGCGGTCGAGCTGCACCGAGGCGGCGATCTTGTCCCGCTGAGCCTCCAGCTCCTCGGTGGAGCCGAGAAGGAGATCGACCTCGTCGCGATCGCGGGAGGTGCTCAGCCGGCCGAGCCGGAGGAGAGTCTGGGCGCGTTCCGCTTCGATCTCCTGCCGGCGGCGGGCGAGATCCGGCGCGGCGGGAAGCGTGCCGCGGACCCGGCTCCGCTCCAGCGCATGAAACGCATCCTCCGGCCGGCGGGCCGCGACCAGCGCCGCGATGCAATCCTGGTCATAGGCCGCGGGCTCCTCTCCGAGAGTCGTGCGCGCCTCGAAGTCGTCGAGCGTCCGACGGTTCCTCCGGTCCAGCGCTTCCGCGGCCCGGCAGAGAAAGCTTGCGGCGGCGCGGTCCCGGCCGGCCTGCGCGTGGACGCGGCCGAGGTCGCGGAGCGTCTTGGCCTCGCGCAACGTCCCGGGCGCCAGGCGCTCGCGGAGATCGAGCGCGCGCAGCCAGGCGATCTCGGCACCGGCGAGGTCGCCATCCGCGAAGGCCAGCTCCCCCAGGACCTGCCAGTGGTCTGCGACCTTGAGGCTTCCCGGCGCCTCGCGCTCGTCCTTCGCGAGGGCCCTCTGCAGGACCTCGAGAGCGCTCAGCACCTCTCGCTTGGGCGGCGCCGGGCTCTGCGCGGCCGAGGCCAGGCCCGCGGCGTCGAGGAGCGTCTGCTTGAGGTGCTCCAGCTTGCGGCGCAGCTCCTCGATCTCCTGGCTCGAGCTGCCTCGCGGCGCGGAGATCCCGAGGCCCGCGATCTCGCTCCGGAGGATCACCATGAGATACGGACCGGTCACGGCGAGCCCCGACCGGATCTCCAGCGTCTGGCGGTAGAGGCGTTCCGCGGCGTCGAGGTCGCCCTGGCGGGTGGCGATGCCGGCCAGCGACGCCAGATCCTGCGCGGCGGCGAAGCTCTCCCGCGGCGCGAGCGCGAGCGCCCGGCGAAAGCACTCCCGCGCCCGGTCCCAGAGCTCCCGCCGCAGGAACGTGGCCCCCCACTCCCGCAGGAGAAATGCTTCCATCGCCGTGCCCTTCGCCCGCCGAATGGCTTCCTCGTAGGCCGCGTCGGACTCCTTCCAGCTCCAGGCAGCGCCCCACCCGCGCCCGATCTCGCCGAGGAACCAGGCGGTCCGCGCCGGATCGTCTGCGCGGGTGGCCGCCTCGACGGCGGCGCGCCACGACTCGGCGCCCCCGTCCGGATCGCCGGCCGCGAACCGCTGGGCGCCTTCGCGGTAGAGGGCGCGGAGGTGCGGGCTCAACGCCGGGCGCGTCCGTGCTCCCCACCGGGCGGCGGGCATCGGCCAGGTCATCGGCCGGTCGCCGCGCCGCCCACCGAGCACTACCGGCCCTCGCGGAGCCTGCTCGGTCTCGACCTCCAGAAGGCCGGACGGCCAGCGGAGGAGACCCATGGAATCGCCGCGCCGCCAGGAGACCAGCACGTCGCCCGGAAGCAGCCCCACGTCCGCCGGGGAGCCCGGCGCGGGAGCTTCAAGGACCACGAGCCCTTCGGTGTGTTCGTCCGGAACGAGGTCGGAGGGGGCGGAGGACGCCAGCGCGAGCACCAGGAGAGATGCGAGGACAGACTGGAGCATACGACGTGTACGAATGAGCCGGGCCGAACGTCGCCTCGTGGTACGATCGTCCGGCCTTTTCGGCAGCAGCTTGAATTCAAGCGCGTCGCATGCACCTGCGTGCGGCGGAGGAGATCATCGTATGGAGAGCAATCCGCAGCCGGCGGCGCACCGGCCGGGCCTGCTGATGGCGATCGGCGGGGCCGAGGACAAAGTCCGTGAGCGGGTCATCCTGCGCCACTTCGTGGAGGCGTGCGGCGGGCCCGATGCCAATATCGTCGTCCTCGCCACCGCCTCGGAGCTCCCCGAGACCGGCGAGCGCTATGCCGACCTCTTCTACCAGCTCGAAACCGATTCCGTGGAGGTGCTCCGCGTCCGCACCCGCGAGGACGCCCTCGGCGCCGATACCGAGACGCTCGACCTTCTCGAATATGCGACCGGCCTCTTCATGACCGGCGGCAGCCAGCTCCGCATCACGTCCGCCCTGGGAGGGACGCGCCTCGCCGAGGCCATCCTGCGCCGCCACCGCGCGGGCATGGTCGTGGCCGGCACCAGCGCGGGCGCCGCCGTCCTCTCCGAGCACATGATCTCGATGGGAGACAGCGGTGGCACGCCGCGCCGCCGCCTCGTGCAGATGGCCAAAGGGCTCGGTCTCGCTCCGAACCTGGTCATCGACCAGCACTTCCGCCGCCGCGACCGGCTCGGCCGGCTGCTCACCGCCCTCTCCTACAACCCCGAGCCTCTCGGCCTCGGCATCGACGAGGACACGGCGGCGATCATCGACGGGGATGGAACGATACGCGTCCTCGGCTCCGGCGCGGTGGCCGTCCTCGACGCGTCCGGCCTCCGCTACTCCGACGGCGACGGGGTCGACCTGACCCAGCCGATCTCGATGCTCGGCTTGAAGCTCGACTTCCTGACCACCGGCTGCCGCTATGATCTGGCGCGGAGGATCGGTATGCCGCCGCTGAGCCGGGACGCCGCGGGATCCACCCGCGAGCCCGTCGCCATCGAGCTGGGCGGGGAGCCTGTCGAGAGCTGGTCATGAAAATTGTCGACACCCGGGTGTATCGCGGCCCCAATCTCTACGCCCTGCGCAAAGTCATCCGCCTGCTGGTCGATCTGGGAGAGCTGGAGGACTATCCGACCGGCCGTCTGCCCGGGTTCGTCGACCGGCTCCTGACCCTGGTCCCGACGCTCCAGGAGCACACCTGCTCCTACGACGAGCCGGGCGGCTTCGTGCGGCGCATGACCGAGGACGAGGGGACCTGGCTCGGCCACGTCCTGGAGCACGTCGCCATCGAGCTGCAGTGCCTCGCCGGCACCCCCGTCTCGTACGGCAAGACGCGGAGCCGCGATCTCCCCCGGGGGCAATACCACGTCCTCTACAGCTATGAGGAGGAATCGGTCGGCCTGCGCGCGGGCGAGCTCGGCCTGGAGCTGATCCTCCATCTGCTGCCGCCCGAGCGCGCGGCCCATGATCCGTCGCCGTTCGATTTTCCGGCGGAGCTCGAGCGGTTCATCCGCCGCGCGCAGCGCCGCGCCTTCGGGCCATCGACGGCTTCGCTGGTCCAGGCCGCCGAGGCGCGCGACATCCCGTGGATCCGCCTCAACGAACGGTCGCTCGTGCAGCTCGGCCATGGCAAGTTCCAGCGGCGCATCCAGGCGACGGTGACCAGCGAAACCCGGCACACCGCGGTCGAGATCGCGTCGGACAAGCGCCTGACCAATCAGATTCTCGAAGACCTGGGCCTCCCCGTGCCGCGCCAGCGGATCGTCGACGACGCCGAGGAGGCGGTCGAGGCCGCCGAGCGCCTCGGCTATCCCGTGGTGGTCAAGCCGCTCGACGGCAATCACGGCCGCGGCGTGTCGATCAACCTGACCGATGCCGAGCAGGTCCGCACCGCCTACGAGAAGGCCTACGAGCGCTCCTCCTACGTGATCGTCGAAACCTTTCAGACCGGTCACGACTATCGCATCCTGGTGGTCAACGGCAAGGTCGTCGCCGTCGCCGAGCGCGTCCCCGGGCACGTGGTGGGAGACGGCACGCGCACCGTCGCCGAGCTGGTCGAGACCGTCAACAGCGATCCGCGGCGCGGCGTCGGACATGAAAAGGTTTTGACGCGCCTGGAGATCGATCACCAGGCCGAGCGTCTCCTCGAGCATGCAGGGCTGACGATCGATTCGGTCCTTCCGGAGGGGCAGATCGTCTCTCTGCGCTCCACCGGTAATCTCTCGACCGGCGGCACCGCGATCGACAAGACGGATGCGATCCATTACGACAACCGGATCATGGCCGAGCGGGCGGTCAAGGCCGTCGGGCTGGACGTGGGCGGCGTCGATTTCATCTCACCGGACATCGCCCGCAGCTATCAGCAGGTGGGCGGCGTCATCGTCGAGATCAACGCCGCGCCCGGCTTCCGCATGCACGTGGCGCCCACCGAGGGCAAACCGCGCGACGTGGCCGGCCCGGTGATCGACATGCTGTTCCCCAAGGGAACCCCGTATCGCATTCCGATCGCGGCGATCACCGGCACGAACGGCAAGACCACGACGACCCGCATGGTCGGGCATATCCTCAAGCTCTCCGGCTGCCATGTCGGCATGACCACGAGCGACGGCGTCTACATCGACGGCGAGCTCTCCGTGAAGGGGGACATGACCGGCCCCTGGGCGAGCCACCTCGTGCTGCGCGATCCGAACGTGGACGCGGCGGTGCTGGAGACGGCGCGCGGCGGCATCGTCCGCTCCGGCCTGGGCTGGCGCAGGTGCAAGGTGGGCGCGGTGCTCAACGTCGCCTCGGACCACTTAGGGATGGGAGGCGTCAACGACCTCGACGAGCTCGCCGAGGTCAAGCAGGTGATCGTCGAGGTGGCGCAGGAGTACTGCGTGCTCAACGCGGACGACGAGCGCATCGCCCGGATGGCCGGGCACAGCCCCGCCAAGCCGTTCTGGGTGACGATGGACCGCAACAACGAGCGGGTCCGCCGCCACATCCGCGACCGCGGCAAAGCGGTCGTGCTGGAAGAGGGGCTCAACGGCCGCATGATCGTGCTCTACGACGGCGAGGAGCACATCCCGGTCCTCTGGGCGCGGCAGATCCCGGCGACCGTCGAAGGGCATGCGATCCACAACGTGCAGAACGCGATGTTCGCCACGGCGATCGCCCTGTCGATGGGGATCAGCCTGGAGAACGTCCGCCAGGGGCTGCGCACGTTCACCACCGACTTCTTCCAGACGCCGGGCCGGATGAACTTCTACAACGAGCATCCGTTCCGGGTGCTGCTCGACTACGCCCACAACGCCCACGGCATGGCCTCGATGGCGCAGACGGTCCGGGATCTGACCGTCCACGGCCGGCGGATCGGCGTCGTCTCCGCGCCGGGGGACCGGCGGGACGAGGACATCCTGGAGCTCGCGCGGGCCGCCGCGCCGGGCTTCGATCTGATCCTGCTGCGCGAGGACGACAACCGCCGCGGCCGGCCGCCGGGCGAGGTGGGGGATCTCCTCCGCCGCGGCCTGCTCGCGGCCGGGTTCCCGGAGGACCGCATCGCGGAGGGGATCTACGACGAGGAAAAGGCCGTCCAGCGCGCCCTGGAGACCGCGCAGCCGGGAGACCTCCTGGTGATCTTCGGCGACAAGCTGGACCGCAGCTGGCAGCAGATCGTGAGCTTCGGCCGGCCGGCCGAAGCCCCCGCCGAGGCGGTTCCCGTCGCCTCGCTCTTCGCGGCCGACAGCGAGCTCACCACCATGCCGTCGATCCTCGCCCCCGAGCCGATGCCGGCCCGGGGCGGGAGGGCGGGGGAGCATGACGATTAGGAGGACAGCAAGGTGACCACGAACATCATGAGAGCTCTCGGGATCAGTCTGGCCGTGCTCGGTTTGATCGCTGGTGGCTGCGCCAGCGCGAAGGAGTCGGTGGCAGGCGGGGTCGAGATCCGGGTCGACGTCGGTGAGACGCCGCTCACGCCGGGGCGCTATACCTATGCGTTGAATATCGATCCCGACGATCGGCAGCTCACGATCGATCTGGTGGAGGACTGAAGCTGCAGGCCTCTGCTGGGATAAAGTGACAGGCTATGGAATGGCCTGAGGTCCAGCAGCGCGTTGCGCAGGGGGAGAACGAGCAGACGGAGCTCAAGCTCTGGCCGGGCTTTCCCAAGAAGGTAGCCGAGGCCATCTGTGCGTTTGCCAACTCGGATGGAGGCCTCCTTGTTTTGGGGGTCGACGACGCAGGAGAAATCCGCGGTGTGGACGAAGACCCGGAGGTGGTCCAGGAGAAGCTGACAAGCTTTCTCCAAACGGGGTTGAATGCTCCGGTCCAGGCGCGGCTGGGACGTGAGCTCGTCGGTGACTCCTGGGTCCACTGGGTGGAGGTACGGCGTTCTCGCGGGCCGGAGCCGTTTCGGTATGGCAGCCGGATCTACGTGCGCCGAGGCCGGGCGAGCGTCGAGCCCTCCTCGGCCGAGCTCCAGGAGCTGTTCAACGTCTTCGGGTTCGTCCTGACCGAAGAGCAGATCGTCCCCGGGACGACACCTTCCGATCTCGACATCGAGGTGTTCGAGACCTTTCTGCGGCGCCTCGGGCTCGATCTGGAGGAGGACCCGAGGCTCGATCGGCTCGATGACCTGCGCAACCGCGGTGTTGTGGCTCTGGACGACAGCACACCGCGTCTCACGCTCTATGGGCTCTTGTGCTTCGGCCGGCAGCCGCAGTCCTTTCCCGCCACACGCAGCGCCTGGGTCCAACTCGTGGCTTATGCCGGGACCGATCGCGCATCGGAGGCGATCCTGAGCGGCGAGGCCAAAGGGCGCGTGGACGAGCAGGTCGAACGGTCTCTGGGCTGGATCAAGGCCCTGGGAGTCCGCGAGGAGTACGGACCCATCGAGCGCACGGACCGCCCCCTGGTCCCCCTGCGCGCCTTACGGGAGGCGGTGGTCAACGCCGTGGTCCATCGCGACTACGCCGTCCTCGGATCGAAGGTTCTGGTCGAGGTGTTCCGCGACCGCATCGACATCACCAGCCCCGGCGTGCTGCCCAACCACATGACCGTCGCGAGCGCGCTGGCCGGCGGCCATCCACGCACCCGCAACGAGCTCATCGCCAACTACATGATGGCCCGGGGGCTGATGGAAGTACGGGGGCGTGGCCTGCCGATCATCGCCCGCGAGATGCGTGAGTGGAACGGCACACAACCCGAGATGATGTCGAGCACCGAAGGCCGGTTCGTGCGGCTCACACTGCGCCTGGATCAGAAGGTGAGTTGACATTCGAGAGTGCCGATTTCCCTTCCCACCCTCACCCCGCCTCCGCCAGCGCCGCCCGAGCATCCCGCAGGTCCTGGGTGTCGTGCCCTTCCGTGAAGCTCTCGTAGACAGCTGCCAGCAACTCGCGCCCTTCGGAGCTCCGGCCCTGGTGGGCGCGGAGCCGGGCGAGGCTGACGGCGGCTCGCAGCTCCAGGGATTTGGCGCCTTGCCGGCGCGCCACGTCCAGGGCCTTCTCCAGGTGCTCTTCGACCTCTGCGTCGGGGACTCCGTGGCGGCGCAGGAGCTCTCCTTTGAGGCGGTGGAGCTCGGCTTCCATGATCCTCTGGTCCCCCTGGTGGGCCAGAGCGTCTTTCAGGGTGGCGAGCCCTTCGACGATTCGGTCCGCCCGCAGGTAGGCGCTGGCCAGCAGGGCATGGTGGCTCGGCAGGCCGGCGAGCGCCTGTAGATCCCGGCGTGTGGTGAGGGCCTGGCGCATCTGGGCAACGGCCTCGCCCGCTCCGCTCCGCTCGTTTTGTGCCCAGGCGAGGAGGAACCGGCCCAGGGCCTCGAACATGCGGAACCCCTGCTCCGCGGCGAGCGGCACGAGCGCCTCGGCCCGCGCTTCCACCTCGGCCGGCTCGCGGCGGAACGAGGCCAGCTCGGCCAGGGCGTACTCGACGAAGCACAGGCTCAGGTGCGGCACGGTGAGCTTCTGCGCCAGGTCCGCCGCCTCGCGGGCGCGGCAGAGCGCCTGCTCGGGATGGCCGAGCAGCCACAGCGCCCAGGAGAGGTTCGCCAGCGCGTTGAGCGCCGGGAGGCCGACCCACGGCTCCAGCAGGTCGGCCGGTGCGACGGCCGG
>DATFPH010000426.1:0-5800 GCA_035264905.1 Thermoanaerobaculia bacterium
TCCGCGGCCACCGCGTCGAGCCCGGCGAGGTGCAGGCCGCGCTGCGCGGCTGCCCCGGCGTGCGCGAGGCCGCCGTGCTCGCCGTCGAGGAGACGCCGGGCCGCAAGCGGCTGGCCGCCTGGGTGGTGGCCGCCGAGGGGGCGAGCCTCACGGCCGGCGAGCTGCAGCGCTTCCTGGCCGAGCGCGTGCCCGATCCGATGATCCCGTCCTCCTTCGTGTTCCTGGACGCCCTGCCGCTGAACCGCAACGGCAAGGTCGACCGCAAGGCGCTGCCCGCGTCCGCCGCGCCGGCGCGGGCCGAGCGGGTGCCCCCGCGCACGCCCGTCGAGGAGCTGCTGGTGCGCGTCTGGAGCCAGGCCTTGGGGAACCCCGAGGTCGGCATCCGCGACAACTTCTTCGAGCTGGGAGGCGACTCCATCCTGAGCATCCAGATCGTCGCCCGCGCCCGCCGCGAAGGGTGCCTGATCACCGTCAAGCAGGTCTATGACTGCCAGACGGTCGAGGCGCTGGCGCGCGTCGCCGGCATCGCGGAGGCGGTCCAGGCCGAGCAGGGGATCGTGGTGGGGGAGGTGCCGCTGACCCCGGTGCAGCGCCACTTCTTCGAGCAGGAGCCGGCCGCGCCGCGGCACTTCAACATGTCGCTCCTGCTGAAGCTCAAGCGGCCCGTGGAGCCGCGGATTCTGGAGGCCGTGGTCGCGCACCTCCTGGGGCACCACGACGCGCTGCGTTTCCGCTTCCACCGCGAGGAGGGAGCCTGGGCGCAGACCGCCGCGGCTCCCGGCGGCGCGCCGCCGTTCCAGACGATCGACCTCTCCGAGCTCCCCCCGCACGGCCAGCGGGGCGCGATGGAGGCCGCGGGCGAGCTGCTCCAGCGCAGCCTCGACCTCGGCGATGGACCGGTGCTGCGGGCGGCGCTCCTCGACCGCGGCCTGGAGCTGCAGGGGAGGCTCCTCCTCGTCGTCCACCACCTGGTGATGGACGCGGTCTCCTGGCGCCTCCTCCTGGAGGACCTCCAGGCCGCGGTCCGCAGCCTGGAGCGCGGCGAGGCGGTCGCCCTGCCGCCCAAGACGACCTCGTTCCAGCAGTGGGCAGGGCGCCTCGCCGGCCACGCCGCCGCTCCCGAGACGCTCGCCGAGAGGGATTTCTGGGCCGCGATGGCGCGGCGCGAGGTGCGGCCGTTGCCGGTCGACGCTCCGGCCGCGCCCGATCCGGAAGGGCTCGCGCGCTCCCTCACCACGGCGCTGGACGAGGCCGAGACCAAGGCCCTCCAGGAGACCGCTGCGACGGGGGACATCCACGTCCACGAGACCCTCCTCGCCGCCCTGGCGCTCGCCCTCTCCCGCTGGACCGGCGGCCGCGCCGTGCTGGTCGACCTGGAAGGGCACGGCCGCGAGGACCTCTTCGCGGACGTCGACCTCTCGCGGACGATCGGCTGGTTCACCACCCACTACCCGGTGCTGCTCGACCTCGGCCGCGCGGTCACGCCGGCGGAGACCCTGCGGGCGGTCCAGGAGCAGGTGCGGCGGATTCCGCGCCGCGGGATCGGCTTCGGGCTCCTCCGCGAGACGCTCGGCGACCTGCCGGTCCCCGAGGTCGGCTTCAACTACCTCGGCGTGCTCGACCAGATCCTGCCGGAGTCCGACCTCCTGGCCCCGGCGCCGGAATTCCCCGGCGCGGAGCGCGATCCCGCGGCTCCCCGGGCGCTCCGCCTGGGCGTGCACGGCGAGATCGCCGGCGGGCGGCTGCGCCTCCACTGGACCTACGGCGGGCGCGCCTGGCGGCGGGAGACCATCCAGAGCCTCGCCGACAGCTTCCTCGACGCCCTGCGGTCGCTCCTCGCCGGCTCGCGGGAGAGCGGGCGGCGGTACGCCCCGACGGATTTTCCGGACGTCGACCTGGGGCAGGAGGAGCTCGACAGCATCCTCCAGCAGATCGGGAGTCAGCGATGAGCCGAGTGCAAGCCATTTACAAGCTCTCGCCCATGCAGTGGGGGCTTCTGTTCCATAGCCTTTATGAGCCGGGGTCCGGGGTCTACGTCGAGCAGATCCGCTGCACGCTGCGCGGACCCCTGGACGTGGAGCTGTTCGCCGGCGCCTGGAAGCGGGTGCTCGAGCGCCATCCGATCCTGCGCACCACCTTCGTCTGGCAGGGCGTGCAGGAGCCGGTCCAGGTCGTCCAGGCGGAGATCCCGGTCCCCCTGGAGCGGCACGACTGGCGCGACGTACCGGCGGACGAGCGGGAGCGGCGTCTCGCCGCGCTGGCCGCCGCGGAACGGAGCCGCGGCTTCGATCTCTCGGCCGGTCCGCTCCTGCGCATCGTCCTGGTGCGGACGGCGGAGGAGGAGCACCAGGTCGTGTGGAGCAACCACCACCTGCTGCTTGACGGCTGGTCGCGCGCCATCGTCCTCGGCGAGGCGTTCGCGATCTACGAGGCGCTCTGCGCCGGGCGCGAGGCGGACCTCCCCGTCCCGCCGCCGTTCCGCAGCTACATCGCCTGGCTGGAGCGGCAGGACCGCAAGGCGGTCGAGGCGTTCTGGCGCGAGTCCCTGAGCGGCTTCGCCGAGCCCACGCCCGTCGATTTCGGCGCCTTGCCGGGCGAGGCGCCGGAGGACGCCGGCGCGCCGCCGGCGGATCAGCTCGCCCTCTCCCGGCAGACCACGGCGGCGCTCCAGAGCCTCGCCCGCCGCCACCGGCTGACGCTCAACACCCTGGCCCAGGCCGCCTGGGCCCTCCTGCTCGGCCGCGCGGGCGGCACGGAGGACGTGGTGTTCGGCGTCACCGTCTCCGGCCGCACGCCGGAGCTCGACGGCATCGAGTCCATGGTGGGGCTGTTCATCAACACCCTGCCGCTGCGCGTCCAGATGCCCGCGGAGGCCCGGCTCCTCCCCTGGCTCGCCGGGCTGCAGGCGCGGATCACCGAGATGCGCCAGCACGAGAGCAGCTCGCTCGCCGAGGTGCAGCGCTGGAGCGACGTGCCGGCGGGCACGCCGCTGTTCGACAGCGTCGTGGTCTACGAGAACTACCCGGTGGCCGAGACGCTGGCGCGGCGGCAGAGCACGCTCGCGGTCGAAGGGCTGGAGAACCACGCCAGCACCAACTACCCGCTCGCCCTGGTGGTCGAGCCGGCCGCGGAGCTGTCGCTGCGCCTCGTCGCCGACCCGGAGCGCTACGACGCGGCGACCCTGCGCCGGCTGCTCGGCCATCTGCGCACCCTGCTGGAAGGGTTCGCCGCCTCGCCGGACTGCACGCTGGAGGAGATTCCGCTCCTCGGCGAGGCGGAGCGGCGGCAGATCCTCGACGAGTGGAACCGCACGGCGGTCGACTACCCGGCGGACCGGACCGTGCCGGAGCTGTTCGCCGCCCAGGCGGCGCGGACGCCGGAGGCGGTGGCCGTGGTCTGCGGCGACGACCGCCTGACCTATGGCGAGCTGGACCGCCGGGCCAACCAGCTCGCCCGCCACCTGGAGCGCCTCGGCGTGGCGCCGGGCGCGCTGGTGGGGCTGTCCATGGACCGCTGCCCCGAGATGGTGGTGTCGCTCCTGGGCATCCTCAAGGCCGGGGCCGCCTACGTGCCGCTCGACCCGTCCTATCCGGCGCCGCGCCTCGCCTTCATGCTCGACGACACGGGCGTCCAGGTGGTGGTCAGCCGGTCGGGCCTGTCGGGAACATCGGGCTCGCTGCCGCTCGACGGGCGCCGGATCGTCTGCCTGGACGCGGAGGCCGCGGAGATCGCCGGCCATGACCCGGTGGCTCCCGCGGTGGAGCTGACGCCGGAGCACCTGGCCTACGTCAGCTACACGTCCGGCTCGACCGGCCGGCCGAAGGGGGTCGAGGTGCGCCACCGCGGCGTGGTGCGCCTCCTGTTCGGCACCGACTTCGCGGACCTCTCCGGCGGGCGCACCCTGCTCCAGCTCTCGCCGATCGCCTTCGACGCCTCGACGCTGGAGATCTGGGGCGCCCTGCTGCACGGCGGCCGCTGCGTGCTCCTGCCGCAGCGCGTGCCCACCGTGGCCGAGCTCGGGCGGGCGCTCCGCGAGCATGGAGTCGACACGCTGTGGCTCACCGCCTCGCTGTACAACGCGGTGATCGACGAGGCGCCGGAGTCGCTGGCCGGGGTACGGCAGCTCCTGGTCGGCGGCGAGGCGCTCTCGGCGCCGCACGTCGCGCGGGGCCTCGCGGCCCTTCCGCAGACCGAGATCGTCAACGGCTACGGCCCCACCGAGAGCACCACGTTCACCTGCTGCTACCGCATCCCGCGGCAGCTCCTGGAGGTGAAATCGATCCCGATCGGCCGGCCGATCGGCAACACGCGGGTCTACGTGGTGGACGGCCGGATGCGGCCGGTGCCGGTCGGCGCTCCCGGCGAGCTGCTGATCGGCGGGGCGGGCCTGGCGCGCGGCTACCTGAACCGTCCGGAGCTGACCGCCGAGAAGATGGTTCCCGATCCGTTCGGCGCCGAGCCGGGCGGCCGGCTCTACCGGACCGGCGACCGGGTGCGCTACCGCCCGGATGGATTGATCGAGTTCCTCGGGCGCTTCGACCAGCAGGTGAAGGTGCGCGGCTTCCGCATCGAGCCCGGGGAGATCGAGGCGGCCCTGGTGCGGCTGCCGGGCGTGCGCGAGGCGGCCGTGCTGGTGCGCGAGGAACAGCCCGGCGGCAAGCGGCTGGTGGCCTACGTGGTCGCGGAGCCGGACGCGGGCTGGACGGCCGCGGAGCTGCGCGGGGCGCTCGCCGTGCGCCTGCCCGAGCCCATGCTCCCCTCCGCGTTCGTGGCGCTGCCGGCGCTCCCCCTGACCGCGAACGGCAAGCTCGACCGCGAGCGGCTGCCGGCCCCCGAGGCCGTCGAGCGTGCGGATGCGGCGGAGCATCGCGCTCCGCGCACGGACGTCGAGGAGCTGCTGGCCGGCCTCTTCGCCCAGCTCCTCGGGCTGGAGCGGGTCGGCATCGACGACAGCTTCTTCGAGCTGGGCGGGCACTCCCTCCTCGCCACCCAGCTCATCTCGCGCATCCGCGAGGCGTTCGCCACCGAGCTGCCGCTGCGCGCGCTGTTCGACGCGCCGACGGTGGCCGGTCTCGCCGAGGCGCTGGACGCGGCGCGCGGCGCCGTGCCCGCGCCGCCGATCGTCGCCGCGCCGCGCGACGGGCGGGAGACCTTCCCCCTGTCGTTCGCCCAGCAGCGGCTCTGGTTCCTCGACCAGCTCCTCGGCGCGAGCTCCGCGTACAACGTCTTCCTGCCCGTCCGCCTCGACGGCCCGTTGGACGCCGCCGCCCTCGCGGGGAGCCTCGACGCGATCGTCCGCCGCCACGAGATCCTGCGCACCACGTTCGGCACCGTCGACGGCGAGGCCGTCCAGATCGTCCATCCCGCGGCTCCGCTGCCCCTGCCGGTCGTCGACCTGCGGGAGAGCGCGGACCCCGCGGCCGAGATGCTCCGCCTCGCCGCGGTCGAGGCCCGGCAGCCGTTCGATCTCGGCCGCGGCCCGCTGGTCCGGGTGCGGCTCCTGCGGCTCGCCGACACCGCGCACGTCGCGCTCCTGTCGATGCACCACATCGTGTCGGACGGCTGGTCCATGGGGATCCTCGTCCGCGAGCTGGGCGCGCTCTATGAGGCCCTGGCCGCAGGCCGCCCCGCACCGACCCTGGCCGCGGAGCTGCCGGTCCAGTACGCGGACTTCGCGGTCTGGCAGCGCCAGTGGCTCCAGGGCGAGGTGCTGGAGCGGCAGCTCGCCTACTGGCGCCGGCAGCTCGGCGGAGGCCTCCCGGCGCTCCAGCTCCCGACGGACCGGCCGCGCCCCGCGGTG
>DATFPH010000427.1:0-2594 GCA_035264905.1 Thermoanaerobaculia bacterium
TTTGCCAAAGAGAATGTCAACCAGACCTACGGAAAGGGGATCGCCATGAGAAAGATCGTGACACTCACGCTGCTGATGCTGATCGGCGCCTTCGGGACAGCGCAAGCGCAGCCACCGGCTCCCGAGAACAACCAGAACCCAACCATGACTCCGCAGCAAGTGGCCGAAAGGAACGCAGCTACAACACAGGCCGCCGAGACGGAAAAAGCCACCAAGATGGAGGAAGCAACCAAGGAGTTTCTGGGGTTGAAGTGGGGTCTGGGGGTTGGAGTAATGGGCGACATCGGAGGCGAGACCGCCGTCGAAAAAGCTTCGCTCGTCGGCACTGACAAGATCGTCCGTGTCGACGAGGAGGGCGACATGCAACCGCAGATGTTCATGGAGATGCACGCATTTCTCTGGGGCGGCGGTGACGGCGGCAATGGCGGCGATGGAAAGGTGAGGGCCTGGAAAAAGTATCAGCAGAAGCAGGACGAGTACCAGATGAAGAAGGCCAGATGGAAGCCCGGAGATCCGCCCATTCCGCAGAACAACGAAACTCCACCACCCGCCTGTCCGCGCTGGGGAGTCGGCCTTTTCGTTGCTCTGCAAGGTAGTGAGAAGGAGGTAATCAATTCTCTGGCCACGGGAATCATGTGGGGGATTCGAAAGGATGCCACGGATTCGCGCAGTGTAAATGTCGGCATCGGAGTTTCGTTCGATCCCAGCGTCCAGGTTCTCGGACATGGTCTGAAGGAAGGCAATCCACTTCCAGCTGGCGAGACGGAGGTGAGATTCAAGAAGGAGGGGCAGCTCGGCTGGGCTCTGATGGCCTCGTTCACCTTCTGACCACCCAGACCTGCCGGCTCCAAGCCTGCCGCGGCCCGGCTTGAATTCCCGCCGGGCCGCAGGTATTCTCCTCAGAGTCCTCGAAAACTCTGGGAGAGCCCATGGACCGGCAGATTCTCGGCTCGACGCCACCAGGCGAGATTACCGGCCTCCTCGCCGCAGCGCGCCAAGGGGATGGCGACGCTGCGTCTCGCCTGATGGCTCTGGTGTATGACGAGCTGCGCGTCATGGCCCGCCGGCAGCTCCGAGGCCGCCGGCCGGGGCAGACGCTCACCACCACCGCGCTCGTCCATGAGGTCTATCTGAAGCTGGTCGACCAGGATGGCGTCCCCTGGCAGGACCGCTCCCATTTCTTCTCCGTGGCGGCTCTCGCGATGCGCCACATCCTGGTGGACTCCGCCCGCCGGCGGGTGGCGAAGAAACGCGGCGGCGAGGACGTTCGAATCCCTCTCGACGAGCTGCGCCTGAGCGGAGGAGAGCCGGATGCGGAGGCACGCGCCGTGGAGGTGCTCGCCATTGATCGGGCCCTCACGTCGCTTGCGGCGCTCAATGAGCGGCTGAGTCAGCTCGTAGAGCTGCGGTTCTTCGCCGGGCTCACAGAGGAGGAGACGGCGGAGGCGATGGGGACCTCGGAGCGGACGGTGCGGCGCGACTGGCGCAAGGCCCGGGCTTTCCTCTTCCAGGCCCTCGGCGGCCAGGCTGCGCCATGATGCCGAGCCTGCCGACGGCCGACCGCTGGCGGCAGATCGAGACGATTCTCGACCAGGCGCTGGACCTTCCTTCCGAGAAGCGGAGTCTCCTCCTCGACGAGGTCTGCGCCGACGATCCAAGCCTCCGAGCCGAAGTGGAGGCCCTCCTGGCGGCGGATGCGGGGGCCGGAGGCTTCCTCGTCACACCGGCGGGCGAGTACGACGCGGATCTGCTGGCCGACGCCGTGGAGGAGATCGAGCCGGATCTAGCCGGTCAACAGATGGGACCATACCGCCTCCTCCGCGAGATCGGCGGCGGCGGCATGGGCACGGTCTATGAAGCGGAGGACGCGCGCCTCGGGCGCCGTGTGGCCATCAAGCTCCTGCCGCCCGAATACAGCCGCGACCGGAAGGCGAAAGAGAGGTTCCTCCGCGAGGCTCGGGCCGCCGCGGCGGTCGACCATCCCAACCTCTGCACAGTCCATGACGTGGGCGAGAGCGACGGCCGTCTGTACATCGTCTTGTCCTTCTACGAAGGCGAGACCTTGCGGGAGAGGATCCGGCGCGGGCCGCTACCGATCGCGGAGGCCCGTGAGATTGCAATCCAGGTGGCACGGGGCCTGGCGCGTGCCCACGAGGCGGGAATTGTCCATCGAGACATCAAGCCGGCCAATGTGATCCTGACCCGGCGCGGCGAGGCGAAGATCCTCGACTTCGGCATCGCACGGCTGGGGGGCGACGACGCATCTCTGACCCGGACCGGCGCAAGCTGGGGGACTCCGGCTTACATGTCGCCCGAGCAGGCCCGCGGGGAGCGGGTGGATAGCCGAACGGACGTCTGGTCGCTTGGAGTGATGCTGTACGAGATGCTCGCCGGCCGGCGACCGTTCGGCGGTGAAAGCATGGAGGCGGTGATCGCTGCGATTCTGACCCAGAAGCCCGAGCCGCTCGAGCGGGTTCGGCCGGAGGTGCCTAAAGAGCTGGCTCGGGTGGTGGACCGGGCGCTGGCCAAAGATCCGGCCGAGCGCTATGCGAACGCTGCGGAGATGTTGGCGGACCTCGAATCTGGGAGGGCGC
>DATFPH010000428.1:0-10342 GCA_035264905.1 Thermoanaerobaculia bacterium
CGGCGCCACCCACTGGCTCAGCGTCCCTTCCCTCTGGGCCATGGTCCTGGAGCAGCTCGCGCCGGAGGATCTGGCCGGGCTGCGCACGGTGATCGTCGCCGGAGAGGCCTGCCCGCGGCGCCTGGTGGAGATCCATGCGGCGCATCTCCCCAAAACGGCCCTGGTCAACGAGTACGGCCCCACCGAGGCCACGGTCTGGTGCACCGTGCACACCGCCACGCCGGACGATCCGGCCCCGGTGTGCCCCGTGGGGCGGCCGATCCCCGGCGCGCGGATCGACGTGCTCGGCCCGGCGCAGGAGCCGGCGCCGCTGGGCGTCCCCGGCGAGCTGTGGGTGGCCGGCCCCGGGGTGGCGCGCGGCTACCTCGGCCAGCCGGACCTGACCGCGGAGCGCTTCCGCCCCGATCCCGAGGCGCCCGGGGCGCGCCGTTACCGCACCGGAGACCGGGTGCGCTGGCGGACCGACGGCGTCCTCGACTTCCTTGGCCGGCTGGACGAGCAGGTCAAGATCCGCGGCGTCCGCATCGAGCCGGGCGAGGTCGAGGCGACACTCACCGCGGTGCCGGGCGTCCGGGCCGCGGCGGTGGTGGCCGCCGGTCCCGCCGGTTCCAACATGGACCGGCGGCTCGCGGCCTTTTTCGTCGCGGCAGGCCTCGCGCCGGACTCCCTCCGCGCGGAGCTGGCCCGCCGCCTCCCCGCGGCCCTGATCCCAGCCTCCTTCACCCGTCTCGACGCGCTCCCGCTCACGCCGAATGGGAAGGTGGACCGCCGCCGCCTCGCGGCCCTGGCCGAGGCCCCGGGGCCGGACGCCGAGAGGGTGGAGAGCCGCCCGGCCGGCGACGGCCTGGAGCTGCGCCTGCTGCGTCTCTGGGAAGAGGTCCTGGGGGCCGCGCCGCTGGGGGTGGACGACGACTTCTTCGCCTGCGGCGGGCACTCCCTCCTGGCGGTGCGCCTGGCGACCCGGATCGCCCGCGCGACCGGCCGGCCGGTGCCGCTCGCCGCCCTGTTCCGCGCGCCGACCGTGGCGCGCCTGGCGGCCTGGCTGCGCGAGGAGCCCGCGGCCGGTCCGCTCTCGCCTCTCGTGCTCCTCGGGGCGCCGCGAGCCGCGCCCGCCGTGCCGCCGTTCTTCTGGGTCCACCCGCTCGGCGGCAGTGTCCTCTGCTACCGGGAGCTGGCGCTCCATCTCGGCGAGGATCGCGAGGTTTGGGGTCTGGAGGCGCCGGGCGTGGAGGCCGGGGAGCCGCTGGACCGGATCGAGGACCTGGCCGCCTTCCATCTGGCCGCCCTGCGGCAGGAGCGCCCGCGGGGACCCTACCTGCTCGGCGGCTGGTCGTTCGGCGGCCTGGTCGCGCTGGAGATGGCCCGTCGGCTGGAGGACGAAGGCGAAGAGGTCCCGCGGGTCGCCCTGCTGGACACCGCGCCCCCGGGGTCCGTCCCCGGGAAAGCCGGCGAGGAGGAGATCCGCGCGGCTCTCGCGGCCGAGGTGGAGGAGCCCGAGCGCGAGCCCGCCCTGCGGCTCCTGCGGGTGGCTCTGGCCCACCGGCGCGCCGAGGCGGCCTGGACGCCGCGGCGCATCCCGGCCGGAGCGGTCCTCTTCCGCGCCGCCGCGCCGCTCCCGGGCTCCCTCCGGCCTTCCGGCGACGGTCTCTGGCCCGGAGTGCGGCACGAAGTTATCCCCGGAGACCACTTCTCTCTGCTGCGGCCGCCGCATGTCCGCACGCTCGCCGATCTCCTGCGCAATGGGCTTCCAGGGGAAAATCCGGAGGATTGATCCGGAAAAGGTCCCGGGATGGGGCCTCCACGGCACCTTTCCTTGCGAGAGGCAACGGATTCTGATGACCCTCTTCGATACACGACGCGAGCTGAAAGAGATCACCGGGTGCGAGACCCCCGTGCCGCCGCTGTCGGGGCGGCGGATCCACGAGCTGTTCGAGACCCTGGCCGCTCTCGTGCCGGGCACGCCGTCCGTCGCCGCCGAGGGGGAGACGCTCACCTATGGCGAGCTCGACCGGCGCGCCAACCGGCTCGCGCGGTTCCTGCGCTCTTTGGGGCTGGGAACGCAGGAGCGCGTCGCCGTGGCGTTGGAGCGTTCGCCCGAGGCCGTGGTCGCTCTCCTGGGGGTCTGGAAAGCGGGCGGTGCCTGGATTCCTCTCGACCTGTCCAGGCCTGCCGAGCGGCTGGGCCTGTCGCTGGAGGAGAGCGGCGCGACCTTCCTGATCGCGCGGGAGGAGAGCGCCGCGGCGCTCGCCGCGGCGGCCCCGCCCTGGCCCTTGCAGGACATCGGGAGGCTGCCGCCGCTCTGGCAGCTCCGGATCGTGCGTCTCGACCGGGATGCCGCCGAGATCGCCGGCCAGAGCGCCGCTCCCGTCCGCTCCGCGGCCGGGCCGGAGCAGCTGGCTTATATCGTTCTCGATCCCGTGCCCGATCCAACCGGCGCGGAGCCGCTCGAGCGGCTGGGGATGACGCACCGGGATCTGGTCCGCCGGGCGCTGGGGCTGGCCTGCCTGCCTGGCGGCCGGCCGGGGACGGACCACAGGGTCCTGCATCTCACGCCGGGCCGTGCCCTCTCTCTCGAAGAGATCCTCCTGACCCTCCCCCAGGGCGCGGCGCTCCATCTCGCCCCGCCCGAACGGCTGCTCGGCGAGGCCTGCGGCCGGCTTCTGGAGGAGCGCGGCATCACGCATCTGCTGCTCCCCAAGGAGCCGGGGCGCGCTCTGGCGAGCCATCTGGCCGCGCTTCAATCCCTGGATCTCGAAATCGTCCCAGGCCATCCCCGCACCCTGGTGAGCGGGCCGGCCGTCCAGACCTTGTCCGGGCTCCTGCGGACCCCTGCCGAGCCTGGGATCCGCGATCCGGGCTAGACTAATGCCCGCCCCTCACCAGGGCTCCCGGAACAGGCTTGCCTGCCGGCTTCATCCCAACCTCTGTTTCAGAAGGAGACCGTTTCATGAGCGAGACCTCGACCGATACCTCGACCTCCCTGGCCCTTCTCGGCAAGTACGCCAAGGCCGTCGACCATATTGCCATCGCGGTGAACGACCTTGAAGAGGGGATCAGGTACTACAGCGAGCACTTCGGCTATCAGCTCTTCGAGCGCCGCCGCACCGAGGGGAAGACGACGGCCATGGTCTCCGCCGTGATGAAGGCCGGGCCGATCACCATCGTCCTCCTGCAAGGCACCACGGAAGAGTCCCAGGTGTCCAGGTACGTCAAGCACTATGGCCCGGGCGTCCAGCACATCGCGATCGAGGTGGACGACCTGCCGGCGATGACCGAGGAGCTCAAGGCGTCCGGCGTGAAGTTCGACACGTCGATCATCAGCTCTCCCGGCCTGCGGCAGATTTTCACCCACCGCGACGAGAACTCCGGGATGATGTACGAGCTGATCCAGCGGCTGGGCGGCGACTTCTCGGACGAGAGCGTCAAGAACCTGTTCGAGCAGCTCGAGTCCCACGACAACTTTTGATCCTGAGCTGTTTGACCATGGACATCCGTCTCAAGAGCTGTTTCCGGGATCCGCTCCTGGAGGTGATGAACTTCTTGAACGAGGTGGTGCTGCGCTACCCGCGGGCGGTCTCCTTCGCTCCGGGCCGTCCGGCGGAGCGCCACTTCGACGTCGAGCGGAGCCTCGGTCTGGCGCCGCGCTTCGTCGAGCACCGCACGGCCGCCACAGGGTGGGCCCCGCGCGCCGTCTGGAACGATCTGGGCCAGTACAACAAGACGAACGGCATCATCAACGACCTGATCGCGCGGGAGCTGGAGCTCGACGAAGGCCTCCGCGTCCGCCCCGAGTCGATCATCGTGACGCACGGCTGCCAGGAGGGAATGACGATCCTCCTGATGGGGCTGTTCGATCCGGCGACGGACGTGCTGCTGGTGAGCGATCCCACCTACATCGGCATCACCGGCCTCGCGGCGATCCTCGGCATCGAGATGGTGCCGGTCGCGACCGGCGAGAACGGTCTGGAGCCGGCGGCCGTGGGCGCGGCGATCGACTCTGTGCGGGCGCGCGGCAAGCGCCCGCGCGCGCTCTACGACATCCCCGACTTCAACAACCCCCTGGGCACCCGGATGCCGCTCGCCGCCCGCCGCGCCCTGCTCGGCCTGCTGCGCGAGCGCGAGGTCTTCCTGTTCGAGGACAACCCGTACGGGATGTTCTCCTACGACGGCGATCCGCTGCCCACGCTCAAGGCGCTCGACGAGCACGGCGTCGTCATCTACATGGGGAGCCTGTCGAAGACCCTCTATCCGGGGCTGCGCGCCGGCTATCTGGTGGTCGATCAGGAGGCGGTGGCGGAGACCGGAGAGCGGACGCCGCTCGCCGCCGAGCTGTCCAAGGTGAAGAGTCTCACCACGGTGACCACCTCGCCGGTGGTCCAGGCGGTGGTGGGCGGGCTGCTCCTCGAAGAGGGCGGCTCGCTGCGCGGCACGATGCGGGAGAAGATCCCCTTCTACCGGGCCAACCGCGACCGCATGGTCGCCTGCCTGGAGGAGCGGCTCGGGAGCGCTCCCGGGGTGCGCTGGAACCGGCCGGAGGGGGGCTTCTTCCTCACCGTCTGGCTCCCCTTCGCGTTCGACGAGGACTGCCTCCAGGCCTGCGCGCGGGACTACGGAGCGATCGTCTGCCCGATGTCGTTCTTCGCGCTCTCCCCGGGGCGGGAGAGCCAGGTCCGCCTCTCCTTCAGCTACGTCACCGAGGAGCAGATCGAGGAGGGGATCGGCCGGTTCGCCCGCTTCGTGCTGGACCGCCTCGCCGCGGCCCCGGAACCGACGGCAGCCGGCGCCGAGGCGGCGGTCACGTTCCCGGGCTAGATTCCCGGATCAACCGCGTGAAGACCGTTCCCGTCGCGACGCTGGACCGCACCATGCGCACGGCCCTGCTCCGGCGCGGGCTCTCCGAGGAGCACGCCGGCTGGGTCGTGGACGGCCTGCTGGAGGCCTCGCTGCGCGGGATCGACACGCACGGGGTCCGGCTCTTCCCGACCTACATCGCGGAGCTCGACTGCGGGCGCAGCCGCGCCCGGCCCGAGATGATCTGGATCGGCGATCCCGCGCCGCGGAGCGCCGCGCGGCTGCTGGACGCCGATGGAGCGCTCGGCCTGGTCGCCGGGCGCACGGCCTGCGCCGAGGCGGTCCGCCTGGCGCGCGAGCACGGCGTGGGGACGGTCGCCGTGCGCAATTCCAACCACTTCGGCGCCGCCTCGGTCTACACCCTGGCGATGGCGCGCCAGGGCGTCCTCGGGATATCATTCACCAACAGCGACGCCCTGGTGGCCCCGTTCCACGGCGTGCGGCCGATCTTCGGGACGAATCCGATCTCGCTGGCCGTGCAGGGAGAAGGGGACGACCTCTTCTGCGCCGACCTCGCCACCAGCCAGGTCTCCTACTCCAAGGTGAAGCACTACAACGCCCAGGGAATCGATCTGGAGCCCGGCTGGGCGGTGACCGCCGACGGCCGGGACGCCGCGGAGGAGGAGGCGGGGGAGGTCTCCGCGCTGAAGCCATTGGGAGGGCACAAGGGGCAGTGCCTGGGCATGATGGTGGAGATCCTCTGCGCCCTCCTGGCCGGGATGCCGCTCGACCACGAGCTGTCGCATCTCTACGGCGAGCCGTACGACGAGCCACGGCAGGTGGCCCACCTCTTCCTGGCCTACGACATCGCGGCCTTCCAGAACCCGGCGGCCTTCCGCGCCAGCCTGAGCCGCCTGCTGCGCCTCGTCCGCGAGCAGCCGGCGATGGAGGGGGAGCGGGTGATCGCGCCGGGGGATCTGGAAAGCGAGGAGACCGCGCGGCGGCGGGTCGAGGGGATTCCGCTGACCGACGAGGAGGCGGCGGCGTTCGAAAGGATCGAGCTGGAAGGCTGAGGGGCTGACTGGCGGATTCAACGACTGCACGGCGTCTTTAACGGCGACGCGGCAGTTTTTAACGGCTGCACGACGTTTCTAACGCTTACACGCCGCCGGCAACCCTTGCACGGCGGATTCAAGGTTTACAAAGTTCCGTGCAGTCACTCCGCGGCCGGTTCGGCGATTCAACTTGCGAGGCCTTCACCCCACCCGCCCCCGCAACTCCTCCACGGTTCGCCGCAGGCGCTCCTCACCGCCCGCCCCCGCCAGCTCCTCCAGCCCCAAAACCGCTAGCGCGAGCACCGCGAGAACCCGCTCGCGCGGATCGTCCGTCCGTCCGGCGTCGAACCTCTCGACCGTCTCCGCCACCTCCCGGACCATCCCGTGGAGCTGCTGGAAAGCGCCGTCCGACAGCGGAGGATCGCCTCGGTACAAATCGAGGCGCCCTCCGGCGCGGTAGGTGGGGAAGCCCTCCAGGCCGAGGAAGCGCAGGAACCAGGCCGCCCGGTAGTGCCCGATCGCGGCGGTGATCCCCGCGTAGTCGGCGATCAGCTCGTCGTGCAGGTTATTGCGCATCGAGCCGAAGATCCGCCGCGTCAAGTAATGGGCGCACTCGTGGTCGCGCCGGAGGACCAGCGATAGCTCGCGCCACTCCCTCTCCGGCAGGCCCAGATCGGCCGCCGGGATCGCGCTGTACGGACCGTCGGAAAGCAGGATGAAGCGGTCCTGGTAGAGCTCACGGCGCAGCTCCTCTCCCCGTTGCCGGAGCTCGCGGACGCGGGTCCAGTTGTTGTAGCCGGCGATCATGATCGCCCCCTGCGAGTCGGGCACCGGCTTCGGCTCGTTGCGGTGGGTGATCGCCTGCACCAGCGCCACGAACTCCGGCCGTCCCCGCGCGATGATCAGGGGGATGCGGCCGGCCGGGCTCGCATAGAGCGCCAGCTCCAGGATCTCGGGCCTCTTCAGCTCCAGCCCGGTCGCCTCGGCGATCTCCTCGGGAAGAGTCCCCCTCCGGGTCGCCGCCTGATAGGACGCGCTGTCGCTGATCCCGGCGCGGATCGGGAAGCGGAGCTGCGGCATGTGCTCGCGGAGCACCGCGAAGGCGCCGCGCTCGCGGGCCTCGGCGACGCGCTCCTCCCAGAACGGCACGAACGGCTCGTCGGGCAGCGGAAGGGTTAGACCCGCGGCCAGCGCGCCGGCGTCAAAGGCGTTCCGGGCGTAGGCCCGCAGCTCGTCGGCGTCTGGTTGCGGGAGCGAATGCACGGTGCTAGCCTAGCGCAGCTTGAATGAAGGCAAAAAGACAGCTGTACCTCCTGTTGCTCTTCCTTTGCGCTCCCCTTACCCCGAGCGTCGCCCAGCCTCTGCCCATTTCCCCGACAACTCCGGCTCCTGACGCCGGCCTGGACCTCGGCGAGGCGATCCGCCTCACGCTGGAGAACGATCCCAATATCGCCCTCGGCGAAGCGCGCCTGGCCGGCGCGCGCGGCGTCCTCCTCGGTGCGGCCGGGCAGTTCGATCCGGTGCTGACCTCCCGGGTCGATCAGGAGGCCTCCAACGTGCCGCTGACCGAGACCACCAGCCGGGAGGAGCGCAGCCTGACCAGCTCTCTGGGAATCGCCCGGCAGTTCCGCTCCGGCCTGTCGGTGACCCCTGGGCTGGGGATCTCTCGGATCGCCGCGCCGGGCGCCGGGGATTCCGCTCCCAACGTGGGGACTCTGTCGTTCGCCATCCGGCAGCCCCTCCTCCAGGGGCGGGGCCGGTCCGTGGTCGCGGCCAGTGAGATGTCGGCGGAGCGGGAGGTGGCGGCGAGCTTCCTCGACGTGGAGCAGACCACGGCCGAGCGGGTCGTGGCGGTCGTCTCGCAATATTGGATTGCGCGCGCCCGGACTCTCGACCTGGAGATCCTGCGGGCCAGCGAGGCGAGCTCGCGCGAGCTCCTCGACACCACCCGGCGGCTCGTCGAGGCCGACCAGACTCCGGCGGCCGAGCTGGTCCAGCTCGAAGCGAACCTGGCCGCCAAGGAGTCCTCCCGCATCGGCGGCGAGCGCGCCCTGTTCGCCGCGCGGCAGGATCTCGGGCGGGAGATCGGTTTGGAGCCGTCCCAGATCTCAGCCCTCCCCCTGCCGGCGGACCCCTTCCCGATCGTCCATCCCGCGGACGTGCCGCCGCCGTCCGAGGCCGGCCGCTTCCTCGCGGCGGCGCTGCGCCGCCGCGCCGACCTGCGCGCCGCCCGCGAGCGCAAGAGCGGCGCCGAGATCCTCCTGCGCGCCTCGGACGACGCCTTGAAGCCGCGGCTCGACCTCCTGTTCGTGCCGACCTGGTCGGGCCTGGTGGCCGGGAACGGCCCGGGCGACTACGTCGGATCGCTCGGGCGCAACGTGCCGGGCGCCGGCGCCTCGCTGGGCTTCAGCCTGTCCTGGCCGACGGCGAACCGGGCCGCCCGCGGCGCCCTGGCCGAGACGGAAGCGTTCCGCCGGCAGACCGAGCTCCTGATCGATCTCCTTTCCCGGACCGTGGGAGCGGACGTCCCCTCGGCGCTCGACGCGGTGCAGAGCAGCGCGCTCCAGGTCGAGAAGGCGACCGAGGCGGTGGGCCTGTTCGAGCGGGCGGTCATCAACGAGGAGAAGAAGCTGCGGGCCGGCACCTCGACCCTGCTCGACCTGATCAACCAGCGCGACCGCCTGACCGCCGCCCGCCAGACCGTGGTCTCGGCGCAGCTCGCTCTCGCCCAGGCCCTCGCCCGTTTGCGCTTCGAAACGGGCACCCTGCTCGCCACCGAAGGGGGCGCCGGCGCGCTCCGCCCGGAGCTCCTCACCAGCGTTCCTTCCCCGCAGGAGACCCAACCGTGATCTTCCGCAAAGTCGCCCTCGAACGCCTGTCCTCCCCCGAGCAGCTCGACCAGCTGCTCCAGGTCACCGATCCCAAGGGATGGCTGGCTCTCGGCGCCCTCGGCACGATCCTCGTGTCGGCCTTCGCCTGGGGCGTCTGGGGCGCGATCCCCACCGAATCGACGGGCGAGGGGATTCTGCTGCGCAGCGGCGGCCTCTCCGACCTGGTGGCGCCCAGCGCCGGGCAGATCGAGGAGGTCCTGGTGAGCGCCGGCGACGTGATCGAGAAGGGGCAGCCGGTCGCCGGCATCCGCCAGGAGGAGCTGCAACGGCAGATCGCCGACCGGCAGGCCAAGATGGCCGACCTGCGGAACGAATTCCAGCAACGGCAGCGCTATTCGCAGGAGCAGGAGCGCCTGCGCGCCCGCGACCTGGCGCAGCAGCGGGCCAACCTGGAGCTCGGCATCAAGACGCTGGACGCCGAGGTCGACCTCCTGAGCCGGCGCCTGGAGGACCAGGAGGCGCTCCTCGCAGACGGGCTGGTCACCAAGCAGACCGTGGTGGCGACGCAGCAGGAGCTCAACGCCAAGCGCGACCAGCGCGAGGCCAAGCGCCTGGAGCTGAACGGTCTCGAGAGCAAGCGCCTGGAATCGTCGCAGCAGCTCGCCCAGGAGCTGGAGACCCGCGAGCGCGCCCTGCGCGATCTCGAGCTGGAGAGGCGCGAGCTGGAGGCCAAGCTCAAGGAAAACCGCCAGATCCTCTCCCCCCATGCCGGGCGCGTCGTCGAGATGCTGGTGAACCGCGGCGACGTGGTCAGCCCGGGCACCCCGGTCCTCAGCCTGGAGGTGATCACGGAGGACCTGGTGGCGGTCCTTTTCGTGCCCGCCTCGGCGGGCAAGCGGGTGCGTGCGGGCATGCCGGTGCGGGTCTCCCCGAGCACGGTCAAGCGCGAGGAGTACGGCTCCATGCTCGGCACGGTCACGTCGGCCGCAGCGTTCCCGGCCACCCAGCGCGGCATGACCAAGCTGCTCGGCAACGACGCCCTGGTCACCAAGCTGATGGAGGCCGGGCCGCTCATCCAGGTCGACGTGGCCCTCCAGCAGGACCCGTCGACCCCGACCGGCTACCGCTGGTCGTCCTCGCGCGGCCCGACCCTGGAGATCAGCAGCGGCACGCTGGCGACCGGCGACATCATCGTCAAGGAGGACCGGCCGATCAGCCTGGTGATTCCGACCCTGCGGGAGAAGCTGGGTGTCTGAGCCGGTGGCCAAGCCGTCCAAGCCGCGGCGGACGCCGACGATCCTCCAGATGGAGGCGGTCGAGTGCGGCGCCGCGGCGCTCGCCATCGTCCTGGCCCATTTCGGCCGCTGGGTGCCGCTCGAGGAGCTGCGCATCGCCTGCGGCGTTTCGCGCGACGGCAGCAAGGCGAGCAACGTGGTCAAGGCGGCGCGCCGCTACGGCCTGGTTGCCAAGGGGTTCAAGAAGGAGCCGGCGAGCCTGCGTACCCTGCCGCCGCCGATGATCCTGCACTGGAACTTCAATCACTTCCTGGTCCTGGAGGGGTTCCGCAAAGGGGAGGTCCATTTGAACGACCCCGCCGCCGGCCCGCGCCGGGTGACCGAGGAGGAGCTGGACCAGGCGTTCACCGGCGTGGTGCTCACCTTCGAG
>DATFPH010000429.1:0-11448 GCA_035264905.1 Thermoanaerobaculia bacterium
GCGTTCCAGAGACGGATCGTGCAGGGGCTGACGGCGGGGGCGGTGAAGGGATAGACCACGGTATGATTCCGAAGCCTGCGCATCCGGAGACCACTCCCGTTCAACAGGAAGCCTCTCTCGATCAACCGGAGACCTCTCCTGGTCAGCGGGAAGGCTTTCCGGTGAGCAACCAGGCGCTGCCGGGCGGGCTCTGCTCCCGGTGTATCCTCCCTCTCATGGCCATCTCCGATCCGCCTCCCACGACGGCTGAGCCTTCCGCTTCCGAGACTCATACCGTCTTCAATCAGCCTCCGCCTCTGGAGGACTACAACGTCTTCGCCTCCGACCAGGCGCTCGTCGAGGCTCTGCGGCGTGAAGGGGCTGGATGGGCGGAGGATCGGGCACGGGCGTTCGGGGAGATCGCGGGGCGTGCGGAGACGATCGCTTGGGGATTCCAGGCGAACGAGAACCGGCCGGTCCTCTGCACTCACGACCGCGGCGGCCACCGGATCGACGAGGTCGAGTTTCACCCCTCGTGGCACTCCCTGATGCGGCTGGGGGTCGAGCATGGGCTTCATGCGCTGCCGTGGCGCGAGACCCGGGCTGGCGCTCATGTGGCCCGGGCAGCGTTGTTCGCCACTCTCGCCCAGGTCGAAGCCGGGGTGGGCTGTCCGCTGTCCATGACCTACTCGGTCGTCCCAGCTTTGCAGGCAGAGCCCGCGGTCGCCGCGGAGTGGGTGCCTCGCGTCACCTCTCTGTCCTATGACCCGCGGCTCATCCCCTCCGGAGAGAAGGCGGGGGCGATCTGCGGGATGGCGATGACCGAGAAGCAGGGAGGATCGGACGTGCGCGCCAATACGACGCGGGCGGTGCCCTCCGGCCAAGAGGGGGAGTACGAGATCACCGGGCACAAGTGGTTCTGCTCGGCCCCGATGTCCGACGCGTTCCTCGTTCTGGCGCAGGCTCCCGCGGGGCTGACCTGTTTCCTCCTCCCCCGGTTCATGCCGGACGGGACGCGCAACCGCTTCCACATCCAGCGGCTCAAGGACAAGCTCGGCAACCGGTCCAACGCCTCCAGCGAGGTCGAATTCCACGCCGCCTGGGCCCGCCGGATCGGCGAGGAGGGACGCGGCGTGCCGATGATCCTCGAAATGGTCATCCACACCCGCCTCGACTGTGTCATCGGGTCGACCGCGTTGCTGCGCCAGGGGACCGCGCAGGCGCTCTGGCATGCCCACCACCGGCAGACCTTTGGCCGGCGCCTCTCCGACCATGCGCTGATGCGGAACGTCCTCGCCGACTTGGCGATCGAGTCCGAGGCGGCGACCGTGTCCATGATGCGCCTGGCCCGGGCGTTCGACGAGGTGGATTCCGGCGACGCGGCGGCTCTCCCATTCAAGCGGCTGGCCACGGCCGTCCTCAAGTACTGGATCTGCAAGCGGGCGCCGGTGCATGCGGCCGAGGCCCTGGAGTGCCTGGGCGGCAACGGCTACGTGGAAGAGTGGCCCCTGGCCCGCCTCTACCGCGAGGCGCCGCTCAACTCGATCTGGGAGGGCTCCGGGAACATCCAGTGCCTGGACGTGCTGCGCGCCCTCCAGAAGGCGCCGGAGTCGCTCGCCGCGCTCTTCGGGGAGATCGCCGCGACGCGGGGGGCCGACCATCGCCTCGATCTCTTCGCGGCGGCTCTCCGGGAGGATCTGGCGCGCCTCGACCCGGCGGAGGCCGAGACGCGGGCGCGGCATCTGGTGGAGCGGCTGGCCCTGGCGCTCCAGGGGTCGCTCCTCGTCCGCCATGCCCCTCCGGCGGTCGCGGACGCCTTCTGCGCCACCCGCCTGGCCGGGGAGGGAGGCCGCGCTTTCGGGACCCTGCCTCCGGGAACGGACGTCGGGGTGATCCTGGATCGGGCGGCCCCCCAGGGGTGCCGTTGACCCTCTCAAGGTCGGGTGCTATGCTCCGAGGTCCCATCTAGCCGCATCGACCATGGTCTTCTTTAATTACAGCACGATGCAGATGGCCGCCAAGGTCGTCTATTACGGCCCCGGCCTCTGTGGCAAGACCACCAACCTGCACTACATCTACGCCCATACCGCCGGCGAGTCCCGCGGCGAGATGGTGTCGCTGGAGACGGAGACGGACCGGACGCTCTTCTTCGACCTCCTGCCGATCGACGTCGGGACCATCGCCGGCTTCAACACCCGCATCCAGCTCTACACCGTTCCCGGGCAGGTGTTCTACAACACCACCCGCAAGCTGGTGCTCAAGGGGGTCGACGGGGTGGTCTTCGTGGCCGACTCGCAGCGGCCGATGGTCCAGGCGAACCTCGAGTCGTTCCGCAACCTGGAGGAGAACCTGGCCGAGATGGGGCTGTCCGCCGAGACCCTGCCCCTGGTCCTCCAGTTCAACAAGCGCGACCTGCCGGACATCTGCACGGTCGAGGAGATGAACCAGTCGCTCAACCGCGGCAACTGGCCGTGGGTGGAATCCTCCGCCGTCACCGGGATGGGAGTCTTCGAGACGCTCAAGGAGGTCTCGAAGGTCACCCTGCTGGCGCTCAAGAAGCGCCTCTCCCGCGGCTCGGATGCCCCGGCGACGGCTCCCCGCCCGTCCGCGCCGCGGCCCGCGGCGGCCCCCGCGCCGGCTCCGGCCGCGCCGCCCCTGCCGTCGACGCCGCAGCTCCGCCCCCAGTCCCAGGCGACTCCACAGGTCCCGGCCGCCGCGCCGACGCGCCCGGCCGCCGCGCCCGAGTCGGTCGCGCCGCCGCTGCCGGCGGCTCCGCAGCTCCGGCCGCCGTCGCAGGCGCATCCGCAGGAGGCGTCACGGCCTCCCGCCGCGGCAGCCGCTCCGCCCCGTCCGGCTGCGGCTCCTCCGCCGCCTCCGCCGGCGTCGGCCCGTCCGAAGGGGAAGGGCGCGATGGACGTCCTCGGCGAGCTTGAGAAGCTGCGCAGCCAGGCGATGGCGAAGCCCCCTTCCGCCGCCAGTGGATCGGCGGCCGCCCCGGCGTCTACCAACGGCCGGGGCGAGCTGTCCCGCGACATCGAGATGACCCTGAAGCGCGCTGACTTCCAGCGCGCGCGGCGCCTCCTGGTCAGCTTCCAGGTGGAAGACGAGCAGAACCAGGTGGTCGAAGCGGTCCATGACCTCCAGGTCGACATCAAGGACGCGGCTCATCTGGAGAAGCTTCTGCTGCGCCTCAACATCGCCCTCCATGCCAAGGAGTAGCAGGCCTTCCCGCAGGTCTGGGGGACCCGGGCAATGAGGTGCCCTTTCTGCTCCGAGAACCGCGACCGCGTAGTAGATTCGCGCGAGAGCCGCGACGGCGCCACCATCCGCCGCCGGCGCGAGTGCGTGAGCTGCGGGCGCCGCTTCACCTCGTACGAGCAGATCGAGGACATCCCCTACATGGTCGTCAAGCACGACGGCTCGCGCGAGGAGTTCAGCCGCAAGAAGCTGCTCGGCGGACTGATCAAGGCATGCGAGAAGCGCCCCGTCGCCCTGAAGCGGCTGGAGGCGATCGTCGACCAGGCCGAGGGGATGCTCCACGACCGGGAAGACCGCGAGATCTCCACCCGTGAGATCGGCGGCTTCGTCATGGAGCAGCTCCGCGATCTCGATCCGGTGGCCTACGTCCGCTTCGCCTCGGTGTATCGGCGATTCGAGGACGTCGGCGCGTTCATGGACGTGCTCACTCCCCTGCTTCCGACGGACAAAGAGGCCGGCTAGGAGACATAAAATTCATGGCGGCCAAATTCGCATCTCTGCACCTCATCTCCCGCTTCCAGGCCGAGCTCGACCGCCTCTTCCAGGAAGCGGTGCAGATCGGTGACCGCCATCTGCCTGTTGGCGAGTGGCAGCCGTGCATCGACATTGTCGAGACGGCCTCGGCGGTCCTGATCCTCGCCGAGGTCCCCGGTTTCCGCGCCGCCGATCTGGCGGTGGAGGTGCGCGGCACCCGCATCACCATCTCGGGGGTGAAGAGCACGGCCCTGCCGAGCGCCCAGCGCATCAAGTTCCACTGCATGGAGCGCGGCCACGGCCGCTTTGTCCGCGAGATCCAGATTTTTTCACCCGTCAACACACATCATGGAACCGCCCGCCTCGAGGCTGGCCTGTTGACAATAGAATTCCCAAAAATTCAAGATAAGCGCCAGGAGGCTCGTGTATTGCATATCGAGGAGCCTGAGGGAACCACGGAATGAGCAGACCGCCCGGTGAGACAGCTGACGAGGCCATCAAGATCCCGGACGTCCTTCCGGTCCTGCCGCTCAAAGATACGGTCGTCTTCCCCTACATCATCCTCCCCCTGTCGGTCGGACGCGACAAAAGCGTGCTGGCCGTGGACCGGGCTCTCGCGGAGAGCCGGGTGATCATGCTGGTGGCCCAGCGCGATCCGGCGCTCGACAACCCCGGCGAGGACGAGCTGTATTCGGTGGGGACCGCGGCGGTGATCATGCGGATGCTCAAGCTCCCGGACGGACGCATCCGCATCCTCGTCCAGGGCCTGTCGCGAGCGCGCGTCCACCACCTCAGCCAGACGGAACCGTACCTCCAGGCCAAAATCGAGCCGATCGAGGAGCCGAGGCTGCCACCCGGCACCCTCGAAGTCGAGGCCCTGTTGCGCAGCGTCAAGGAAAGCCTCGACCGCGCCGTGAGCCTCGGCAAGGGGATCTCCCCCGAGGTCATGGTCATCGCCGCCAACCTGGAGGATGCCGGCCGCCTCGCCGATCTCGCCGCGAGCAACCTCGACCTGAAGCCCACCGAGGCGCAGAGCATCCTGGAGACGAACGACCCGATCGACCGCCTGCGCCGGGTGAGCGACATGGTGGCGCGCGAGATCCAGGTGCTCACCATGCAGCAGGAGATCTCGTCGCAGGCGCGCGGCGAAATGGATCGCAGCCAGCGGGAGTACTACCTCCGCCAGCAGCTCAAGGCGATCCAGCAGGAGCTCGGCGAAGGAGAAGAGCTCACCGAGGAGATCGCGGGCTACCGGCGCCAGGGCGAAGAAAAGAAGATGTCCCCAGAGGGGCTGGAGGAGCTCGAACGGCAGGTGCGGCGTCTCGAGCGCAGCCATCCGGAGAGCGCCGAGACGCAGATCATCCGCACCTATCTCGATTGGCTCACCGCCCTCCCCTGGAACACGACCTCGGAGGACGATCTCGACCTCGATCACGCGCAGAAGGTCCTCGACGAGGATCACTTCGACCTCGAGAAGATCAAAGAGCGCATCCTCGAGTACCTGGCCGTGCGCAAGCTCAAAACCGACATGCGCGGCCCGATCCTCTGCTTCGTCGGTCCGCCCGGCGTGGGCAAGACGTCGCTCGGCCGATCGATCGCGCGCGCCATGGGGCGCAAGTTCGTGCGCATCTCCCTGGGCGGCGTGCGGGACGAAGCCGAGATCCGCGGCCACCGCCGCACCTACGTCGGAGCGCTGCCCGGCCGCGTCGTGCAGGCGATCCGCCAGGCGGGTACGAGCAATCCGGTCTTCGTGCTCGACGAGATCGACAAGATCGGCGCCGATTTTCGCGGGGATCCGTCGTCGGCCCTGCTCGAGGTGCTCGATCCGGAGCAGAACTTCAGCTTCGTCGACCACTACCTGGGAATCCCCTACGATCTGTCGCGCGTGATGTTCATCGCCACCGCGAACATGCTGGAGCCGATCCAGCCGGCCTTTCTCGACCGCATGGAGGTGATCCGCCTCTCCGGTTACACGGAGGAGGAGAAGATGCACATCGCGCGTCTCCACCTCATTCCCAAGCAGATGAGGGAGAACGGGATCACCGAGGAGCACATCGATCTCGCCGACGAAGGCCTGAAGACGATCATCTCGGGCTATACGCGAGAGGCCGGACTGCGCAATCTCGAGCGCGAGCTTGGCGCGGTCTGCCGCAAGGTCGCCGTGAAGGTGGCGCGCGGCGAGGCCGAGCGGGTCGTGGTCGACCCGGAGAAGGTGGAAGAGTTCCTGGGCGCTCGCAAGCATTTCAGCGAGGAGCTGCTCGATCGCGACCGCGTGGGCGTGGCGACCGGCCTCGCCTGGACCGCGGTCGGCGGCGATCTGCTCTTTATCGAAGTGGTGGCCGTTCCCGGCAAGGGGCAGATCCTGATGACCGGTCATCTCGGCGACGTGATGAAGGAATCGGCGCAGGCGGCCCTCTCCTACGCTCGCGCCTATGCCCGCGCACAGGGGATGCCGGATGACTTCTTCGCCACGCACGACATCCACGTGCACGTTCCGGCGGGATCGATCCCCAAGGACGGCCCGTCGGCGGGGATCACGATCGGTACGGCGATCCTCTCGGTCCTCACCCAGCGGCCGATCAACCGCCGTGTCGCCATGACCGGCGAGATCACCTTGCGGGGCGACGTGCTGCCGATCGGGGGCCTCAAGGAAAAGACGCTCGCCGCCAAGCTCGCGGGCGTCCACACGATCATCGTTCCGAAGCTCAACCGCCGCGATCTCACCGAGATCCCGGAGACGATCAAAAAGGACCTTACCTTCCATTTCGTCGAGCACATGGACGACGTCCTCCCGCTGGCCCTGCTCGACCGTCCAGCCACTCCCAGCGAGGCCAAGCCGGCCGAAGTCGCTCCGCCGCTTCCCAAGGATCAACCCGAGGCCGCCCACGTCTGAGCGAACGTGAGCGAAGACGAGCTGCTCCGCTGGCTCCGCACAAAGATCGATCCCTGTCTGCTCGGTGACGACGCCGCTGTCCTGCCCGCCGGCGGCCCGGTCGCCGTGACGGTGGACAGCCAGATCGCCGGTGTGCATTTCGTGCCGGATCTCGATCCGGCGCTGCTCGCGCCCCGGCTCCTCGCGGTCAACCTCTCGGATCTCGCGGCCATGGGGGCCGAGCCGGCCTATGCCTTCCTCGCTCTTTCCACCGCGCCCGGGTTCGACCATCGCCGCTTTTTCCGCGCCCTGATCGAGGCTTGCCGGCACTTCAACGTTCTGCTCGCGGGCGGCGATCTCGCGCGCAGCCCGGCGACGGTGGCGACCCTGACGTTGATCGGCCGGCGTCCGGAAGCCGGACGATTCCTGCGCCGCGCGGACGCCGCGCCCGGTCACGTTCTCTGGTTGGGTGGAACGATCGGAGAGTCGGCCGCCGGGCAGCGATTGATCGCGCGAGGCGCAAGGCTTCGCAAGGGCCGGGTCGAGCTTCCAGACGATTTGGTTGCCGGCACATTGCTGCAAGGGGCGGCCCGGCGCGCGGTGCGCCGGCACCTTTCCCCGTCGCCGCAGCTCGCTCTGGGGCAATGGCTCGGCCGGCAGGAGGCGGGCGCGGCCATGGACGTTTCCGATGGTCTTGCGAAGGATCTCCGGCGTCTTTGCCAGGAGAGTGGCGTTGGCGCGGAGATCCTCGCGGACGAGCTCCCCCTCCCTGATCGGTTCAGCGATCTCTGTCGAGAGATCGGAGCCGATCCCTTGTCCCTCGCCCTGGGCGGCGGTGAGGATTACGTGCTTCTGTTCACCTTGCCGGAACGGATCGTTCCCGCGGAGCCAGGAGCCCGGAAGATCGGACGGATCACCCGATCCAAGCGCATCGTCCTCCGGCAGGACGGCGAGCGGCGCGATCTTCCGGACCTGGGTTGGGATCACCTGCGATCATCGGGCGCACCCTGAAAACAAGAGCCCCGGCTCGAAAGCCGGGGCCCAGGACCGCTCGACGTTATTTAGCCGATCTCTCTGAGCCGATCGCTCAGCGGAAGAGCCGCTGCAGACCCTTGGCGAATTCGCGGAACCGCTTTTCGAGGTCCAGGTGCGACTTTTCGATCTCCCGCAGCCGCTGCAGCATCCCGGTGTCCTCGCTCCGGCCGCCGCGGCCCGAGGCCGCCGCGCGACCACGGCCGGCGCCGGTGCCTGCCGGGCGTCCAGGCGGGCGTCCACGCTTGGCCGCCGCCGGCTTGCGACCGCCACGGCCGCTCTCCTGACGGAGCTCACGAAACACATTAACCGCTTCCGGATAGAAACGCCGGCCGCGCCCCTTGCCTTCGTGGGGCAGACGATCAGAGTGAATCCGCACGTACCGGACCAGAGTGGGATAGGAAATCCCGGTCTGCTCACTGATCTGGGTGAGCGTCATGAGATTGCCGCGCTTGGTGCCGGTCTGCTTTGCGGCGGCCGAGGTCTTGACGCCAGCCTTGCGGCCACGGCCACGCGTTGGTGCGGGCGCCGGAGCGGGCTTTGCAGCGGCCTTGCGGCCGCGGCCGCGCGGAGCGGCTTCCGCCTTGGTGGCCTTGGCTCCCGGCTTGCGTCCGCGGGTCGATTGCGTCGGACGGGGGGCGTTCGGATCTTTGCGCGGACGGCCGCGACGGCCCAGGTTCTCGTTGCGGATCTGGTCGAAAACCGGCAGAGCGCTCTCGGGATAGCGCTGCTTGCGGCCCTTCCCCTCGGCGGGGATCCGATCCTGATACATCTTCTTGTAGCGCTGGAGAGTCGGCATCGAAATGCCGGTCCTGTTGGATATCTCGGAGAGGGTATAGAGCTTACCTTGCTGGGTTGCGGGTTCGGTCATTGTGGTCTCGCCTCCTGCGTACGGATGGAAAGGTAGAAAACGGCGCCTGCTCCTAAGCTTACAGGCTGATTATCAAGAACATTCCTGGACAAGTCAACAGCTTGGTGCAAAACGGTCACAGGGAAACGTGATTTCCCCTCTTTCTTTGCGAACAACCGGAGACAAGGAGACATTCCACGGAGCATCTGGGAACCACTTCGCTTAGAATCCCGGGCTATGAAGATGATGGAGAGGCACGAGAAACAAGAGCTTTATCGCGATATCTCAGCAGAGCTGAACGCGGTCCTCGCAGGGTTGGAAGATCCGATCGCCGCCATGGCGAGTTGCGCCTGCATCCTGAAGGAACGCCTGCCGTATGCGAGCTGGGTAGGCTTTTATCGAGTCGTCGCGCCCGGGTTGTTGCGCGTCGGACCCTATCAAGGACCTCTGGGGTGCCTGGAGATCGCGTTTGATCGCGGCGTCTGCGGCGCCGCGGCGCGCGAGCGCACAACGCAGCTCGTGACCGACGTCGATGCCTTCCCCGGTCACATCGCGTGCGATGCCTCGGCCCGCTCGGAGATCGTCGTTCCGGTCTTCGCTCCCGGCGGCGAGCTGACCGCGGTGCTCGATCTCGATTCGCACGCGCCGGCCGCGTTCGACGAGACCGATCAGGAGGGTCTGGAGCGCATCGCCGAGATCCTCCGCCCGGCACTCCGCGAGAGCTACGCGCCGCTGCCGGCCGGCAGGTCGCACTGATCGATCAGCGGCCGGGGGGCTTGCCGCCCGGAGGGCCCAATTCCTGGAGGATGTGATGGAATCCCTGGCGCGAGAGACCGAGACGCCGGGCCGCCGCGGATTGATTGCCACCGCACGCCTCCAGAGCGCCATAGATCGCGCGGCGCCGGGCGGCGTCCATCTGTTCTTGATAGGAAAGCCCGGGCGGCGGCCCGGAGTCCGGCAGCTCGAGGTGCTCCGGACGAATGATCCTTCCGCCGGCCAGGGCGAGGGCCGCGGAAAGCACGTTCTGAAGCTCTCGGATGTTCCCCGGCCAGGGATGACTGCTCAGACAAGCCCGGGCCTCGCGGGAGAGTTGGGCGCCGGCCCGTTCGAGAAAGCGATCGGCCAGATGCAACACATCATCCCCTCGGTTGCGCAAGGGCGGCAGCTCGACGCGGCCCACTCCGAGACGGTGATACAGATCGAGACGGAAGGTCTTCGCCTCGACCATGGTCGCAAGATCGCGGTGGGTGGCCGCCAGCACGCGCACGTTCACTTTTCGTGGCATGCTCTCTCCCAGACGCACGACCTCCCTCTCTTCGAGAACCCGCAGCAATAACCCTTGAGCGGTCAGCGGCAGATCACCGATCTCATCGAGGAAGACGGTACCGCCGTCCGCGGTTTGGAAGACACCCAGGCGATCCCGGTCGGCGCCGGTGAAGGCGCCGCGGACGTGGCCGAAGAGATCAGAGAGAAGAAGGGTTTCCGAAAGGGCCGCGCAGTTGACGGCGACGAACGGTGCGGCGGCGCGGGAGCTGCCGCGGTGGGCCCGGCGGGCGGCGAGCTCCTTGCCCGTCCCGCTCTCGCCGAGGATCAGAAGGGAGAAGTCCGCACCGGCCAGGCGGTCGAGCCGCTCGAGCACCGCCAGGAAGATCGGGCTCTCCCCCGCCATCTCCCCGGCTCGTCCGAGGCGCCGGGCGCCCGGACGGTCCTCTGAGCGCGCGGCCGGCCGGGTCTCGTCACCGGCCTCGGGTTGCGGTCCGTGCGCCAGGAGACCGAGGAGGGCCGCAGCGACCTGCCAGGGCCCGCCATCGCGCGCCTCCAGCGCTTCAGCCAGGGGAAGGCCCCCTGCACCTCGCAAAACCACGATGGCCTGGCGCCGGACGTCCGTCGGGACCGCCCCCGGAAGAAATCGTTCCACGTCGACGGTGAGACGCGCGGCGCGGTACGGCTCCAGCCGGCGGACGGCGGACCAGGCCTCGGCAGCCGGAATCTCTCCGGCGAGCAGGGAGGTCCAGAGGGAACGGAGGTCCAGATCAGCGATCGCGCCGATCTCGCGGCCGGCCGTTTCGCGGTCGCCAGCCAGGGCATAGAGGGCGGGACGCTCCTCGGGCTCCAGGTCCCGGAGGTTTCCGGAGGAGACGGTCTCCAGCGCCGCAGCCGCCTCGGCCGTCCGTCCCAGCCAGCCGAGGGCGCGGGCGGCGAGCAGCTGGAGCTCGGAGCGGTGCCAGTCCAGGCCGTGGCGCTCCTGATCGTCCAGGGCGTTGCGGCAGACCTCGAGAGCGGCCTCCGGGCGCCCGAGGACCAGCTCGAGGCGGGCCGACAGCTCCGTGTCCTGCGTCAGGCCGCGCAGGTTGCCGACCCGCCGGTTCTCGGCCGTGGAGCGCTCCAGGATCTCGCGCACGCCGGCAAGCCGGCCACGCCGGAGGCGGATCTCGGCGAGATTGAACAGCGCGAGAGTCGCCTTGCGCGGACCGTCACACCCCTCCAGGAGCCGGACCTGGTGCAGGAAGGCGCGCTCGGCGCCTGGCAGGTCTCCGGCGGCTGCCCGTGCCCGCCCAGCCTCATTCCAGAGGCCGGCTGCCTGGTGCCGGGGGAGGTACCGGCGCCGGCGGAGAGCTGCCATCACATGAGAGAGAGCCCGCTCCGCTCCATCCTCCGCCTCCAGCTCCCGGTAGGCGCGGACCTGGTGCCACCGCCAGGCGAGATCCGGATCGTCCAGAGCGGCGCGGCTCTCGTCCAGGAGCCGGTCCATGACAGGCAGATCCCGCCGGTCCCAGGCTGCCGCGGCGGCCGCGATGCGGGCCAGCAACCCGGCCCGGGTCCCGGCGGAGCCTGCTGTCGTCAGCGCCCGCCGCAACCATGGAACGGCCTCCTCCGGTGTTTTGTTGTTGGCGAAGGCGCGGGCCGCGACGTCGGCCATCTCGGCGGCCTCGTCCGGCGACAGGCGGTCCTCCTTGAGCTCGCGCAGGGCGGAGAGCACGGC
>DATFPH010000430.1:0-35454 GCA_035264905.1 Thermoanaerobaculia bacterium
GGCATCGGCACGTTCAACGACCGCCTGCGCGACGGCGCGCGGGGCGGCGGCCCGTTCAGTGGCATCCAGGAACAGGGCTTCCTCACCGGCCTCTACGACGATCCGAACGCCACGGACCAGGGGACGCCCGCGGAGCAGCTCGCCCGGCTCCTCCTCCAGACGGACTGGGTCCGCGTCGGCATGGCCGGAGGCCTCGCCGATCCGCAGGAGACGATCAACTACATCGAGGCGCACGACAACGACACGCTGTTCGACGCCATCGCGGCCAAGGCCCCGGTGGACACCCCGATGGACCAGCGGGTCCGCATGCAGAACCTCGGGATAAGCATCGTCGGCTTCGCCCAGGGCGTGCCCTTCTACCATGCCGGCGTCGAGCTGCTGCGCTCGAAGTCGATGGACCGCAACAGCTACAACTCCGGCGACTGGTTCAACAAGATCGATTGGACCCACGTCGACAACAACTGGGGCGTGGGCCTGCCGCCGGCGCCGGACAACCAGGCCAACTGGTCGATCATGCGTCCGCTGCTGGCCAACCCGGCCCTGAATCCCACGCCGGTCGACATCGGGCAGGCGCTGGCGCACTTCCAGGAAGTGCTGGCGATCCGCAAGAGCACGCGCCTCCTGCGGCTGCGTTCCGCGCAGGAGATCGAGAGCCACCTCTTCTTCCACAACACCGGGCCCGATCAGATTCCGGGCCTCATCGTCGACACCATCTCGGACGTCCAGGGAGCGGCCGACCACCAGCACGCGATGGTGGCGGTGCTGCTCAACTCCCGTCCGGACACGGTCGACTATCCGCTGACCGTCTTCCCCTGCCGCGGCCTGCAGCTGCATCCGCTGCAGAAGCAGTCGGCCGACCCGGTCGTCCGCACGGCGAGCTTCGAGGAATCCACCTGCACCTTCCACGTGCCCGGCCGCACCGCGGCGGTCTTCGTGAAAGCCCGGCCGGCGGACGAGCAACTCCTCCTGCTCCGCCAGAGCGTGGACGCGCTGGTCACGGCGGGAGCGCTCAACGGCGGCCAGGGCAACGCCCTGCTCGCCAAGCTCCGGGCCGCCGAGAAGCAGCTCCAGCTCGGGCGATATCAGACCGCGACGAATCAGGTCAACGCGTTCATCCAGCAGGTCGAGGACTTCGTGAGCACGGGCGTCCTGACCGCCGATCAGGCCGACAGCCTGCTCGCGGATGCCGAGGCCATCGTGAATGCCTTGAACCCGCAACCGGGCGTGGGCGAGTAGCGGCTCGGCCCACCACCACTACACAGAACGGCCGCCATCCTCTCGGGGGTGGCGGCCGTTTTTTTGAGGCGTACCGAACCCTACACTTCTGCAGTGGGGAAGAGGCTGGCGACGTCGAGGCGCAATCCGGCGAGGAGAGATGAGCTCACGGTTTCTCCCACACCCCGGCGTTCCAGCAGAACATAGTCTTTCTGGGCTGCGTCCAGCACGTAGACCTCGACCGTCCGACCGACTGGATCGATCAGCCAGGCCTCGGGGATGCCGGCATCGCGGTAGGCGGGAAGTTTGACGTTCCGGTCGAACCGCCAGTTTCCACGGGACAAAACCTCGACCGCCAGGTCCGGAACGCCGTCGAAACGCACGTCGCCGGATCTCGGCTGCCGGTCGCGCCGGATGAAGACGACGTCGGGCTGAACCGGGTCGCCGATCGCTTCGGGCAGCCGAATGTCGAAGGGAGCGACCAAGACGATGCCAAGGCGGTTCTGGTCCACAAAGAGCGTCAGGAAAGCGCCCAGCTTCGTGACGCAATGTTGGTGGTCGTAGGAAGGAGAAGGGCTCACGTACAGGGTTCCCCGGATCACCTCGTAGCGCAGTCCATCGTCCGGAAGGCGCAGATAATCCGCATAGGTCCAGCTTCCCTGGGCGGGCCATACGTGCCCGTCGTCTTCGGGAAGGGTTAGGGGATATGCCGGTTCTGCCATCGGTGCCTCCGTGACTCCACTTATGAGATTACCGGACCGGCGTAGCGCGGTCAACCGCGCCGCGCGTTGCGTCAAGAGATTACGCTGAGCCGTCCGTCCACGCCCCATCCACCAACCGCCAGATCCCGAGAGCATTCTCGTCCCGCAGCTCGGGCGGCAGGGCTTCCTGCGGGAAGCCCTGGTAAGCGACCAGGCGGGTGAAGCGTTCCAGGGATCGGGTTCCGACCGAGGTGCTGCAGCCGTCGGAGGTGGCGGGGAAGGGGCCTCCGTGGACCATGGCGGGACAGACCTCGACGCCGGTGGGGAACTGGTTGATCAGCAGACGGCCGGCTTTGGTTTCGAGGAGGCTGAGGAGTGGGGCGATCTCAGGCAGCTCGTCCGGCTCGGCGTGGACGGTGGCGGTGAGGTGCCCGTCGAGATGACGGAGGAGGGCTTCGAGCTCTGCGCGGCGGTAGCGCACGGCCACGGTCGAGGGTCCGAAGACTTCCTCCAGGAGCTGAGGGTGGGCGAGGGCTTGCGCGGCCGGGACCTGCCAGACGGCGGCGCGGCCCGCGGCTCCTTCCAGCCCTTGGGCGAGCCTCTCGGCTCCCAGGGCGGCGAGCCGTTCCTGGCCTTTCTCGTAGGACTGGCAGATGCCGGGGGTGAGCATGGGTCCGGCGGCGGTCGCGGCGGTGAGCTGGGCGAGGGCGGCGAGGAAGGCGTCTCCGTCGGGTCCTTCCTCGACGAGGACCACGCCGGGATTCGTGCAGAACTGGCCGACTCCCAGGGTGAACGACGCGTGGAGCCCTTGCGCGATGGCGGCGCCCCGCGCGCGCAGGGCTCCGGGGAGGATCAGGACCGGGTTGACGCTTCCCATCTCGGCGTAGACGGGGATGGGGTGCGGCCGGCCCGCGGCCAGGCGCATTAGGGCTTCGCCTCCCGTGCGCGAGCCGGTGAAGGCGACGGCGGCCACCCGCGGATGCTGCACCAGGGCTCTTCCCACCTCATACCCGGCGTCGAAGAGGAGTGCGAAGGTCCCGGCGGGGAGACCGGCCTGGCGGACGGCGTCCACCAGGACCTGGCCGACCCGTTCGCAGGTGCCGGGATGGGCCGGATGGGCCTTCGCGATCACCGGGTTGCCGGCGGCCAGGGCCGCAGCGGTATCTCCTCCGGCAACGGAGAAGGCCAGCGGAAAATTGCTGGCGCCGAAGACCACGACCGGACCCAGGGGACGGCGCATGGAGCGCACGTCGGGCTTGGGGAGCGGCTGCCGGCCGGGATCGGCGCGGTCGATCCGCGCATCGACCCAGGAGCCTTCGTCGAGGACCGCTGCGAAGAGGCGGAGCTGCCCGCAGGTGCGGCCCATCTCGCCCTGGAGGCGGGCGAGAGGGAGGGCCGACTCGCGGTGCGCCCTCTCGATGACGCCCGGCGCTTGGGCCTCCAGCCCCTGCGCGATCCCGCGCAGCAAGGCGGCCCGCGCGGCGGCGGGCGTGGCGCGGAGGACCTCGAAAGCTTCCGCCGCACGCGCGCAGGCCAGGTCGATCTCCTCCGGGCTGGCGGAGGCGTACTCCGGCGGGAGCGCCTCGCCGGTGGCCGGGTCGAGCGCCTGGAAAATCGTCGACGCAACGCTCATCGGGTCACCTCCATCTCGAAAGGAATGCGATGCGCCAGGGCGTGCTCCAGGACGGCGAGCGCCTCCGCGAGCTCGGCGCCGGCCAGCTCCAGGCGCGGCGGGCGCACACGGGCGCTCCCCCAGCCCATCCTCTCCTGGACCAGCTTGATGAGCTGCACGAACTTCGGCACGGTGTCGAGGCGGAGCAGCGGCAGAAACCAGCGGTAGAGCGCGAAAGCCTCCTCCGTCCGGCCCTCGCGGGCGGCATCGAAGAGGGAGACGGATTCGTGCGGGAGGGCGTTGACCAACCCGGCGATCCAGCCTGTGGCGCCGGCGGCGATCCCTTCGACGATGGCGTCGTCGACCCCGACCAGGATCTCCAGGCGGCCGCCGAGCAGGGCGCGGATCGCCGTCACGCGGCGCACGTCGGTGCTCGACTCCTTGACCGCTTCGAGGTGGGGAAACTCGCGGGCCAGCTCGGCGATCTGCAACGGGAGGAAGTCGGTGCGGTAGGCGACCGGGTTGTTGTAGAGCATGCAGGGGAGGTCCGTGGCCGCGAGGACGGCGGCGATGTGCGCCTTCATCTCCCGCCAGTCGGTGCTGTAGACGTACGGCGGGAGGACCATGAAGCCGGAGGCTCCCGCGGCTCCGGCGTCGCGGACGAAGCGCACCGCCTCCGCCGTGCTGGTGGAAGCGACGGCCGGGAGGATGGACGTCCGGTCGCCCACGGCGCGGACCAGAGTCTCGAGAACCTGGAGCTTCTCGGGCGTTGTGAGCGTCGCGCCTTCGCCGAGCGAGCCGCCGGGAACGAGGCCCGCGCAGCCGGCGTCGACCATCCAGCGGGCGTGCGCGGCGAGGAGGCCGTGATCGATCGTGAGATCGGTATCGGCATTGAAAGGGGTGGTCTGCGCCGGAATGACTCCGTTCCAGGTCACTGGCATGGTGGGATCTCCACGTGTCTCAAAGGGCCGCATAGCGGTCCGGGCTCAGCAGGCCCAAGGGGAAGGCGGGCGGCTCGCCGGCGAGCACCTGGGCGACGAGGCGTCCGGTGATCGGGCCGAGGCTCATGCCCAGCATGGCGTGGCCGGCGGCGACCACGAGGTTGTCGAAGCGGGCGGTGCGCCCGACGTACGGCAGGCCGTCCGGCGAGCACGGGCGCTGGCCAGACCAGACCGGCACTCCCGCGGCGACGCGGGCCGGGAGGTCGGGTTCGAGATCGGGGTAGTAGCGGAGCACGCCTTTGAGGATGCCGCGCACCCGCGCCGGATGGATCTCGCCCGGCCGGCCGCCCAGCTCCATCGTACCGCCGAACCGCACGGCGTCTCCCATCGGGGTCACGGCGACGCGCGCTTCAGTCAGGATCGCGGCGATCCCGGGCCGCCGCGGCAGCCCTTCGACGGTCAGGCTGTAGCCCTTCCCCGCCTGTAACGGAAGAGCGAGACCGAGGCGGTGCGCCAGGGCGCCGGACCAGACGCCGGAGCAGAGCACCACCTCGTCGGCTTCCAGATCCCCGGCCGAGGTTTGGACCGCGGCGATCCGCCGGCCGCGCACCGCGAAGCCGCGGATCTCGGTGTTCCAGAGGAGCCGCGCTCCGCCCTCCTCCACCGCGCGTTCCAGGGCGGCGAGGAACCGGCCGGGGACCAGGAACGCATCCTCGGGAAAGTACACGGCGCCCGCGATCCGCGGCGGCAGGCCGGGATCGAGCGCCGCGGTCTCGGCCTGCGACAGGATCTCGGCGGGCAGACCCAGCCGGTGCGCCATCTCGGCCGTCCGCCTCTCCTCGGCGAGCCCGTGCTCCGTGGCGCAAAGCATCAGGAGCCCGCGTTTCTGGAGGGCGAAGACGTCGTCCAGACGCACGGCGAGATCCTCGAAACAAGCCTTGCTCGCGAGGTGGAGGGCGCAGAGGAGAGGAGCCGCCTGCGCAACCCGGTCCGTCCGCGCGGCCTGCCAGAAGAGGGCGGCCCAGCGCCAGAGGTCCGGGTCGAGGCGGGGGCGCACCCAGAACGGGCTCTCCGGGTTCCACATCCATTTGAGCCCCAGGGCCACCATGCCCGGCGCGGCCAGCGGCACGAAGTGGCTCGGCACGATCATCCCCGAATTGCCGTGCGAGGCGCTCTGGCGCTCCGGGCCTTCGCGGTCGAGGACGGTGACGCGGAAGCCACGCTGGACGAGATCCCAGGCGGTGCAGAGGCCGACAACCCCGGCGCCGAGGACGAGGACATGGCGGCTCACCTCCTGTCCCCCGTGAGGGCCGTCGGAATCCCCCAGCAGAACGGATCGGTCTCGTCGAGGAGCAGGGTCGATTCCGCCATCAGGTGAGCGCGGCCGGTGATGACGGGGAGGATGCCGCCTTCCGGCGAAGGCTGGTACGAGGCTTCGAAGCGGCTGCCGAGGACGCTCTCCTGCACCCAGATCTCGCCTGGCGCGAGTTGGCCGTCGGCGGCGAGGCAGGCGAGCTTGGCGCTGGTGCCGGTGCCGCAGGGGGAACGGTCGTAGGCCTTGCCGGGGCAGAGCACGAAGTCGCGGCTGTCGGCTCCCGGCGCGGCGGCGAACAGCGCGATGTGGTCGATGGGCTCGCCGCAGGGGCCGGTGACCCCCTCCAAGGCCAGGCGGATCGCCCAGGCAAACGCGGTCAGCGCCTCCAGATGCTGGAGATCGATGGGAACTGAATCTTCCTTGACCAGAAAGAACCAGTTGCCGCCCCAGGCCACGTCGCCGGTGACCGGTCCGTAGCCCGGCACGTCCAGGGTCACCCCGTGGCGATGGCGCCAGGAGCGGACGTTGTGCACGCTCACCCGCCCGTCGGCGTAAAGCTCGACCGGGATGACTCCCACCGGCGTCTCCAGCCGGTGGCGGCCCGGCGCCAGACGGCCGAGGGCGGCGAGGGTGGTGACCACGCCGATCGTGCCGTGGCCGCACATGCCGAGATAGCCGACGTTGTCGAAGTAGATCACCCCGGCGGCGTTCGCGGGATCGACGGGCTCGCAGAGCAGGGCGCCCACCAGAGCGTCCGAGCCGCGGGGCTCGTTGACCACGGCCGAGCGGAAGGCGTCGAAGTCGCTGCGGAAGCGCTCCCGCCGGGCGGCGAGGCCGCCGCGGCCGAGATCGGGTCCCCCCTCCAGGATCACCCGGGTCGGCTCGCCCGCGGTATGAGAATCGAGCACGCGCACTCTCTGCATGGGATGACGATAGACGACCGGGGCTCTTCTGGTCTTGTAGAATCTCCGCCGTCCGGTTGCGGAATTCTGCACAATGCCTCCCCTCGAAGAGCCTTTGGAGATCGCGGACCCCTGGTTCGCGGCGGCCCTGTTCGACCAGACGCCCGACATCGTCTTCTTCGTCAAAGACCGGCAGGCCCGCTACCTCGTGGTCAACGAGACGCTCGTCGAGCGCTGCGGCTTGCGGCGCAAAAGCCAGATGCTCGGCCGCACGGCCGCCCAGGTGTTCCCGCCGCCGCTCGGCGAGAGCTACGCCGAGCAGGACCGGGCGGTCCTCGCGACCGGGACGCCGATCCGCCGGCGGCTGGAGCTGCACATCTATCCGGGACGGCGACGCGGCTGGTGCCTGACGCACAAGATCCCGCTGTTCGGCCGGGACGGGTCGATCGTCGGCCTCGCCGGGATCTCGAAAGACCTGCAGCGGCCCGACGAAGCGCAGGAGGACTACCGCCGGGTGGCCTGGGCGGTCGAGCAGCTCCAGAGCCGCTACGCCGAGCCGGTCCGCATCGAGCTCCTGGCCCGCGCCGCCGGCCTCTCGGCCGACAGCTTCGAGCGCCTGGTGCGCCGCATCTTCCACCTGACGCCGCGCCAGCTGCTGACCAAGGCGCGCCTCGACGCCGCCTCGACGCTCCTCCTCGAAAGCGGGCAGAGCGTGGCGGACATCGCCCATGCCTGCGGCTACACGGACCAGAGCGCCTTCACCCGGCAATTCAAGGCCACGGTCGGGATCACCCCGAGCGAATACCGCGCGCGAGCGGGAACCTGACTCGTAGCGGCCGGATTGCGCTCTTCTTTACCTGACCTAAAATTTGGTAAGGAGGCCTCTATGTCCAGATCAACTCTCACTGCCAAGTATCAGACAACCGTGCCCAGGGAAGTCCGCGAGAAGTTGGGCGCCAAACCGGGCGACGTCCTGCAGTGGGAAGTGGTCGGGAGCTCTGTACGGGTCTCTGCGGCCATTCCTGCATTCCTCACGCTCCAGGGAAGCTTCAAGGTCGGTCCCGGAGACCCGGTCGACGACGTCCGCAAGGTACGGGAGCTGATGGGGCGCGAGGGCCGATGAAGGAGATCCTCGTCGATGCCGACGTGGTGATCTCTTTCCTCACCGACAGAAACCAGAACCAGCAGGAACAGGCTGCCGCGCTTTCAGGGCGCTACGGATCGAGAGCGTGCGCGCGAGCGGGTGACCGAGACCGGCGGGCAGGAGAGACCGCCCATCCTGACGGGTGGCAGTTTTTCCGCGCCGCCGCGATAGACTTCCGCCGGCCCACTGAGGCCGTTTTGTTTTCGAGGGAGCCCACATGATTCTGGAGGAGCGACAGACCACGGAGCAGATCGGACGGATCGCCGCGTTGGCGGGAGAGCGGGCCGGGGAGAAGCGGCGGGCCGAGGTCGAGCGCTTCGTTGCCCAGATGTATGCCAACGTGCCGCCGGATGAGATCCTCGGCGACACGCCTGAGAATCTCGCCAAGGCCGCGCTTGCCCTGTGGCAGTTCACCCAGGAACGGACGCCCGGCGAGCCGAAGGTCCGGCTGTATCAGCCCGCGGAAGAGGGCTGGGAGTCGCCGTTCACCATCCTCGAGATCGTGAACGACGACATGCCGTTCCTGCTCGACTCGGTGGCCGGGGAGCTGCACCGCCGGCGCGCCGAGGTCGTCCTGGCGATCCATCCCATCGTCCCGGTGGAGCGGGACGCGGCGGGACGCCTCGTGGCCCTCCCCGAGAGCCGCGACGGAGCGGCCCGCGAGTCGCTCATGCAACTCCGCGTCGACCCCCGGCTCGCTGAGCGCGACGAGATCCTGCGCGGGATCGAAGCGGTCCTGCGGGACGTGCGGCTGATCGTCCAGGATTTCGAGGCCATGCGCGACCGCTCCCTCTGGATCATCGACGAGCTGGAGCGCAACCCGCCGCCGCTGCCGCAGGAGGAGATCCAGGAGGGCATGCAGTTCCTCCGCTGGATGGCCAACAAGAACTTCACCTATCTCGGCTACCGCAAGTACAGCTTCGAAGGGGAGGGGGAGGCCGCGGTGGCCCGCGTGGTGCCCGACACCGGCTGCGGCCTGCTGCGCGACGAGGCCTACGCCGTGTTCGACGGCCTGCGCAACCTGGGGCGCCTGCCCGAGGACGTGCGCGACTTCCTGCGCCTCCCCGACCTGCTGCGCATCACCAAGGCCAACCGGCTCTCGACGGTGCACAAGGCGGTGCCCATGGACGCCGTCGCAGTCAAGACGTTCGACGAGCAGGGGCGGGTCACCGGCGAGCGGCTGTTCATCGGCCTGTTCACCGCCGCGTTCTACGCCAGCAGCCCGCTGGAGATCCCGCTGCTCAAGGAGAAGATCAAGGCCGTGCTGGAGCGCGGCGGCTTCGCGCCGAACAGCTACAACGGCAAGAACCTGCGCTACATCCTGGAGACCTATCCGCGGGACGAGCTGTTCCAGATCTCCGGCGAGGAGCTCTTCCGCACCGCCATGGGCATCCTGCACCTGCAGGAGCGGCAGCGCGTTGCCCTCTTCGTACGTCGAGACCCGTTCCACCGCTTCGTCTCCTGCCTGGTGTACGTGCCGCGCGACCGCTACAACACGGACCTGCGGCTGCGCCTCGAGCAGATCCTCGCCGACGCCTACGGGGGACAGGCGGCCACGGTCGAGACCCGGATGAGCGAGTCCGTGCTGGTGCGCCTGTACATCCAGGTCGCCGGCGAGGGCGGCCCGGTCGGCGACGCCGATCCGCACCAGGTCGAGAAGCGCCTGGCCGAGGCATCCCGCTCGTGGGCCGACCGCCTCATCGAGGCGCTGGCGGCAGAGCGCAGCGACGACGAGGGTCTCCGCCTGGGCCGGCGGTACGTCGAGGCGTTCCCCGCCCGCTATCAGGCCGACGCTCCGGCCGAGGGCGCGGTGCTCGACATCTACCTCCTCGAAGAGGCGCTGGCCACCGACGGCCTGGCGATGAACCTCTATCGGCCGGAGGGGGCCGAGCCGCACCAGCTCGGCCTCAAAATCTATGGCACCGGCGACGCCGTGCCGCTCTCCGACGTGCTGCCGATGCTGGAGAACATGGGCGTCCGGGTAATGGAGGAGATCCCCTACCAGGTGCGCCCCGCGGGCGCCGACCGGCCGCTCTGGATCCGCGACTTCCGCATGGCGAGCGTCGGTGACCTGGCCGTCGACCTGCCCGCCGTGCGCGAGGCGTTCCATCGGACCTTCGAAGCGGTCTGGCGGGGGCAGATCGAGAACGACGGCTTCAACAAGCTCGTCCTGCGGGCTGGCCTGGTGGCGCGCGAGGTGATGATCCTGCGCGCCATCTGCAAGTATCTACGCCAAGCCCAGATCACGTTCAGCCAGGCCTACATGGAAGAGACCCTGGCGCACAACCCGAAGATCGCCCGCGCCCTGGTCGACCTCTTCCTGGAGACGTTCGATCCGCGGCGCGCCGGCGCCGGGAGCGCCGGTGTCCATGAAGGGCGCGAGGAGATCGGCCGCCTCCTTGCCGAGGTGGCCAACCTGGACGAGGACCGCATCCTGCGCCGCTTCCTCAACGTGATCGAAGCAACCGTCCGCACCAACTACTTCCAGACCGGACCCGACGGCCAGCCGAAGAGCTACCTGTCGATCAAGCTCGACTCGCACGCCGTGGAGGACCTGCCGAAGCCGCTGCCGTTCCGCGAGGTCTTCGTCTACAGCCCGCGGGTCGAGGCGATCCACCTGCGCGGCGGCAAGGTGGCGCGCGGCGGCATCCGCTGGTCCGACCGGCGCGAGGACTTCCGCACCGAGGTCCTCGACCTGATGAAGACGCAGATGGTCAAGAACTCCGTCATCGTGCCGGTCGGCTCCAAAGGCGGCTTCGTGGTCAAACGGCCGCCGGCGACGGGCGGCCGCGAGGCGCTCCAGCAGGAAGGGATCGAGTGCTACAAGACCCTGATGCGCGGCCTCCTCGACCTGACCGACAACCTCGTCGGCTCGGAGGTGGTGCCGCCGAAGGACGTGGTGCGGCGCGAGGGGGACGATCCGTATCTCGTGGTCGCGGCGGACAAGGGGACGGCGACGTTCTCGGACATCGCCAACGGCATCTCGGCCGAGTACCGCTACTGGCTGGACGACGCGTTCGCCTCCGGCGGCTCCAGCGGGTACGACCACAAGGAGATGGCGATCACCTCGCGCGGCGCCTGGGAGGGGATACTGCGCCACTTCCGTGAGCTCGATCCGCCGCGCGACATCGAGCACGAGGAGTTCACCTCTGCCGGCATCGGCGACATGTCGGGCGACGTCTTCGGCAACGGGCTGCTGCGCTCCCGCTGTACGCGGCTCCTGGCCGCGTTCGACCACCGGCACATCTTCGTGGACCCCACGCCGGACCCGGGCCGCAGCTTCGAGGAGCGGCTGCGCCTGTTCGAGCTGCCACGCTCGTCCTGGGCGGACTACGATGCGTCCCTGATCTCGCCGGGCGGCGGCGTGTTCGAGCGGAGCCTCCGCTCGATCCCGGTGACGCCGGAGATGGCGCATCTGTTCGGCCTCTCCGTCGACCAGGTCACGCCCAGCGAGCTGATGCAGGCGATCCTGCGGATGCCGGTGGACCTGTTCTTCTTCGGCGGCATCGGCACGTTCGTCAAGGCTACGGCCGAGAGCCACGCGGATGCCAAGGACCGGTCCAATGACGCGCTGCGCATCGACGCCCGCGAGCTGCGCGCCCGCGTCCTCGGCGAAGGGGCGAACCTCGCCATGACCCAGCGCGCCCGCATCGAGTACGCCCAGATGGGCGGCCCCGACGGCACCGGCGGACGGCTCAACACCGACTTCATCGACAACTCGGCGGGCGTCGACTGCTCGGACCACGAGGTCAACATCAAGATCCTGCTCAACGAGATCGAGCGCGGGGGGCGCCTCGCCCGCGACGACCGCGACCGGCTGCTGGTGACCATGACCGACGAGGTCGGGCGCCTCGTGCTGCGCGACAACTATCTGCAGACGCAGGCGATCTCGGTGACCCATGCGCTGGGGTATCACATGCTCGACCGGCAGGCCCGCTTCATGCGGGAGCTGGAGCGGGAGGGGCGGATCGACCGCCGGCTCGAGGTGCTGCCCGACGAGGACGAGCTGGCGGATCGGGCGCGCCTGCGCAAGGGCTTCACCCGGCCGGAGCTGGCCGTGCTCCTCGCCTACGCCAAGATCGTCCTCTACGACGAGCTGCTGGCCTCCGACCTGCCGGACGATCCGTTCATGCAGGAGGACTTGAAGCTCTACTTCCCGACGCGCCTGCGCGAGCTGTACCCGGGCGAGATCGGGCGCCACCGGCTGAGCCGCGAGATCATCGCGACCTCGGTGACGAACAGCATCGTCAACCGGACCGGCGTCGCCTTCGTCCACGAGGTGAAGGAGAAGACCGGCGAGCGCGGCGCGGACATCGCGCGGGCCTACGTCATCACCCGCGAGGTGTTCAAGATGCGCCCCTTCTGGGCGGACGTCGAGGCGCTCGACAACGTGGTCCCGGCCCCCTCGCAGGCCCTCATGCTGACCGAGGGGGGCCGCCTCGTCGACCGCGCCACCACCTGGTTCCTGCGCGAGGCCGGCCGGCCGCTGGACATCGGCTCGCAGATCGCCGCCTATGCGCCGGGCGTCCAGGAGGTGGCGGAGAACCTGGACGACCTGCTGTCGCCCTCGGACCGGGTCCAGCTCGGAGCCCGCATCGCGGCATTCATCGCCCAGGGGGTGCCGGAAGGGCTGGCCCGGCGGGCGGCGAGCCTGGTCGCCTGGCTGGCGCCGGCGCTCGACACCGTGCGCATCGCGCGTGACGTGGGCCTCTCGCCGCTGCGGGTCGGCCGCTTCTACTTCGCGGTCGGCGACCGCTTCGGCTTCGACCGCATCCGCGAGGCCGCGGCCAAGCTCTCCCAGGACAAGGCGCTCGACAAGCTGGCGATCACCGCGATCACCGACGACCTCGCCACCCTCCAGGCGCAGATCACCCGGCGCATCGTGGAGTCGGTCGAAACGGAGGTGGACCCGGGAGCGGCGATCGCGGTCTGGGTCGAGGGGCGGCGGCCGGCAGTGGCCAGGGCCGAGCAGCTGATGGGTGAGCTACGGACGGCCGAGACGCCGACGCTGGCGATGCTGGTGGTGGCGAACCGGGCGCTGCGGGCGATGGCGGTGTAAGGCCCCCGCCCCTGGCCCCTCCCCCGCGGAGCGGGAGAGGGGTGTGGGTTAGGGGTTTAGCGCCGCGTCCCCACCTCGGCTCCGCTGCTCTTCGCGAAGCCGGTGACGATGTAGGTGCCCGAGCGCTGGTCCTTCTTCAGCTTGATGATGCTCTTGCGCTCGGCGTCTTCCAGCAGCTCCGAGAAGGTGCTGTAGCCGTAGTAGCCCTCGTTGAAGGAGGGCTTCTTGCGCTGCATCGTCTGCTTGATCATCGAGCCCCAGAGGACCTCCTTGTTGTCGCGGAGGAGGGCCTGGATCGACTCGATGAGCAGGCTGAAGACCTCGGCGGTCTTCTTGTTCAGACCGTCCAGCTTCGGCCCCTTCTGGGTGTCGCGCCAGACGTCCTCGTAGTAGATGAACTCGTCGCAGTTGTCGATCAGCAGGTTCGAGGAGGAGTTCTTCACCCCGACGCCGATGACGTACTTGTTGTTCTCCTTGAGCTTCGAGACCAGCGGCGAGAAGTCGCTGTCGCCCGACAGGATCACGAAGGTGTCGAGGTGCTCCTTGGAGTAGGAGAGGTCCATGGCGTCGACGACCATCTTGATGTCGGCGCTGTTCTTCCCCGAGTAGTACTTCTGCGGGATGTCGATCAGCTCGATGGCCGCCTCGTGGAAGGGGCGCTTGTAGTCGCTGTAGCGCTCCCAGTCGGCGTAGGCCTTCTTGACGATGATCTTGCCCTTCTCGATCAGGCGCTCGAGGATGAGGTTGATGTCGAACTTGCCGATCTCGGAGTCGCGCACGCCGAGGGCGATGTTCTCGAAGTCGCAGAACATGGCGATCTTGCGCTCCTCGCTGCCGCGCCGCGACGACTCGGGGACCGTGATGATGATCTCGCGGGCCAGGCGCTCGAAGTCGCCGGCCGGGGTGAAGGTAGGCGGAGGGAACGCCGGCTCGGGGGAGCGCAGCGTGCGCGGCGTCGGGGCCAGAGCGGCCAGCTCGCCGCGCTCGGGGCGCTCGAACCGGTCAGAGCGCTCCGGTCGCTCAGCGCGCTCCGGACGCTCCCGCTCGGCCCGCTCCGGACGCTCGCGCCGCTCCGGGCGCGGGGCTCGTTCGGCCCGGCGGGGCGCCGGGGCGGGCTCCTCGACGACGCGCCGCGGGGCAGGCACGGAGGCCTCCTCGGCCGGATCGTCCGCGAAGATCTCGTCGTCCTCGTCCTCCTCGTCGCCGGACTCGGTCTCGGCGGCGGCGGCGTCGGTGGTCCGGCCGTTCTTGCGGCGGCGGCCCCGGCGCGAGCGCTTGCGGCGGCGCCCCTCCTCGTCGGTGTCGCCGGCCTGGACCTCGCCGTCCTTCTCCTCCGCCTCTTCCTCCTGGGCCTCGCCGGAGAGAGGCTCGGCCTCTTCCCGCGCGGCGATCTCCCGCTCCGGCTCCGGAGCGGCTTCGTCCGCCCCGGGATAGTGCCAGGCCGGCTCGGGCGCGGGCTCCGTTCCCTGCGAGACGGGCAGCGGCTCGTCCGCGACCGACGTCGCCTCCTCCGGGGCTTCAAAGGCGCTCACGGCGGCGGGTGAAGCGTCGGGGGCGGTCGCGGGCGCCTGGGAAGCGCGCTGCGATTTTTCGTCTTCCTGCTCTTGCATGCCCTCAGCCGTGGGGCGCTGCCACCATGGACTCAAGGTTGACTCCCTTCCCGAACCCGAAACCGGGCTCGTGCGGATCTCGAAACGTTCATCGTTGCTTGGTGTCCTTCTTCCGGCGGGGGCGGACCGGAGAGCCGCGGAATTCTACCACGGCGCAAATCCAAGGGTTTGAATCGGCCAGATCAGTCCAGATCGAAAGGCCGGGGGGGCGGTCCCTGATCCGGGTCCTCTTCCGCCCGCCGCAGGGCTTCTCGGAATTTCTCTTCCATGAGCCGGTCCCGATCCTTCATGGCGGCAAATTCGCGATCGAACACTTCGGCGGCCCGGGCCTTGTCGTCGTCGAGCCCCTTCAACAGGGCATCGAAATCCTTGCCTCCGGCCGGCGCCTGCTTGGGGCGGCGGTGGGACAGGACCTGCCCCGTCGCCGTGTCGATCACCAGCTCGGATTCGCAGTCGGGGCAGCGGACGGTCAGCTTCCGGGTTTCGCTCACTCCCCCATTGTACCGAGTTCTGCTACCGTACGCGCCATGCCGACTTCCGAGACCCTCCCGAGCCGCGACGGCGCCTGGCAGCTCCTCTGCCAGTACACGGAGAAGGAGGCGCTGCGCAAGCACGCTCTGGCCGTCGAGGCCTCCATGCGGCACTACGCCCGCCGGCTCGGCGAGGACGAGGAGCTGTGGGGGCTCACCGGCCTCCTCCACGACTTCGACTACGAGCGCTACCCGGACCCGGAGAACCACCCGTACCGAGGTGTCGAGATCCTGGCGGCCCAGGGCTACCCCGAGGTGATGCGCACCGCCATCCTCGGCCATGCACCGTACACCGGCGTGCCGCGGGAGACGCGCCTGGCCAAGGCCCTCTACGCCTGCGACGAGCTCTCGGGCTTCGTGGTGGCCGTGGCCCTGATCAAGCCGAGCAAGGCGGTGGCGGACGTCGACGTGGCCGGGGTCAAGAAGCGCCTCAAGGAGAAGGCCTTCGCGCGCGGCGTCCACCGCGAGGACGTCTACAACGGCGCCGAGGAGATCGGCCTGCCGCTGGACGAGCACATCCAGAACGTGATCACCGCCTTGCAGGCGGCGGCACCGCAATTAGGGCTGTAGCCCCCACCGCCAGCCCCAGCGCCGCGAGCACGCACCCCAGCACGAACGAGCCCGGCCGGTAGACCAGGTCGACCTTGCGCGCCCCGGCCGGCAGGCGGGCGGCGACGAACGGCCCGTCCGCCGGCTCCGGCGGCATTCGAACCCCGTCGGCGAAGACGGACCAGTGGCCGTCCTGGAAGATGGACGTCTCCAGCCGCCGCCCGGCGAGCGACCGGACCGGCCGCGGCTCCGGCACCTCCCAGATGCGCGCGGTCGCATCGGAAAACGCCAGGCGCAGCGGCGGCCGGAGCGTCTCCTCGGGGCCGGTGAGGATGTAGCGGACGCCGAGCCGGCCATACAGCGGATTCCGCGGCCTCCCCCACTCCGGGAGCTCCCCCCACCAGGCCGCGGTCACCGGCGCGGTGAAGTCGACGTAGGCGCGCGGCGCCATCGGGTTGTAGACCCGCGCGTCGGCCAGTCCCCAGAGGGATGGGAGGTTCGGCGGGAAAGCGCGGCCGAGGGCGGCCATGCGCCCATCCTCCAGGTTCTTCTGGAGGAAGGCCACGGCCGGCACCTCTGGGAAGGCGAGCCGCTGCGGCATCGGCGGATTCGCCGGCCGGTGGGCGAGCAGCAGCTCGGCGGCGATCAGCCCGGCCACCGCCGGAGGCATCCAGCGCCGCCCCCGCGCCAGCACGAGAAGGATCGAGGACGCCACCAGGAACCGCATCTGCCAGCGCAGCCATCCGAACCGCAGGATCGCCAGCCGCTCCGGGTCCTGCGGATCGGGGTGAGCCAGATATCCCCAGACGATCACCGCGGCGAGCGCCGCCCCGGCGAGAAGGACCGGCCACCATCTCACCTCGCCACGCCGGAACCGCTCCAGGGTGCAGGCTCCCAGATAGGCCAGGGCCAGGGCGAGCAGCAGCAGAGGCCGGCGGCTCACCCCTGGCACCGCGAGCACAGCGAGGACGAGAATCGCCACGCCCAGGAAGAGAAGCTCCCGCGGAAACCGCCGGCGGGCGCCGATCCCCAGCAGCACGGCGAGCAGCGTGGCCGTGCCGACGAAGCCGGCGGCGTCCTCGTTCGTGTTGTTCGGGCCCCAGTAATAGATGAAGCGGCTGTTGCCGTAGGCGTTGGGAGCGGCGATGGGGAGCAAAGAGGCCCTCACCCCCGGCCCCTCTCCCGCAAGCGGGCGAGGGGTGTGGGTTAGTCTCGAGGCTCGAAGCGTCTTCGGCAGATACTCAAAGGTCGGCAGCAGGACCGGAGCAGCGACCAGGCCGGCGATCCCCAGAGCCAGCAGTGACGCCCGGAGCCGCCGGAAGCGCAGGCTTGCCATCTCTCCGCCGGAACCATCCAACGCCTGGGCGACGAGGACGACCAGAAGCAGTCCGAACGCATAGAGGACCGTCTCCGGATGTCCCCCGAGAAACAGGCTGAACCCCCCGAGGGCCAGGAGCAGCAGGTCCCGCCGCTCGCCGCGCTGGTGGCAGAGCGCAGCGGCGTAGAGACCGAGCGGCAGCAGCGCCGCCGCGTTGGCGATCGGCCAGCCCACCCAGAGGATGACGAAGCCGCCGAGACCGTAGGCGAACGCTCCCGCCGTGGCCGGCCCGGCGCCGATCCCCTGGCGACGCATCCAGAGGAAGGTGAAGACGAGAGCTGTCAGGACCCGCAGGGCGGCCACGGCGCCGGCCGCGCGCACCCAGGGCAACGCGAAGGCCAGGAGCTGCAACGGCTGGAACGCCTGCGCCTGGGGATCGGCCAGGAGCGGCATCCCCGCTCCGACCGACGGGTTCCAGAGCGGCCAACGGCGCAGGTCGAGCGCCGCGCGGACCGCGACCTGAGACGGCCCGGTGAGCTGGATCAGGTCGCCCTGGACGATGTTGCCGTGCGGGTCGGTGGGCGGCAGCTCCTGGAACGGCGCGTGCCCGCGCAGGTTGTCCAGGGGGAGCAGGAGCTGTCCGCCGAAGAGCACCGGGCCGAAGAGGAGGACCAGCGCGGCACCGAACGCCAGGAGCACCCGGTCCGGCACCGGGTCGTACCAGCGCCGGAGCGCCGCGCGCAGGACGAGCGCGAGGAACCCGGCCCAGAGGCCGGGCAGCAGGTCCATCGGGCTCCATGCGGCCATGGCGCGAGGAGCATAGCCGATCGAGGCGGAGAGGGCTTCACTTCACGCCTGGCTTGACCACCTTCAACGAGTCGCTGAGCACCTGGAGTGAGCCAAGCACCTTCCTGAACGCTTCGAGCTCGGCTGGTGTTGCCGCAGACCTCGCCTTGGACATCGCAACCGACAAGAGCAAGTGGTGCTTCGGTCCGGGGTTCACGTATGCAACGTACTCATAGAAGGACCCTGGCAGGAAGAACACCTCCGAAAAGGTCGCATACTGCGGGTGACTGACGGCGAGCTCATCAAATTGGACTTGGGGATACTCTCGCTTGTACGTGTCTCGATCTGCCTGGAGATCAGCCGCCGTGTCCTCATCGGTCTTGTCATTGACCCGCACCCGGATGGTCACATCCGCGGATTTCGACTCTGCCGCTTCAGGAAGGAAAACGATGTTGACTCCGTACTTCCTGGCTATCTCGCAGTCTCCCTTCCAGCCAGGTGGTTCTTTCACGGCGAAGGCGAACCCGTCCCCATAAACGAGCATCTCGTCTGTTTGCCCTTCCTGAGCAGGCCCCGAGCAGGGCAAGGGGGCCAGCTTCTGCGCCTGAGCTGGCATCAGGGATAGGTTGGCGACGAGAAGACACAGGCCAAGTCTCACTCTCGAGAATCTCATATGACCTCCGGTGTTGGTCAGACCACGACGCCGAACAGCTCTCGAAGTGTGGCCGCGCGCTCGTCCTCGCTCTCCAGCACCCGCTCCTGGCGCATGCCGCCGCGGGTCGTGATCAGCCGCAGGTCGCTCAACGTCACCCGGCCGTCCGGCCTGGCGAGCGAGCAGACCTTTTTCTGCGTGAAGTGGGATTGCGGCGACGTCTGGTGGTAGTGGCACATTCCGGCGTAGTCCGGGAAGTCGTGCGGCTGCAGGGTGAAGCGGTACTGAGGCTCCCAGGGGCCGTCCGCGCCCTGGCGTTGCAGGAGGATGAGATGGGTCCCGTCCTCGTCGATCCGGTAGGCCCGCTCCCCCTGGACCTGCTCCGCTCTCAAGTCGAGCCGCAGCGGCTCGCGGAACGAGTCGCCGAAGCCGACGTCGGCCAGCCAGCGCTCCGCGAGTTGGACGTCGAGCCCCATGTGGTCGAAGTCGGGGCCGAAGCTGCCGTCCGCCCGCGCCACGCCGGCCGAGAGCATCGCAACCTCGAATCCGAGTGCGCGCAGCAACGCGGCGAACAGCCCGTTGAGCTCGTAGCAGAAGCCGCCGCGCCGCCGGGCCACGACTTTCTCGAACAGGGCGTCCTCCTCCAGAACGATCGGCTGGCCGGCGTGGATGCTCAGGTTCTCGAAGGGAACCGCCTCCAGGTGGGCGACCTGCAGGGCGCGGAGCGTTTCGGCCGTGAGGTCGAGCGGTCCGCGGTAGCCGATCCGGTCGAGATAGGCCTGGACGTTCAAGAGGGGTGAGGGGATCGCGCCCTTCGCAGCGTTAGCGAAGCGAGGGCTCTATCCCGGCTCGGAGTCGTTGGGGTCTCCGGGGGTGAATCCGCGGGCGACCATCTGGTAGGTCAGGGCGGCCATGCAGCGGCGGGCGACCTTGCGCACGCTCGACGGGTGGTAGCCCATCTGCTCGGCCACCTCGGCCGAGTCATAGCCCAGGCCGTAGCGGAGCTGGAGGAGCTTGCGGCAGCGCTCCGGCAGCTCGGCGAGGAGCTGGTTCAGGTCCCAGAGCAGCTCCTGCCGTTCCTGCGGAGCGGCCACCGGCTCGGAGAGCAGCTCCAGGATCGCCGTGTCGACCGAGTTGTAGAGACTGTTGCGGCGCTTGCGCCAGTAGACGACGCAGCGGTTCCTCAGGGTGACCAGGAGCCAGGCTTCGGGATCCTGGATCGTCTCCCACTTCTGGATCGTGGAGATCAACGCCTCCTGGATCAGGTCCTCGGCGTCGTGTGCCGGCACCCGGTATCGGCTAAGAACCTGCTTCAGCCTGGGGCGGAGACGCCGCAGGAGCTCATCGAGAGACTCCTTGACGGTCGATTGGTCAGACACAGCCATTCGTAAGTTCGCTTTCTGGCTTGAGCAGGTCGGTCCACCTCGGATGCCAATCATAGCGCGGTACGCATGCCTTGCCCACCCGGAAGGCCGATGTTCCTGATCGAGCCGTCAAGCAGGAGGATGATAAACTCCCGCCCGCATGACTACAACCGTTCAAACCCGACCGCTGGTCGCTCGCAGCCTCCGGATGAGCCCGATTATCAGTGTGGTTCGCACGCCTTCGCGGGACGAAGCGGCGCGCCAGGCCCGGATTTTCGCCGCCTCCGGAATCGAGCTGATCGAAATCACGTTTTCCGTTCCCGGCGCCTCGGGGCTCGTCCGCGAGCTTCTCGCGGGCCGCGATGGGGACGGTCCCCCCTGGATCGGCATGGGCACGGTGACCACCGAGGCCCGGGCCCGCGAGGCGGTGGAGGCCGGGGCGCAGTTCCTGGTCACCCCGAACGTCAGCGCCGCGGTCGCGCGCGTCGCTCGCGAGGCCGATCTGTTCCTCGTCCTGGGGGCCTTGACAGCCACCGAGATCGTGGCGGCCCACGAGCTGGGCGCCGACGTCGTCAAGGTGTTCCCGCTCCCGCCCGTCGGCGGACCGGCCTATCTGTCGGTCGTCCGGGGTCCGCTCGGGGACATTCCCATGCTCGCCGCCGGCGGTTTCGGCGTCGAGGAGATCCCGGCCTACGCCGCGGCCGGTGCCTCGGCGTTCGGGATCGGCGCGCCGCTCCTGGGTGCGGATGAGGAGGAGACCCGCCGGCGGATCGCCCGCGGGTTGGAGCTGGCCCGCCGTGGCCGGGAGGAGAGCCGATGACGCCGCCGAACAACACGCCGCCGCGCCAGGTGGTTTTCGATCCGACGCCCGAGATCTACGCCACGGACACCTCGGGCTCGTTCTCCTTCCCCCTCCTGGTCCAGGCCAAGGGGTTCCTCCCCACCAGCAGCTTCGACGAGGTGCGCTTCGTGGTCTCCCTCTGGCATCCGTCGGGCCAGCGGACCATCGACCTCGACCGCGCCTACGTGGAGCTGCGGGCCTGTTTCGATCCGGACGAGGAGCACTGGACGAAGATCGCGGAAATCGAGCCGGTCGTCCCGCCGTACGCCGGCAGCGAAAGCTTCGACGGCTGGATCGTCCTCCCGGTGCTCGGCAGCTCGAGCGCCTTCGCCCTCTTCGGCAGCGGCTTCGAGCCCCGGGCGCGGCTGCAAATCCGGGCGAGCGCGTATTTCGTGGCTTGAGGCGGGGGTCTACCTAAACCCCCGCCGCAGCTCCTTCTTGAACACCGCGAAGGCCTCTTCGTCGTAGAGACAGAGGACGACCCGGTCCAGCTTGGTGCCTCCCTGGAGGAAGCGCTGGATCTCGGTGAGCATGATGCGGGCGGCTCGCTCGATGGGGAAGCCGAAGATGCCGGTCGAGATCGCCGGCAGGGCGATGGACTTCAGGCCGCGCCGGTCGGCGAGGGCGAGGGCGGCGCGCACGGCGGAGGCGAGCTTCTTGTCCTCGTCCCCTTCGCCCATGCGGGGTCCGACGGCGTGGATCACCTGCTTGGCCTTGAGGTGGCCGGCTCCGGTCATCACCGCGGTGCCCACCGGGGTCCCGCCGATGCGGTCGCACTCCTCCTGGATCGAGGGCCCTCCCTTCGTCCGGATCGCCCCGGCCACCCCCGCCCCGAGCTGAAGGTGCTGATTGGCGGCATTGACGATGGCTTCGACGTCCAGGTCCGTGATGTCCCCCTGGACGAGCTCGAGCGTGGTCTTGTCCAGAAGCATCACCAGCCGATTGCCCGGTGGTCCCGTCTCGGGCAGTCCGGTCTCGGGCAATCCGGTCGACTCTTCCTTCGACGATCCTCCCCCGGTCGCAACCAGGGGAGTCGTCGTGGCTTCCTTTTTGGGCACTCGTCCCCCTTGGGCCGGTCGTTGGACAGCCGGCCCTCTACATCCAATAGTGTAGACTGCCGCGGCCATGTGGACGGAGCTGAAGACCCGACTGGCGGGCGAGATCGCCCGCGTCATCCGGGAAAGATTCGGTGTGGACCACGCCCCGGTCCTGGAGGTTCCGCCCCGGCGGGAGCTCGGCGACCTGGCATCTCCCGCCGCGATGCAACTCGCCCGGACCCTCAAAAAGAACCCCCGCGTCATTGCCGAAGAGATCGCCGCCCACCTCGAGCGTCCGGAGCTCGTGCGCGACGTCCAGATCCAAGGCGCCGGGTATCTGAATTTCTGGCTCGACCGCCCCGCCGTGGCCGCCGCCCTGCTCGACGCCGATCTCCTGGGCGGCCGGGGCCGCGCGGACAAGATCCTCATCGAGCACACGAACATCAACCCGAACAAGGCGGCCCACATCGGCCACCTGCGCAACGCCGTGCTCGGCGACGTGCTGGCCCGCGCGATGCGCGCCCTCGGCCACACGGTCGAGATCCAGAACTACATCGACGACACGGGCGTGCAGCTCGCCGACGTCGTGGTGGGCTTTCTCGACCTCCGCGGCCTGTCGCGCGCCGAGGTGGAGGCCATCCCCGAGCCCTTCGACTACTACTGCTGGGACCTCTACAGCGAGGTCGGCCGCTGGTACGAGGAGGACAAGGAGCGGCAGGCGCTGCGCCGCACGACGCTCCATGAGATGGAGATCGGCCAAGGGGAACGCGCCGAAATGGGCGTCCTGGTGGCCCGCCGGGTGCTCTCGCGCCATCTGGCCACCATGCGGCGGATCGGCGTCGGGTATGACCTGCTGACCCGCGAGAGCGAGATCCTCCACCGCCGCTTCTTCGAGAAGGCGTTCGGCCAGCTCAAGCACGCCGAGGCGGTCCGCCTGGAGAAGGAAGGGAAGAACGCCGGCTGCTGGGTGATGCCCCTCTCGCAGGCCGAGGAGTTCGCCGGCCTGGAGGACCCGGACAAGGTGATCATCCGCTCGGACGGCACGGTCACCTACGTGGGCAAGGACATCGCCTACCAGCTCTGGAAGCTCAACCTGCTCGGCGAGGACTTCGCCTACGGCCTCTGGGCTGAGGAGCAGGTGTGGGAGACCGTGCCCGAGGGGCAGGGCGTCCCCGAGCACCCGCCGTTCGGCCGCGGCCGGCGGGTGATCAACGTCATCGACGCCCGCCAGAGCTATCTTCAGAAGATCGTGCGCGCCGGCCTCCAGTCCCTAGGGCATCCGGAGGAAGCCGAGCGCTCGATCCACTTCGCCTATGAGATGGTCACGCTCTCCCAGGCCACCGCCCGGACGCTCGGCTACATCGACGACGAGAGCGAGGGCGGCCAATCGTCAGGAAAAGCCCTGGAGATGTCCGGCCGCAAGGGGATCGGCGTCAAGGCCGACGACCTGCTGGACCAGCTCGAAGCGAAGAGCCGGGAGGAGATCTCGCAGCGCAACCGCGACCTGACCGGCGAGGAGCTCGACCGGCTGTCGCGGCAGATCGCCGTGGCCGCCCTGCGCTTTTTTATGGCCAAGGCCACGACGAACCGGGTGATCGCCTTCGACTTCGACGAGGCCCTCAACTTCGAGGGGGAGTCGGGTCCCTATCTCCAGTATTCGCTGGTGCGGGTGAAGAACATCCGCCGCAAGCTGCGCGAGGCCGGGCTCGCCGACGAGGTCGGCGCCGCGGAGATCGGCGCTCTGCCGGCCGGGCATTTCTCCGACGATCTCTGGGACCTGATCCTGGAGGTGGCGCAGACCGGCGAGACGGTGGAGAAGGCGGCGGAGAGCCTGGAGCTGTCGCTCATCGCACGCCACGCCCTCGGCCTGGCGCAGCGACTCAATGCGCTCTACCACAAGCATCCGATCCTGCAGGAGCCGGACGCGCCGGTCCGGGCCGCGCGCCTGGCCGCCATCCTGATCTTCCGGCGCGGCCTGGAGAGCGTCGCCGAGCTCCTGGGAGTGCCGGTCCCCGATCGGATGTGAGGAGGGAGGTCCATGGACCCGAACCGTCCCAACGCGAAATCCTCCACGTCGACCCTGGGCTGGCTGGGCTGCGGCTGCGGCCTGCTGGTCGCGCTGGCGCTGGCCGGCATCGTGGGCATGACCTGGTTCGGCTACCGCAAGGGGAAGGAGATCGAGCGGACTTTCAAAGATCCGGCGACCCGTACCCAGGCGACCCGGGAGATCCTCCAATGGCGCGAGCTCCCCGAGGGGTACTACCCGGCCGGCGCGGTCTCCATCCCCATGCTCATGGAGATGGCGATCCTGAGCGACGAGGAGCCGCAGCCGGGGGAGGCGGGGCACGGCCGGGCGTTCCACGAGCGCGGCCTCGTCTTCATGAGCTTCAACTCCTGGATCGGCAAAGAGGATGAGCTGCTGCGCTGGCTGCGCGGGGAGACGAAGGAGGCGCCGAAGTGGATCCGGCGCTCGGACGCGAAGATCGACCCCGACCAGGTGTTGAAGCGCGGTGCGGTGGAGGTCAACGGCCAGGACATCGTCTATGTCGTGGCGCGCGGCGACGCCAGGACCCAGATGCCGGAGCCGCGATCCCATGCCCGGGACGAGAGCCTGATGACCTTCTTCTCCTTCGACTGCCCCGGCGACAACCGCGCCCGCCTGGGCGTCTGGTTCTCGCCCGACCCGGTCCCGGCCACGCCCAATGCGGAGGTGGACCTCACCGGGACGGTCGGAGACCCGGAGAGGATCCGGGAGTTCGTGGGGCACTTCGAGCCGTGCAAGTAGGCTGGCTCGGCTACGAAATCCTCGGCAATCCGGCGCGCGACTGGGCCGCCGCGGCGGCCATCGCCGCCGGGGCGTTCCTGATCCTGCTGCTGATCCAGCGCCTCATCGTCCGGCGCCTCGGCGCGGTCGCGGCGCGGACCGAGACCGTGGCCGACGACTTCTTCGTCGAGCTCGTGCGGCGCACCCGCCGGTTCCTCCTTCTCGTCGTCGTGCTCTGGCTGGGGAGCGTCACCCTGTCTCATTCCGAACCGGTCGAAGGGATCCTCCGCACGGCCGCCGTCCTGGCCCTCCTCCTCCAGGTGACCCTGTGGGCGCTGACCTCCATCAACTTCTGGGTGGAGCACACCCGCCGCAAGCGGCTGGCGTCGGACGCCGCCTCGGTCACCCTGATCGGCGCCGCCGGCTTCATGGCCAAGGTGGTCGTCTGGTCCTTCCTCCTCCTGGTGGCCCTGGACAACTTCGGGATCAACGTCACCACCCTGGTGACCGGCCTCGGGGTCGGCGGCATCGCGGTCGGCCTGGCGCTCCAGAACATCCTGGGCGACCTCTTCGCCTCGGTCTCGATCGTCCTCGACAAGCCGTTCGTCATCGGCGAGACGATCCAGGTGGGCGACTTCGTGGGCACGGTGGAGAGCATCGGCTTGAAGACCACCCACGTGCGCAGCCTCTCCGGCGAGCAGATCATCTTCCCGAACGGCGACCTCCTGCAGAGCCGCATCCGCAACCACGCGAGAATGGGAGACCGCCGCGTCGTGTTGAGCTTCGGAGTGACGTACGACACGCCGGTCGAGAAGGTGGCGGCGATCCCGGAGATGGTGCGCGGCCTCATCGAGCCGCTGGACCAGCTCCGCTTCGACCGGTCCCACTTCGCCCGCCTCGGCGCGTCGGCGCTGGAGTTCGAGGCGGTCTGGTTCGTCCTCTCGACCGACTACAAGCTGCACATGGAACGGCAGCAGCAGATCCTCCTGACGCTGATGCGCCGGCTCCAGGAGGAGGGGATCGAGCTCGCGGCGGCCGCCCGGCCGGTGGTCCTCGCGGCGCCTCCGGCTCGTCCCCTGGCACACACAGAAAGCAACCCCGCGCGCTGAAATCCGTACGCGTCCGGGAGAGCCGGCAGGCTCGGAAAGGAGCGCTCGTGCGCAACGTCTTGTCCATCGTGACCGTCCTCGTCCTGGCGGCAGTGGCCGCCGGGGCGCAGTCAGATCCCGGAGACACCGGTGGAACCCGTCTGCTGCGCTTCCCCGACGTCTCCGGGGATACGGTCGTCTTCACCTATGCGGGCGATCTCTGGCTCGCCAACGTCACGGAAGCGTCCAGCCCGGCAGGAACCATCGCCCGGCGGCTGACCTCGCATCCCGGCGAGGAGCTGTTCGGCCGGTTCTCGCCGGACGGACGCCAGATCGCCTTCACCGCCGAGTACAGCGGCAACCGCCAGGTCCACGTGATCTCCGTGGGCGGCGGGAACGCGCGCCAGCTCACCTTCCGCAACGACATCGGAGAGATCCCGCTGCGCGCCGGCTATGACAATCAGGTCCTCGACTGGTCTCCGGATGGCAAGCAGATCCTCTTCCAGTCCCACCGGGTCCCCTGGAGCGACCGGATCGGCCGCCTGTACGTGGTCCCGGCCGCCGGCGGCATGGAAAAGCCGCTGCCGATGCCGGAAGGGAGCGGCGGTGTGTTCTCGCCCGATGGCACCCGGGTGGCCTACACGCCGATCATGCGCGAGTTCCGCACCTGGAAGCGCTATCGCGGTGGCCGCGCCCAGGACGTCTGGGTGTACGACCTGGCCCACGACACCGCCGAGCGGATGACCGACTCGCCTGCGACGGACAACCTGCCGGTGTGGATCGGCGACACCCTGTACTTCACCTCCGACCGCGAAGGGGGAGTCCTCGATCTCTACGCGATTGATCTGAAGCAGCCCGCGCAGCCACGGCGCGTCACCACCAGCAAGACCTGGGACGTCCTCTTTCCGCAGGGCGACGGGCGGCGGATCGTCTACCAGAGCGGCGGCTGGCTTTGGCTCTTCGATCCCGCCACCCGCCAGCCGCAGCGGCTGACCATCCGGGTCAATGGCGACCTGCCGCAGGCGCTGCCCTACTTCGCCAACGTCACCCAGGACATCCAGGCGTTCTCCCTCTCCCCCGCCGGCAAGCGGGCCGCGTTCGAGGCCCACGGCGAGATCCTGACGGTGCCGGCCGAGAAAGGGGAGGTCCGCAATCTGACCGGCGGCACGCCGGCCGTCCGCGAGATGACTCCCGACTGGTCCCCCGATGGACGCTGGATCGCCTACCTCTCCGACCGCACCGGCGAGTACGAGATCTGGGTGCGGCCGAGCGACGGCTCGGGCGAGGAGCGGCAGGTCACCCGCGGCGGCGACACCTGGCGCTACCCTCCGGTCTGGTCGCCCGACTCCAAGAAAGTCGCCTTCGGCGACACAGAGCACCGCCTGCACTATGCCGAGATCGACAGCGGGCGGATCGTGGACGTCGACCGGGCGCATCGCTTCGACATCACCGACTACCGCTGGTCCCCGGACTCGCGCTGGCTGACCTACACCAAGACCGGGGAATCGCAGCTCCCGTCGATCTGGGTCTGGTCGCTGGAGCAGAAGAAGGGCTGGCAGCTCACCTCCGACATGACGGGCGAGGCCGAGCCGGTCTTCGATCCCTCGGGCAAGTACCTCTTCTTCCTGTCGAACCGCGACTACAACCTGACGTTCAGCGGCTACGAGCTCAACTACGTCTACACCGACCCGACCCGGGTCTACGTGGCGCTCCTGACCAAGGACGGCCCGGCGCTCCTCCTGCCCCAGAGCGATGAGGAAGACCGCAACGAGGAGGGCTCCACCAAAAAGAGCGCGGCCGAGGCGGGCAAGGGGAAGCCCGAGCCCGTGCGCATCGATCCGGACGGGTTCGAGCAGCGGGTGCGGGCGATCCCGGGCAATCCCGGCAACTACCGCAACCTGTCGGCCGGCCCGGGCACCGTCTACTACGTGGTCGACGGGGACGGCACGCCGCAGCTCCGGCGGTTCGACCTGAAGGCGGAGAAGGAGGAGGTGATCCTCTCCGGTCTCCAAGGCTATGAGCTGTCGGCCGACGGCCAGAAGATCCTCTACAAGCAGGGGAACACCTACGGGATCATCGATGCGCGGCCGGGGCAGAACCCGGGGGCCGGCAAGCTGGCCATGGAGAAGCTCGAGATCCGGATCGATCCGCGCGCCGAGTGGGGAGAAATGTTCGTGGACGCCTGGCGCACCCTGCGCGACTGGTTCTACGACCCGGCCCTGCACGGAACCGACTGGAAGGGGCTGCGGGAGCGCTACGGCGAGCTGCTGCCGCACGTCGCGAGCCGGCAGGAGCTGGAGTTCATCTTCGGTGAGCTGGCGGGTGAGGTGTCGGCCGGCCACGTCTACGTGCAGACGGGGAACGCGCCCGGGGCGGTGGAGCGAATGGAGAACGGCCTGCTGGGGGCCGAGGTCGAGGCCCACTCCTCGGGCTATTTCAAGATCGCGCGCATCTTCCCGGGCGAGAACTGGGATGAGAGCTTCCGCTCCCCGCTCACCGAGCCGGGGGTGGACGTCGAGACCGGCGACTTCATCCTGGCGGTGGACGGGCAGACGACCAAGGGCGTCGACAACTTCTACCGGCTGTTGCAGAACAAGGCGAACCGGGTGGTCACCCTGCGGGTCAACAGCCGTCCGGCCGAGGAGGGAGCGCGGGAGACGCGCGTGCGGCCGATCGCCAAGGAGCAGAACCTGCGCTATCTGGACTGGGTGCTGGCCAATCGCGAGAAGGTCGAGAAGGCCTCGGGCGGGCGGATCGGATACATCCATACGCCCGACACGGCGGTCGAAGGCAACCGCGAGCTGTTCAAGACCTTCTATCCGCAGGCGCACAAGGAGGCCCTGATCATCGACGACCGCTACAACAATGGCGGCCTCGTCCCGGACCGCATGATCGAGCTGCTGAGCCGGCCGCTGCTCAACTACTGGTCGGTGCGGGGAGGAGACTTCTACAGCACACCGGCCTTCGTGCACACCGGGCCGAAGGCGATGCTGATCAACGCGCAGGCCGGCTCGGGGGGCGACGCGCTCCCGTTCTACTTCCGCAAGCTCAACCTGGGTCCGCTGATCGGCACCAGGACCTGGGGAGGCCTCGCCGGTCTCAACAACTCGCCGACGCTGATCGACGGCAGCCAGATCACCACGCCGTCGTTCCGCTTCTTCACGACCGAGGGGAAGTGGGCGGTGGAAAACGAGGGCGTCGCGCCCGACATGGAGGTGATCGACCGTCCGGACGCCCTGGCCAAGGGGCAGGACCCGAGCCTGGAAGCGGCGATCGACTATCTCCTGAAGGAGCTGGCGAAGAACCCGCCGGAGAAGGTGACGGTGCCGGCGCCGGCGAGGCAGTAGGCCCTCAGACCACCTCGATCCGCGCCGGCCCCGGCAGCACCTCGCCGACCTCGGCCGCCTGATGACCGGTGGCAAGCAGGGCTTCGAGGAGGCGGTCGGCCTCGCCCGGCGGTGTCGCGAGGAGCAGGCCTCCCGAGGTCTGCGGGTCGAACAGGATCTCCCGCCGGATGCGGTCGAGGCCGGCGCGCTCGGTGAAGACCAGTTGCACGTTCAGCTCGTTGGCATCCGTGCAGCCGGTCGAGATCCCCCGCTCGACGAGCCGGTAGAAGCCCGCGTGCACCGGCAGCTTCTCGAAGACGAAGCGAATCCCCACGTCCGAGGCGCGGGCCATGCCCAGCGCGTGCCCGGTCAGGCCGAAGCCGGTGATGTCCGTAGCGCCGTGGACGCCGTGCTCCAGGGCCAGCCGGCTCGCCTCCCGGTTCAGCCGTTCCATTTCGCGCAGGGCCGGCTCCAGACCGGCCTCGTCGAGCTTGTCCACCTTGAAGGCGTTGATCAGCACTCCCGTGCCTAGCGGCTTGGTGAGGATCAGCCGGTCTCCTGGCCGCGCTCCGGCGTTGGTGAGGAGGCGGTCCTTGTCCGCTTCGCCGATGACGGCGAGGCCGAACTTGAGCTCGGGATCGCGCACCGAGTGTCCGCCGAGGAGCACCGCCCCCGCCTCCTGCAGCGCCTCGGCCGCTCCCTGGAGGATGCCGGCCAGCGCCTGGTCGTCCGGCGGATCGAGCGGCGGGAAGCAGCAGAGGTTCAGCGCGAAGAGCGGCCGGCCGCCCATGGCGTAGACGTCCGAGATCGCGTTGGCCGCCGCCACCCGGCCGAAGCGGCGCGGGTCGTCGCAGACCGGGGTGATGAAGTCGGCCGTGGCCACCAGGGCATGGCTGCCGAGCAGATACACTCCAGCGTCGTCGGCCGTCTCCGGACCGACGAGGATCCTCTCATCCCGCCCGGCGATCCGGACGAGCGGAGAGATCAACGCGGAAAGGTCCCCCGGACCTACTTTGGCCGCTCAGCCGCCGGTCGTCGCGCAGGCGGTGAGACGGAACTTGCGCCGGAACAGTGCCATGGCCGGAGATTCTATCCTCAGGCGCGCACGGGCGTCTCTTCATGTATCCTTCCCGACACCACAGGTGGTCTATCCGAGGGAGGGTTCACCCATGTACGGGAAGCTTTCGACGTCTCTCGTCGCGGAGTTCATTGGAACGTTTGCGCTGATCTTCATCGGTGCCGGGGCCGGCGCGCTGGGGATTGGCGGCCTGGTGGGCGTCGCTCTCGCCCACGGCCTGGTCGTGGTCGGCTTCGCTTACGCCTACGGGCACATCTCGGGGACGCACATCAACCCCGCGGTGACGGCCGGCGTCTGGGCGGCGGGCAAGATCGATCCGGGCCGCGCCATCTCCTACATCGTCTTCCAGATCCTCGGCGGCATCGCCGCCGCGGGCACGCTCGCCTGGGCCTTCGGGGGCACGGAGACCGGCCTGGGCGCCACGAAGCTCGCTCAGGGGCTGTCGGTCGGCGCGGCCACGATCACGATCACGCCGGTGATCGGTTTCGTGATCGAGGCGATCCTGACCTTCTTCCTGGTCAACGCGGTGATGAACGCGGGGATCAGCGGCAAGGTGACGCACGTGGCCGGTCTGGCGATCGGCCTGACCCTGACCTTCTGCATCCTGATGGGCGGTCCGCTGACCGGCGCGAGCCTCAACCCCGCCCGCACCCTCGGCCCGGCGGTGGTGCTCGGCGATCTGTCGAACATCTGGGTCTATCTTCTCGGTCCGCTCACGGGCGGCGTGGTCGCCGGCCTGATGTACCGGGGGCTCTACGAGGAGCGGGAACGGAAGCGGTAGGCATCTCCTCAAGGATCAGAATCAAAGAGGCCACCCCTGCGGTGGCCTCCTGTCGCGTCCAGGCGTATACTCTGTCTCATGAGCCAGGAACGCCTCTTCCACCTCTCCGTTGTGGACGATCCCGTCCCGCTGGTCACCGACGACCTGGGTGTCGTTCGTGTCCGCGGCACCCGGGTGCCTCTCGATACGGTTGTGCACGTCTTCCTGACGGGAGCTTCGGCCGAAGAGATTGTCGATCGGTTTCCCACCCTGGATCTGGCTGATGTCTACTCGACGATTGGCTATTACCTCCGGCACCGGGAAGAGATCGACCGCTACCTGGAGGAACGAGATCGCTACGCCGAGAAGATCCGGGCTCAGGTCGAAGCACGGCAGGGCCCGTCCATCACCCGTGAGCGCCTGATGGCTCGCCGAGCGCAGCTCGCCGTTCGCGAAGGGTGAAACAAATCTCTTCATGATACGATCGCGGCATGCTTCGTTTTGCCGCGGATGAGAACTTCGATAACGACATCGTTCGTGGTTTCCGGAGAAGACACCCTGAGGTCGATATCGTTCGAGTCCAGGATGCTGGTCTCTACAACGCTGAAGATCCAGTCATCTTGGCTTGGGCTGCCAGTGAAGAACGAATCCTGCTGACTCATGATGTGGCGACCATGACGCGCTTTGCTTATGATCGGATTGCGGCCGGCTTGCCCATGTCTGGAGTGATCGAGGTAAAGAAATTGGCCCCGATCGGCCAGGTGATCCAGGATCTTCTCCTTCTCGTAGGCTGTAGCCTCAAGGGAGAGTGGGAAGATCGGGTCGAGTACCTTCCGCTGAAATAGCCCTGACGAGCTTACTCCTCCCGCGGCAACACGTCCGGCCACCAGGCCCCTGGCTGGTTCATCGGCCAGGGGCAGTCACGCCGGATGCCCAGGTCGTCGAACATCGGGGAGTCCGCGACCAGCGGAAAACGCATGTCGTATCTCCCGCCACAGCGGTATTGCGGGCTGCCGAACGCCACGGCCAGCGCCAGCAGGACCTCTGCGGCGGCATAGCCCCAGATCACCCGCGTGACGAGCGGCCCGCGGCGGCTCCGCCAGAGCGCGCCGGCCCAGAGAACGAGAGGCAGGGCGGCGGCGTGGAAGAGCAGCACCACCTGCCAGTACATGACCGTCGTCGGCGCCAGCGCGAAGACGATCACGGACGCGAGAAAACACCAAAGCACGTAGCCGTGCAGCCAGGCCCGGTCCGACGCCTCGGCTGGGAACCGCCGCCGCCAGCGGTGCCGGTTGCGCCGCCAGAACCAGATCCCGGCGAGCAGCGGGAAGACGGCGGTGAGCGCCAGAACGGTCCGGATGAGGAAGGACAGCGCCGGACCGAGCCAGGGATCGGACCCGCCCACCACCGGCCCGAAGTCGAAGCGGGCCACCTTCTCCGGCAGCCCGAGAGAGTCGTAGCGCAGCCAGTAAGCGATGCCCCGCAGCCCGGGGAGCACCAGGACGAGCCCGCGGCCGAGGAACCCCTTGTCCGCCTCGGTGACGATCGACGGATTCGCCCGAAGATCCAGCACCCAGGGGATGAGCGGCAGCGCGGCGAGCGCTCCGCCGAGGACCGCCGCCGGCCAGTGGACCTTGAAATAGCCCCGGAGCCAGAGCAGGAAGGACGCCATCACCAGGAGCAGGAAGGAGGCGTGGACCTGGAACGCCAGCACCAGCCCGGCCGCGTGGAGGAAGGTCATCCAGAAGCGCGGCCGATCGCGCTGGCCCAGGCACGACCAGAGGTGGAGCGCGCCGAACAGAAAGAGGTAGCTCGGATTCCACAGGAAGCCCGAGAAGTAGAGCCGCCAAGGGTTCAGCCAATAGAGCACCGCGAAGAGCACCCGCTCCCCGGGACCGAGCACGCGGCGGAGGGTCCGGTCGAGCAGCCAATAGGCCAGCACATGGAAGAGCAGGATGACGACGGTCGGCGCACGGTAGTCCCGCCAGACCATCAGCGGCAGGCCCACCAGGATCGTGGTGATTCCGCCGGGCGCCTTGCCGCCGGTCGACATGGGATTGCCGTAGGAGATGAGCTGCCCCTTCTCCGCCAGCAGCCACCCGCGGGCGAGCAGGTTGAGCTGATCACCCGCCGGCAGGCCGCGGGCCAGCAGGACCGCGGAGACCGCCAGGCCCACGACGAACAGAGCGCCGACGATCCGCGCCGCGCCGCGCCTGGAGTCCGATAGGATGGGTGCACTCATTCCGGGGATCGGGATCGGGACCGACGCCGAAGGATACTGCGCCCAGCCATGCAGAGGAAGCTCGCTGCCGGGACGTGGCTGCCCGCCCTGCTCGGGCTGGCGGCCTACCTCCTCCTCACCCTCGCCTACCTGCGCCCGATCTGGCGCGTGGGGGGGGACCACATCGCTCCCGCGCCCGGCGATCCGGTGTTCAATCTGTGGGTGCTCTCCTGGGGCGCTCACCAGGCGCGGGAAGGGCTCCCCGACTTCTGGGACGCCAACATCTTCTATCCCACCCGCGGCGCGCTGACGTTCTCCGACCACCTGCTCGGCCCGGCCGTCCAGCTGGCCGCGTTCGAGAACCCCATCGCCGGCTACAACTTCCTGTTCTTCACCTCGTTCGTGGCCAGCGCCTTCGCCACGGCCTGGGTGCTCCGCCGCTCCGGCCGTTCCTGGACGGCGGCCCTGCTGGCCGGCTGGATGTTCGCGTTCTCGCCGTTCCGGCTGATGCACCTGAACCACATCCAGATCCTGATCGCGCAGTGGATTCCGCTGACGCTCTGGTTCTGGGACCGCTTCCTGGCCGAGCGCACGGCCCGTGCCGCCGCCCTCTTCCTCGTCTTCTATCTCCTCCACGTCAGCGGCGGCTGTTATCTGGCCTACATGATCCACGTGCCCCTGCTGGCGGTGCTCCTCGTCCGGCTGCGGGTACACGGCCGGGAGCTCTTCACGTTCCAGTCCCTCCGCGTCCTGGTCCCGGCGGGGCTGGTGGCCGCGGTGGCTCTCGCCACCCTGTTCCTCCCCTACGTCCGGAGCGGGCACCGGCTGGAGCTCTCGCGCGGCACCGAGGAGACCGCCCGCTTCGCCGCGACCACGGCAAGTTGGGTGAGCCCGGGCCATCGCAACGTCTACTGGGCGGGCGCCCCTCTCAGGAACGCCCTCGGCCGGCGGCTCGGCTCCGTGGTCCTGCCGTTTTTTCGTTCGGAAAACTCCCTGTTTCCCGGGTTCCTCCCCTCCCTCCTCTGTCTGGCCGGCATCGCGGGCTGGCTCCGCGAGCGGCGGGCGCCCGGGATCGCGGCTGGCTTCGCCGGGCGTGCCGTGCTCGGCGCGCTCCTCGCCCTGGCCCTCGCCGCCTGGATCTGGGGGGACCTGCTGACGCTGGCGCGGCCGGCGCAGCGGCCCGGCGTGCTCTGGGGCCTCGGGCGCTTCGGCTGGGAGGCGCCGGCTCTCGTCCTCCTGCTGGCCCTCGGCGCCTGGTACGGCTTCCGCCGGCTCTGGGCCGGGCCGCTGCTGGTCCGCGGCGAAAGCGGCACCTGGGAGCGGGGGATCGCGCTCTCCGGGCTCCTCTGCTTCGCCCTGGCCCATGCGATCTTCTACATCCCGCTGATGCGGGTGGTTCCGGGGCTCGACGGCATGCGCGTGCCGGCCCGGTTCGCGGCGTTCGTCTCGCTGACGGTCGCAGTGTTCGCGGCGCTGGGGATCGACCGGCTGCTGAAGCGCCTGCGGGAGAGGCGGACCCGCGCCGCGGTCGCCGCGGCGCTCGCCCTGCTCCTCGCCGCCGAGCTGGCGCCCAAGCGGGTCCGCTGGGTGCCGCTGCTCCGCCAGGAGAAGTTCCCGGCTGTCTACCACTGGCTCGCCGGACAAGAGGATGTCCGCGCGCTCGTCGAGCTCCCCATCCGCCCGAGCGCGAAGGAGACGGAGGCGATGTATTACTCGACGCTCCATTGGAAGCCCATCGCCAACGGCTACAGCGGCTACCTTCCTCCCCTCCACGGCGAGATCACCCGCCGCATGCGCTGCGTCCCCGACCGGGGAGGGCTCGCCTTTCTGCGCAGCCTGGGGATCAGCCATCTGCTGATCCACCTCGATGCGATCCGCTCGGACCCGGAGCGGCGACGTCTCGCCGCGTTCGAGAGAGATCTCGCGGCCGGGCCGGCGCAAGAGGCTGAGCTCGTCTGGAGCTCGCGGAAGACGCGGGTCTACCGCATTCTGCCGCCCAGCTCCAGCACGCCGAAGCGAGCCGGCTTGTGGAAGTCAGCCGGACGCACCAGCGTCGGCGACCAGGTGCTGAATTCCGCCGGCCCGTCCGAGGGCCGCTCGATCCGATAAAAGTTGGCCCGCCAGACCGGCGGCGGATCTTCGACCAGTCCGCTCCAGGGAAGCGCGAGGACCGCCCACCAGTCCTGCCGCTCGGCTCCGGAGCCCGCCTCCCAACGGATGCCTGGGCAGTTCCAGGCCACGTCGGCCCGCAGGTCGGCGCGGAGGGAGGTGGGATTGTGGATGCGCGCGTCGAACAGGACGCCCCGTGGGCTCACCTCGAATTCCAGATAGTCCACCGGGTCCGCCTCTCCAGGCGCGAGGAAAACCTCCACCGTCTCTTCCTGCCAGAGCGGATCGTCCCGTTGCGCGAGCGTCCCCCAGGCGTAGCGGTCGGCGCAGTCGAAACGGACGTGGAGAGCCGCAGCGTCCCAGGCCACGCGGACCCGCGTCGCCTGCTCGGCCGGAGCCCCGTCCTCCGAGCGGACGAGCGGCGGCAGCGGCGCCACGTCGTCCCAGCTCCAGGAGCCCGCGACGCGGGGAACGGTCCAGCGCTGGAGGTCCATGCGCGAGATCCTACCTGCGATCGACCTGGGATAAGCTC
>DATFPH010000431.1:0-1873 GCA_035264905.1 Thermoanaerobaculia bacterium
GGACCGTGCCGCTCACTGCGCGTCCACAACGATCCGCTCCGGGCGCGGAACCGTTCCCTCCGTGCGGCGAGCCGTCCTCTTCGCAGTCCTCGCCGTCCAGACCGCTTCGCGGACCGTCGCCCTGCAGATGAACGTGTACAAGATCCGTGTCACCGGAGACGTCCTGGAGACCTCCAGCCACCCGCCGCGTCAACGTGGCCGGCCTCGTGCCGACGCTCAGCCGCGAGCCGATCTACCTCCGGGCCGCCGAGCTTCCCTCGCAGCTCGTCGACGATCCCTATCTGCGGAACGCCGCAGTTTCCTACTTCGAGCCGCAGTGGAAACCCCAGAAGTGGCACCGCCGGAGGTACCCTCAAGAAGTGTGGAAATGAGCTGAAGGCGGCGTAACCTTCCGGTCGCCAAGACCACCGGGGAATCCGGTAAGGAAGGAGACGCCGCCATGGAAGAGAAGAGCACCAGGGATCGCTTTGGGTCAAGGGAGCTGTGGGAGAGTTTGGAAGAAATGGCCCGGGGGAGAATCCAGGAGTTCGTTCAGACCCTGCTCGAGGAGGAGGTCACGGCTCTGGTAGGTCGGGCGAAGAGCGAGAGGCGCGAAGCCGTAGATGCCCCGGCGGTGTACCGCAATGGCCATGGCAAGCCGCGGAAGCTGTCGATGATGGGAGGCACGGTGGAGGTGCGCCGGCCTCGGGTCCGGGGCTTGGAAGAGCGGTTCGAGAGCCGCATTTTGCCGCTGTTTCGGCGTCGCACCAAGGAAGTGGGCGAGCTGTTGCCTCAGTTATACCTGCACGGGCTGGCTCAGGGAGACTTCGAGCTGGCTCTTCGGGGCCTGCTCGGTGAGGGCGCGCCGTTGTCGCCGAGCTCGATCGAGCGGCTGCGGGGCAAGTGGGTTTCGGAGTTCGAGGCTTGGAGGCGGCGCGACTTGCGCGGGATCGAGCCCGTGTACCTCTGGGCAGATGGGATCTACGTCAAGGCCGGTTTGGAGAAGGACAAGGCGGCGCTACTGGTGATCGTGGCGGGTCTTCGCGATGGCCGCAAGGTGGTGCTGGCGGTGGAGAGCGGGTACCGAGAGTCGGCCGAAGCCTGGGGTCGCCTGCTGCGCGACCTGCGAGCCCGAGGGATGAGCGTGCCGCGACTGGTGATCGCCGATGGCCACCTGGGGATCTGGTCGGCCTTATCGCAGGTCCTGCCGGAGGTGGCCGAACAGCGGTGCTGGAATCACAAGATCGTCAACGTGCTCGATGCCTTGCCGAAGAAGCTGCAGGGCGAGGCCCGCGAGTTGTTGTGCCGGATCCCGTACGCGACCACCCGATGCGAGGCCGAGAAGTTACGCGACGAGTTTCGATCGCGCTACGAGCAGCAGCACCCCAAGGCGGTGGAGACCCTGGAGCGTGACTGGGAGCGCCTGGTGGCCTTCTATGCGTTCCCCCAGGCGCACTGGAAGCATCTACGTACGACCAACCCTGTGGAGTCGCCATTCGCGGCAGTGCGGCTGCGAACGGCCGCAGGGAAACGGTACAAGAAGGTGGCCAACGCAACTGCGTTGATCTGGCGAGTGCTGCTGGTGGCGGAGCGATCGTTCCGCCGTCTCGACCACCCGGAGCTTCTTCCTGAAGTCGCCGAGGGAGCCACCTACGAAGACGGAGTGAGAATCGTCCCAGCTGAACCGACGACCATGAAGGCCGCTGCCTGACGACGTTTACACACCTATTGACGTGACCTCGCGCATGAGGTAGCCTCATGTCTACAGGCATCTGGCGTCGATGTCTGGCTGGATCAATGGGAAATCCGTGTCGGAGACAGCATAGTCGACAAGATCAACAGCGGCCTATCATCCGCAAGTCATCTTCTTGTCCTACTTTCCAAACATTCGGCA
>DATFPH010000432.1:0-4292 GCA_035264905.1 Thermoanaerobaculia bacterium
GGTATGACCCGGCGCGCCTTTGAGGAGATACTTCCCCGCTTCGGCTTCTCCATCCTCGTGGACAGCCGGGAAAATCTGGAAACCGAGCTGAGCGCTTGAGCGGGGAGCGCGAGATCGCGAGTGATACTGGACCTCTGATCAGCTCCGCCACAGCTTCGCTGAGGATTTCCCGCGCCAGCTCCGGGACGGTCTTGCCCTGCTTCGCCGCCCGCTCCTGAAGAGCTTCATGAAGCTTCTCATCCGTGGGGATGGTCAGGGTAAGTATCGTGCTCATAGGAACAGTCTACTCCATATTGACGAGATTTTCGGGCGGTGGCGGCGCCCAGGAGGTGCTCTCAACAACAGACAGCTCGTGCGGTAGGATACCGCCCTGGAGGATCGAGCCGCCTCCTTTCTACGAGCGGGCCTGACTCGGCAGCCTTTTGAGCTACGCGAGCCTCTCGGGAGGCTCGCGTTGCCTTTCCTTCTAGTCCGCCAGGCACACACAGTAGGGGACGGGGCCTCTGCAGTGGTCGCAGGGGCAGACGAGGCCGCACGGGCCACACTCCCAGGAGCAGTAGGTCGTCGCCTCGGCCTTTGGAGACGGGGCCAGGGTCGCTACGGCAGCTGCTGCCAACGTCAGGGTCAACACGAGCATTTTGCGCATTGCATTCTCCAGGTTTGGGAACGGTCGTTCGTTCTCACTAAACAATGGTGCTGTGCGCGGAGGCTCTGGGACACGGGTGGCCCTCGCGCTGCTCTTCAAGGGCTTGCGCTTTCGATCCACCGTCCTGGTTCAACCGGCCCCGAGCCAGCGGTCCAGGTCTCTGGCGGCGATCAAGAGCGGATCGATGATCCGCAGCGCTCCATGGCCGCTGCGGTGTGCGAGGGCGCGCTGGACAAGGTGGAGCTCCGTGCAGCCGAAGATGAGACCCTCGGCGCCGTACTTGCCGGGAAGAGATTCGAGCCAGGGGATGAGAGGCTCCACCGGCTCGTTCTGCTTGAAGCGGTAGAGCGCCTCATGCAGGCGATGCTGATCCTCGTCGTCGAGGAAGAGCACGCGTCCGGCGACCTCGCCCCAACGCTCGTGGCCCTCGAAGATGCGGGCGCGGCGGGTCCCCAGAGTGACGAGGAGAAGGTGAGGACCCGAGGCGGCGCAGATCTCGTCGACGACGAGATCGAGCAGCGAGACCACCCGGTCGCGTAGCGGCTCGGGCACCTCCGGCAGCACGTGGTGTGCCGTGATGCAGGCGATGATGATCCGTTGGGCGCCGCAGGCCACGAGATGCTCCAGGGCGGCGGTGAGCCGCTCCGTGAGCTCCCGCATGTCGCCGGCGAGGATCGCGGTGGTGCGGTCCGGGATCGATGGGTCCGAGTGCAGGAGGAGAGCCGGCGCCCGTTGCTCGGGCTCAACCATGTTCAGCCGGTAGATCGTGTGCACGAGCTCCGCTGAGGCGAGCGGCCCCATGCCGCCGAGGATTCCCAGAAGCCGGTTGCTCACGCCTCAAAGAGCCCCAGGCAAGGCGTACACGGCGGGCTCGGATTCCGATTCCGTGGCCAGTGCCGCGAACGCCGGATCCATGGCCGCGGAGTCGAGCGGCCAGGCCTGGTAGAGCTCACGGGGGACACGCAGCACGTCGGACTCGACCAGCAGGTAATCCCTGTTTTTCCCGGTGAGCCCCTCGGCGTGCCGGCGCTCCTCCATCTTGCGCTCATGGAAGTCCCGCACCTCCGCGTCGAGCCGCAAGCTCCCGGTCCGCAGGTAACGGACGGCGCCGTCGACGTCGCGTGCTGTCTGGACCTCACCGCGATTGTGGACGCTGGGGGCGAAGGGGATGTCGATCAGGCCGAGCTCGAAGCCGCGCACGACCCCCTCGTCCAGATCGCCGTGGCCGCAATCGAGCAGGCTCTCGAAAATCGCCAGCACCTCGCGGCGGAGGAGGGCAGCCTCGTCCTCCACCCCCTTGGGTACCTGACGGCCGCGGGCGGCCTCGATCCCCATCCGGGTCAGCAGGAGCCCGCGCACGTTGTCTTCGACAGTTGGGATCTTGCGCGACTCGGCCGGCGTCTTGGTGAGAATCCGGGTTGCGCGGGCGAGGCCGGCGGTTACGGACGATCCGAAGATCAGCTCCTCGGCCCGCTGCTCGCTCTGGGGAAACGCCGCCATATATTGGTGGAAGACCGTATGGACGGCCACGTCGCCATGGCCCAGGCCGGCGAGCACCTCGCGGCTGACGCTCTGCATGACGCGGATGGCGGCGATGTCTTGAGCGCGGTTGCCTTGCTCGGCATATCCGAGCGAGACGCACTTGACCCCCTGCTGGGCCGCGAGCACCGCCTCCACCAGATTGGTGACGATGGCGATCGACGGCGGAATGAGGGTCGCGGTGAGCGTGCCGAAGAGCTCGCGGTCCAGGGGGATGCCGAAGCGCTCGAAGTAGATCCCGGTGAGCCGGTCGACGTACTTCCAGGTGGCGATCGCGTCGCGCAAGGGGTAGTTCTTGTAATAAGGAATGTTGTAGCAGATCGGGCCGCCCTCGAAAGCCGTCACCCCGCCGGCATAGGAGATCTCGGCCAGGAGCCGCGGATCGCGGGTGCTGTGGCGGCTCTGGAGGGGTATGCCGATCGCCGCGCCGATCCGGCGCAAGACCTCGACGCCGTGGTTCACCACCGGGAAGCCGTTGAGCACGGCGCGCCCCGTCCGAGCGCTCGTGGCGATCGCCTCCGCCGCGCCGGCATAGCGGTTGTTGCGGGTCAGAGAGTCGACCTGGTAGGAGAGCGCCTGCGCGCCGGCAGCCCGGAAGCGGTGGAACAGAGCGATCTGCTCGTCCAGCCCCGGCACACCGGAGCGCGGCTGGATGACCATCGGCTGAAGGCCGGCATCGACGTCGGCGAGCAAGCGGGGGAAGCTCGGCTGCCTGCTCAAGAAAGCGGCGTTGTCTTCCAGGGACATCGCCTCCCGGCCGGTCGGCCAGGCAGCAAGGACCTCCTCCCGTTCGCGCAAGAAATGTTCGTCGCCGAGCCGCTTGTCCGCGGCTTCGGCGGAAACCGGCTCGCGTCCGTGCAGGGCCTGGGCAAGATGGTCGAGGACCGTCAAGAGATCGACGAACTTCACGAACACGCGGTCGAAGCCCTGCCGCTCGAAACGAGCCTGGTAGCCGCCGGCATCGCCGATCGTCAAATTCCCCCCGAGGAACCAGAGGGCACGGTGGCCGGACACGGCGGCGGGGGGCTGGAAGTCCTTCAGGTAGTGCTCGGCATGACCGTCCATGTTCGAGATCATCACGACGTCAAATTCAGCGGCGCGGCGCGTGAAGTCCTTGAGAGCGTTCTGTGTACCCAGGAATTCGACCCGGTAGCCGTGTGCGACCAGTGCCCGGTGAAGGATATGAAGCCCGACGCTGTGCGAATCGCCACCCAGGCCGCCGAGCAGAATACGATAAATCTTTGTGCCCATAGTCACCTCAATCAACCACCTCAACTCAACCATGCTCAGCAAGACTGGTGCGCCCAACGGGCTGCACTGAGACATAGGAACGCCTAGGATAACTCAGGCCTCTCACGACGAGCTCACAGCCCGAGCCCAAGCGGCCCAAGGCGGTCGGTGGGAGGAGGTCGGGGCTGGCTCGCGACGGTCTCTTCACCGGCGCTCAGTGAGTCCGCCGGTCGTCCGGCTACCCGTCGCCCTCCGGCAGGGTCTTGAGCACCGCCCGCAGGGTGTCCAAGGTGATGGGCTTGGCCAGGAAGCCGTCCATGCCCGCCGCCTCACAGGCCTCCCGGTCGGCGGCGAAGGCGTTGGCGGTCAGGGCCACCAAGCGCAGGCGCCTGCCGCCGCCGGCCGTCTCCCGGGCGCGGATGGCGCGGGCCGCGGCCAGCCCGTCCAGCACCGGCATGTAGATGTCGAGCAGCACCAGGTCGTAGGCCGCGCGGGCGGTGGCCTCGACCGCCTCCACCCCGTCCTCCACGCACTCCACGGTGGTTCCCAGGTGCTGCAGCATGGCCTGGACCACCTTCCGGTTCACCGGGCTGTCCTCGGCCACCAGGACCCGCCGGCGGCTCGGGATGGCTCCGGGCTGCGATCTCGGCGGGCTCGGCGACGAGCGGCAGTCGGACCGTGAAGGTGCTGCCGCAGCCCGGGGCGCTCGCCACCGCGATCGTCCCGTCCATGGCCTCCAGCAGGCGGGCGGTGATCGCCAGGCCCAGACCCGTGCCGCCGAAGCGCCGGGTCGTCGAGGCATCGCCCTGGGTGAAGGGCCGGAACAGGCGGGCGCGCTGGGCCTCATCCATGCCGATCCCGGTATCGCGGACCGCGA
>DATFPH010000433.1:0-7668 GCA_035264905.1 Thermoanaerobaculia bacterium
GCTCCTCGTGGGTGCCCGCCGCCTCGATCTGCCCTTCGGCGAGGACCAGGATGCGGTCCGCCATCCGCACGCTGGAAAAGCGGTGCGAGATCAGCACCGCCGTCTTCCCTTCGCTCAGCTCCTTGAAGCGCTGGAAGACCCCGGCCTCGGCGCGCGCGTCGAGCGCCGCGGTCGGCTCGTCCAAAATCAGCACCTGGGCGTCCCGCATGTAGGCGCGGGCGATCGCGATCTTCTGCCACTCGCCGCCGGAGAGGTCCACCCCCGTGCGGAAGCGTTTGCCGACCATCTGATCGTAGCCGTTCGGCAACTTGTCGATCACCTCGTCGGCCAGGCTGCGCTCGGCCGCGGCGGCGATCCGCGCGCGGTCGTCGCGGGCCTCGATCCGGCCCACCGCAATGTTTTCCGCGGCGGTGAGGTGATAGCGCACGAAATCCTGAAAGATCACGCCGACGTTGGAGCGGAGCTCCTCCAGGCTGTACTCGCGCAGATCGTGGCCGTCGAGCAGGATCCGCCCCTCGTCAGGGTCGTAGAGCCGCGCCAACAGCTTGACCAGCGTCGTCTTGCCGGCGCCGTTCTCGCCGACCAGGGCGAGCACCTCGCCGGCGCGCAGGGTGAAGCTCAGGTGGCGCACCGCCCAGCGCTCCGCACCGGGATAGCGGAAGCCGACGTCCTCGAAGACGAACCCCTGGCGGATCGGCGCCGGAAACGGCCGCGGGTTCTCCGGCGAAACGATCTCCGGCTCGATCTCGAAAAATGAAAAGAGATCGTCGAGATAGAGCGCCTGCCCCGCCACCTGCGAAAAACCGATCAGCAGGCCTTCAAGGAGGGTGCGCAAGCGGCGGAAGGAGCCGGCAAGAAACGTGAGGTCGCCGATGCTGAACGCCCCTTGCAGGGTGCGCCAGGCGATATACGCATAGGCCACGTAATAGCCGAGCGTGCCGAACCCGGTCAGCAGGCCGCCCCAACCGGCGCGGCGCGCCGCGAGCTTGCGGTTCTCCCTATACATCGCCTCGGCGAGCACGCGATAGCGCTCGATGAGAAACGCGTTGAGGCCGAAGATCTTGACTTCCTTGGCGGTCTCGACGCTGGCGCCGGTCTGGCGCACGTAGTCGAGCTCGCGCCGCTCCGGCGTCCGGAAATAATTCAGCGAGTAGCTCTGGGCGTTGAAGTGCGCCTCACCCAGGAACGCCGGGACCAGAGCCAGGAGGAGCAGCGCGATCAGCCAGGGCGCGTAGACCACCAGCCCCGCGGCGAAGCTGACGATGGTCACCACGTCCTGCGCCTGGCCGAACAGCTGGCTCATGAGGCCCATCCGGCCCGTGGTCTGGCGGCGGGCGCGCTCGAGCTTGTCCTGCTGCTCGCTGTCCTCGAAGTCTTCGAGGTCGAGCGTCGCCGCGTGCTCCATCAGGCGCACGCTGGTGATGTTGGTGAGCTTCTCCCCCAGGAGCGCGTCGACCAGCGAGACGCATCTCCCGAGCAGGTCGGACAGCACCGCCAGACCGAGCTCGCTCGCGACCAGCAGGCCGAGGTGGTCGAGCCGGCCGCTCGCCAGCCAATCTCTCAGGCTGACCGGGGTCCCCGGCGCCTGCGCCAGCCGGACCACCTCGTCGATGATCAGCTTGCCGACATAGAGGGTGACCACCGGCAGCAGCGCGCGGATCAGGCGCAGCAGAAGGTCCGAGATGGTGAGGCCGGGGCTGGTGCGCCAGATCAGCTTCAGGAACGGCGGCAGATTGCGCAGCGCCCCGAAGCGCTCCCGCAGAGACCGCGGCCCCGGAGGGGGCGCGGCGCCCGGGGGCCCCCCGGCTCCTGCCGTCCCCGCCGCCGGGCCCGCGGCGCGTCCTCCCATGCTGTAGTGCTTCGGCATCCAGCCTCCTCTTCGTCCCCCGCACCCTACATCTTATAAAAGGAGATTCCCGTGATGCCTCAAACCAAGGATGCCATCGTGCTCGCGACGGCCGGCAACGGCGAGGTCCGCGCGCCGTAGGAGCGGGCTCACAAAAGGCTGGACGAACGGATCTCGCAGTGACTGGCGACGCGATCGTGCAGCAGGCGGTCGACGATCTGGGCCCGGCGGCTCCGGGCCCACGGTTCCACCCGCCGGCCCCACGTCTCCTCAGGAGGCACGAAGAGGATGTCGGCCTCCGGCTTGGGGCGCTGCACACCGAGCAACATCAGTTGGCGGGATCCTTCGTGATAGACCACGGCGAAATCGCCGTCCTCATTCCGGAGGAGACCGGGAGAGACGTATTCGATCCAATAGCCGCGGAGCCTGTGGAGAGCGAAGACAACCATTCCGAAGATCGCGGCACCGGCGGTGAGCAGCGCGAGAGCGACGAACAGACCGCGCGCCTCGGGCCGCACCCAGTAGACGAGAGCGGCCATGCTCCAGACGAGGAGAAGGAGTCCACTGAAGGACGTTCTTGGATGTGCCATCGTCGTAGCCACAGCTCAATATGCACATGCAGTACTGCTATTGATGAACTAGGAGAATACTACGCCGGTGCGCGCCGGATGGCAAGGGCGCTCCGGCCGCTCCTTCGGGGCTGCTCCCGGTGTATGATCTGAGCCATCTCAATTGGAGGGCCCGATGAAACACCTCTCGCGAGTTTGCCTCGCACTGCTCCTGCTGGCCGCCGTGGCCATGCCGGCCGCCGCCAGGAAAGCCAAGGGAAGCTCCACCGCCCCCGGCACGTACACCGACTGGAAGGACGAGATCGACGAATTGGAAATCGTCGAGACCTTCAAGCTGTCCGACTACGCGCAGGTGACCGTCGAGCCGTTCGACACCAAAGACGTCCCTCTCCCGGAGGAGGACGACAATACCTACCAGCCGGTCAAGGCCGTGCTGGCTGATCCCACCGGTCCCTTCGTCCAAGGACTGTCCGGGGCGCTCGGCGGGATCGACGTCTCCCGGGATGCGCCTGGAGATGGCAAGGCGCTCCTCGTGCGAGCCCGGGTCGACGAGATGGACCCCGGCTCCCGGGCCGCCCGCTACTGGGCCGGTTTCGGCGCCGGAGCGACCCGCACCACGCTCATCGGCGAGGTCGTGGATACCGAGAGCGGCAAGGTCCTCCTCCGCTTCACCCAGGCGCGCCGCTCCGGAGTCGGCGCCGGCGGCGGCAATTACATCGAGCTGATGAACCGAAACCTGCTGGCGATCGGCGAGGACGTGGCGCTGATTCTGGACGCTTTCTGAGCCGCGAAAAAGGCAAAGGAGGAGGCCCCCATGTCAGACGACCAGCAACCCTTCATCACCCTGCCGAGCGACGAGGATCTCCGTGCGCAAGAGAAGCCCGGAGTGAAGTCCCCCTACGACTTCGGGTTCGTCGGCGGCATGTCCCGCCTGCTCGCGGCGCACGAGCGGCTCGGCCTCGCCATGCGCGGCTTCTTCGCCCAAGTCATGTTCGCGCCGGGGGTGCTGAGCCGCGACGAGCGCGAGATGGTGGCCGCGGTCGCCTCGGCGGCGCAGGACTGTGAGTACTGAACCGAATCCCACGCAGAGTTTCTGCGTGTCGAGAACAACGATCCAGCCCTGGTCGAGGCGATCAAGCAGCGCCGCTGGCGCGAGCTGCCCCACCTGACGCCACGGCAGCGCGCCCTCTGCACCGTCTCCGAAAAACTGACCCTGACGCCCCGGGAGATGACCGCCGCGGACTGGCAGCCGCTGCGAGATCTCGGCTTCGACGACCAAGGCCTGCTCGAAGTGGCGCACCTGATCAGCATCTTCAACTACTTCCCGCGCATGGCCGACGGCTTCGGCCTGAAGCCCGACCCCATGCTCCGCGAAGCCGCGGCGACCGGCGTGCCTCTGCGGCGGGCCGGAGGCTGACGAAGTAGCGGCCGCCTATCCCTTCCAGGCCCCGATGGATCGGGGCCAACTCTCGACAGATTGGGGCGACCATCCGATGAAGTGGGGCGGTGACGGAACGGAGTGGGGCCGTCACAAAATATCTCGGGGCGAACACGGAATGCATCGGGGCGATGGCCGATTGGAAGAGGGCGAAAGCAGAACAGAGTGGGGATGAAGCCGTCCCTTTTGGGGGAAGAGCCGCCCCACGAGGGATGGCCTCGTCCCCACTCCATTCCGCTCCGCCCCCAATCCATTCCGTGGCCGCCCCGACCGGGGACGCCCTCGTCCCCACTCTGTTTGGGTCTGCCCCCAATCCATTCCGCCTTCGCCCCACTCTATTTCGCCTCGTCCCCGATCCATTCCGCCTTCGCCCCAATCCATTCGGCTCTTCCCCCACTCTGTTCCGCTGTCGCCCCGACCTGTTCCGCGACCGCCCCTTCTTGATGCAGGATCGCCCGCTCAGCCGAGGATCTCGGCCAACTTGTCGAGGATACCGGTCCAGCCGGATTCGGTCTGGCCCGCCCACTCCGCGAGCTCCGGGCGCATCTCGTGCGTCAGGGTGAGCTCGCACCCGGTTTCCAGCGGAACGATGTCGATGGTCACGCGGTCGGCATCTTGCGAGTACTTCGGCACGGCGAGGGTGAACACGAGACGGCGGGGACGGTCGATCTCCAGGTACTCGCCGGCGTGCTCGACGTCCTCGCCGTCGCGCCGGTCGACAATGACGTACCTGCCTCCGACGCGCGGATCGATCTCCGCGACGACCACCTGGCCCGTCGGCGTCGCGAACAACCATTGGCCCACCGTTTTTGCATCGAGCCAGGCATCGAAGACACGCTCCGCCGAGGCGGTGAAGCGGTGGGTGACGCGGACCTGCACGGATTGTTCAACGCTCATTGGAGACCGTCCTTTCTCTCAGGAGGAGTTGTGGAGGCCGCGCGGTCCTCCGGGTTGAAGGACAGGAGGTGCTCCCGTCCGACCTTCCGGCGCCGCACGAGGTGGGCGCGCTCCAGGATGCGGATGTGCTTGGAAACCGAGTTGAGGGAAATGGCAAGGGGGATCATTCACCCTCTCGGGTGAATATCGCGGAAGACGGGCTGGCGTGTCAAGGGGAGTGGGCTACCATATCCGCACCCATGCTCGACGTGCTGAACCAGAAGCTCGACGCCGCGCGCCGGGATCTCCTCGATCTCGGCCTGCGCAATACGCTCCTCAACTACCAGCCCCTGCGCTCCCGCGGAGCCGAGATGACCGGCGCCGCCCCGGCCGAGGTGTTCCGGCTGCTGGTGACCGACGGCCGCGCTCTCGCACTGCGGCCGGCGGCGCCGAAGGCCACTGACGTAACGCCCACCAGCCCGCAGGAGATCCGCCCCACTGTAGAGACGCCCCGTGGGGCGTCTCCTTCCGAGGCGCCCGCGGCGCCACACGAGGATCTGGGAACGGATTACGCCGCCGCAGGAGACGCCCCACGGGGCGTCTCTACAGCGGAGGGGGCGCCGGGGGCCACCTCCTACTCCCCCACCCAGCTCCAGGAACGCCTCCTCAACACCTACTACACGGCCCGGACGTTCCTGGAGGAGCAGGGCGTCAACATCCTCTACGTCGCCCTCGGCTTCCTCGAATGGCGGGAGGCCGAGACCGCTGAGACGATCCGCAAGGCGCCGCTGATCCTGGTGCCGGTCGAGATCTCGCGGCCGGACGTCCGCTCGCAATTCCGTCTCCGCTATACCGGCGAGGAGATCGGCGAGAACCTGTCGCTCCGCATGAAGCTGGAGCAGGACTTCGGGCTCAAGCTGCCGGAGCTGCCGGAGGAGGAGATCGCGGTCGAGGAGTACTTCCGCGCGGTGGGTGAAGCCGTGGCTTCGCAGACCGGATGGCGGGTGAATGGTGGAGCGGTGGTGCTCGGGTTCTTCTCGTTCAGCAAGCTGCTGATGTACCGCGATCTCGATCCGCGCTCCTGGCCCGAGGAGGCGCAGCCCGGGAGCCATCCGATCCTCCAGGCGCTGCTCACTGGCAGCTTCCACGAGGAGCCTCCGGCCTTCGGCGAGGAAGACCACCTGGACCGCCGCGTGGACCCTGACGCACTCCATCCGGTGGTGGACGCCGACAGCTCGCAGACGCTGGCGATTCTCGACGTGCTCCAGGGGCGCAATCTGGTGGTCCAGGGACCGCCCGGCACCGGCAAGTCGCAGACGATCACGAACCTGATCGCCGAGGCGGTCGCCGCGGATCAAAAGGTTTTGTTCGTCGCCGAGAAGATGGCCGCCCTGGAGGTGGTGAAGCGCAACCTGGACAAGATCGGGCTTGGCTTCTTCGCTCTGGAGCTGCACAGTCACAAGACGAACAAGCGCGAGGTGCTGGAGGAGCTGCGGCGCACTCTCGTCCTCGGCAGCCCCAAGCTCCCCGAAGGTGGGGCAGATCTCGCGGCCTGGCAATCGGCGCGCGACCGTCTCAACGCCTATTGCGACGCGGTCAACGACGAGATCGGGACGAGCGGCGTCCGCCCGCACGACGCCTTCGGCCTGCGGCTGGGCCTCGACGCGCGGCTCGGCTCTCTCGCGCCGCCCGAGCTGCGGATCGAGGGGATGGCGGACTGGAGCGCGGCCGATGTCCGGCGGCGCGAGGATCTGGCCGCGCAGCTTCAGAGGTTGATCTCCGACATCGGACCTCTGCGCGAGCATCCGTTCTTCGGGAGCCGCGTCACGGTGTTTCGCTCCGACGTGACCCCGCTCTCCTGCGCCGCCTCCAGGGCCCTGGCCGAGGCGCAAGCTGCCGCTTCCCGCCTCGCGGGTCTGCTCGGGTTGATGGAGCCGGCGGATCTCGCTGCGGCCCGCCGGCTGGAGCGCGCGGGGATGACGGTGGCGGAGGCTCCGGATTTGCGAGGGGTGGAGATTCGGGGAGAGGGTTGGACGCGCGCCGATCTTTCGGATCTCCTCGCCTCCGGCGCTACTCTCGCCCGCCTTCATGCCGAGCACGACTCCCTCCTTCTGGAGAGCGCCTGGACGGCGGACGTGCTGGAGGCTCGCAAGTCTCTCGCGCTCTATGGACCGAAGTGGTGGCGGTTCTTCTCCGGGGCGTATCGCCGCGCCCGTCCGCAAGTGGCCGGGCTGTACCGCGGCGCACCTCCCAAGGAGTGGGATCGGTTGCTGCGCACGGCGGATGTTCTCCTGGAGGCCCAGGGGCTGACGCGGAAGATCGAGGCTGGTGAGGCGCTGCTGGTGCGCCTGTTCGGTGGGCGCTGGGCGGGTCTCCGCTCGGATTGGGCGGATCTCTCGCGGGTTGCCGTCTTCCTTGCGCGCGTTCATTCCGAGGTGGCGGCGAACCAGTTGCCGGCCGAGATCTTCGCCGTGCTGGAGCGGCCGGCGGACCCGGCGGTCTCCGAAGCGATGCGGGAGCTCGGCGGCGCGCTCGACCGGTCCGGCCAGGCGACGGCAGCCATTCTCGCCGCTCTCGATCTCGACGAGCCCAAGCGCTGTGGCGACGGGATGTTCGCCGCTCTTTCCTTCTCCGAGCAGGACGTGGCGTTCCGGGCCTGGGCCGACCACGCGCCGCGCTTGCAGGACATGGTCGCGGTCAATCATCTGGCCCGCGGCATGACCGAGGACTGCCTGGCGCCCGTGGTGGCCGCGGCCGAGGCGTGGCCCGCGGCGGGCCAGGCGCTGGTCGATCTGCTGCGCCGGGCGTGGCTCATGGCGCTCCTGGAGCGGGCGGAACGGGAACGGCCCGAGCTGGCGCGCTTCCATGGCAGCCAGCAGACGCACGCGGTGACGACGTTCCGCAGCCTGGACGCGCAGAGTCTTCTGGTCAACCGCGCC
>DATFPH010000434.1:0-1972 GCA_035264905.1 Thermoanaerobaculia bacterium
CTACGGCGGGATCAGCGGCGCTTCACCGAGGCTCTGCATCTCCACGAGCGTGCGCGGGACGCCGCGCCGAGGGAGTCCTGGGGACGGATTCTGTTGAACAAGGCAAGCACGCTGGATCAGATGTTTGAGGCGGAAGAGGCACTTCAGGTCTTGCGAGAGGCTGCCCCGCTGATCGAAAAGGCGCAGGACCCCTGGTTGCGCGAAGGTCTCGGGTATCTGAAGTGTGTCAATCTTTGTCATCTCTCCCGTTACCAGGAAGCCGAAGGGTGGTTGCGGGTGGCTTGGCCCATGGATCCGCGGAACGAGCGGGCCCTCATTAACGTGCGGTTGTTGAGCGGAAGAGTGGCGGCGGGCCTGGGCCAGATCGCCCAAGGGCTGGAATCTTTTAAGATCGTTCGGCAGTACTTGGAAAAGGAGCAGAACGCCTACAACTATGCGCTAGTGAGCCTGGAGGAGGCGATTCACCGGCTTGAGCTTGGTCAATACGCAAAGGCCCAGGAGATGGTGGTTCGCGACATGGGCTGGGTGTTTCACGACGCCGGAATCCACCGCGAGGCCCTGGCGGCGTTGACGCTGTTCCGCGAAGCGGTGGAAGGCGCGAAGGCCACGGATGCGCTCGCCCGGCGGGTCCACCACTTCCTGCTCCGGGCGGAAAAAAATCCGGCTCTCCGGTTCGAAGAATGAGGCCGGGGCGGGGATCGGGTCCGTGCCCGCCCTGGCCGGCGGAGAAGTTACCTGACGCGTTAGCCGCCGTTGGGGTCCCAGGTGCCGACGGTGTCGGAACTTGCGCGGCAGGCGCTGCCGTTCGGGTCCATGGTGCAGCCGTTGTCGAGGTTCTCCGGGCAGGCGCCGCCGTTCGGGTCCATGGTACAGCCGACGTCTCCCCAAAGGGTCACGAGCCAGCCGATGAAGCGCTCGATCTGGGGGCTCGCTGCCGCGTCGGCGCGGTGCGCCTCGGAAGGCTGGGCTTCGACCGTCCATGGCGCGAAGAGAAGAGAGAGAAGCAGGACGAACAGAGGGCGGAAGCTGCGATGACTGTGCATGACGAGTCTCCTTGTGCGGAAGTGGCGGGTTTCCTGCCGGTCCTCCCTGGACCGCGGTTCGCCTGGTCTAAAGGTGCCACATCATGAGAGAAAAACGACCCGCGCTTGACCGGGCCGGACAAAACGGGGCGCCGGAGCCCCAAATCGCACGCACGTTCCTCTCCTGGCTCGAGGCCCTGGCCGGCTGCAACAGCCAGGAGGAGCTCGCTCACCTGGCGAAAGTCGACAGCCGAACTCTTCGCCGCTTCGCCGCGGGACAGGGCGGGAGGAAGACGGCCGCGCGACTCGCAGGAGAGGTCGGGGTTCCTCTCTGGGCAGTTCGCGAGACGATGTATCCCGCGATCGCAGCGGTGCACGTGGTATGGCGCGTTGGTCGTGAGGGAGGGGAGCAGGTGACGGAGGCCTGGAGCCAAGCCTTGAAAGTCGCTTCGAGCATCGCGGTGGTCGTGTTCCTGGCGAGCGTCGGTCAAGAAGCGCGCGACGCGACGCATCTCCCCCCGGCCGAGATCCGGGTGCTCCTCCGGTGGCTCGAAGCGCTCGGGGACTGGTCGAAAGAGGAGCTTGCCCGGAAAGCCGGAATGACCCGGCAGACTCTCTGGCTCTACCGCACGGGCGACATCGCGATGGGCAGGCACGCCCTTCGGTGTCTCGCAGACGGAGTGGGGCTCCCACTCTGGGTGATCGAGGGAGTGATGCTGCCGGCGATCAGGGCGGTACGCCTCGTGGTGGAGCACGCGCGGGGTGAGAAGCTCCTGGCCGGGTGGGAAGGGGTGTTGTCGGCTACGGAACAGCCTGTCCTGGTCCAGGACATCCGCGTTTCTGAAATCCTCAAGGCCTCGCGGCACCGCGGCGGCGTCGATGGACCTTCGATCGGGGACAGGAAGCTGGCCGAAGACAAGTGGCGTCGGCTCAAAGACCGAAGCCCCGCC
>DATFPH010000435.1:0-21984 GCA_035264905.1 Thermoanaerobaculia bacterium
TCTGAGCCAGACCGGAGGGGCTGTCTGTGGTACCTTACGGCGCCAAGTCGCACCGGACTCTCTTTGAGCGACGCGAGGACCCCATGGGCAAGAGCCGCTTCGAAGCGTTCAGCGATGGCGTGATCGCCATCATCATTACGATTATGGTGCTGGAGCTCAAGGTGCCGCATGGCGAGAGCTTCGCGGTTTTGGTGCCGTTGCTCCCGGTGTTTTTGAGCTATGTATTGAGCTTCGTGTACCTGGGCATCTACTGGAACAATCACCATCACATGCTGCATACGGTTCGCGAGGTGTCCGGGCCGATGCTCTGGGCGAACCTGCATCTGCTGTTCTGGCTGTCGCTGATCCCTTTCACGACGGGCTGGATGGGGGAGAACCACTTTTCTCCGGTGCCCGCGGCTCTCTATGGAGTCGTCCTGCTGATGGACGCGATCGCCTATTACATCTTGCAGCAGCTGATCATCGCTTCTCAGGGGCCCGACTCGCTTCTGAAGAAGGCCGTCGGAGGGGATTGGAAGGGCAAGCTGTCGCCGGTTCTGTATGCCATCGCCATTCCCATGGCGTTCTGGTCGACGCGGATCTCTCTGGGACTCTATGTTCTGGTCGCGCTGATCTGGCTGATCCCGGATCGGCGCATCGAGGGCGTGCTGATTCACAAAACGTAACGATCGCCTCGGTACCTCCGCCTAATCAGTCAGCGCTCCTCGGGGATTTTTCGGGAGAGCCACTGCCAGGAGGTATCTGAACGTGCAACTTTCTGCCCGCTTTGTCGCGAGCCTGCTCGCGAGCGTCTTTGGTCCATCCTTTTATGACGATCCTCGTTTCGGCCGGGGTGATCTCGGCCGGCGTGGCCTGAGCGATTTCGTCAGCGGCCCCCACCCGGAGCCCTGGCGTGCGGTGATGCTGAACCCGCAGCCACTGCCGCCGCGAGAGCACTACGCGCTCTCCCTGGCGGATGCGCACATCAACGAGCTTCTCACCTTCGATCGGGTCGGCGCCCTGTTGGGCGGGGAAGCCGCGGAGCGCTCGCAGGAGCGGGCTCTGCGCATCGTCGCCGAGATCGATGAGTTGTGCCCGCGCTGGCCGAAATGGCCCCGGGGCGTCTGGCCGCCGCCGCCGCCGCCGCCGTGGGGGCGGGAGGAGATGAATCCCGCGGCGCTCTTCCTGTTCGGCATGCGCCTGCTGGGGGCTGCGGAGCTGATGGAGCCGGGCAGGCTCCAGGAGTCGGTCGGCAAGCTGGGGGAGAAGGTGGTGGAGATGAGCCAGGCGGGGCAGACGGGCTGACCTCGCTGGCCGGGAGAGCTCCGCGCCCTGGAGACGGCGGCCCGGCATCGTTTGCTATCTGCTGTACAAATGGTAGGGATCTTGCACCGGTAACTTCGCGTCGACAATGGCGTCGACCGAGGAAGGAGAGACCTGCTATGAAGAAGACTGCTGCAATCTTGGGGATCCTTGCCCTGATGCTCCTCGGGATCGGACACCCGGTGGCCGCCCAGACCGGAGCGGGCGATGCGGCGGGCTATGACCGCACGGCGGATGACAACGACGGGCCGGATCTCGGCTGGATCGGCCTCATCGGGCTCGCCGGCCTGCTCGGCCTCAAGCGGCGCGAGCCGCATCGGGATACCGCCGGCCGTCCCGTGACCAACACGACGCGGTAACGATCCCCTACAAGAATTACTGAAGCTCATGCCTGATCATCCGTGTTGGAGGGGTGGCGGCGCATAGCCAGGAGCCTCGGCTCCGGTTCGCCGCTCCCCTACGTCTCCTCTCTCGCGGCATTTTCATCCGGTTTCATCCGGTCCTCTGAGTGCGATATCTTTCCTCGAATCCCGGGGTGGCCCGGCCGGGCTGTTCTATGCCTTCAGGGAGCGCGCGAGGAGAGAGGTTCCATGTCAGAGCTCGACGAACAGATCCAGAACCGGCGCGACAAGCGCCAGGCGTTGGCGGAGGCGGGCGTCCCGACCTATCCGCATGGCTTCGAGTGGGACCTGGAGCCCACCGACGTCAAGATGAAGCACGGCGAGGCGACGGCCGAGGAGCTGGAGGCGCTGGGGCTCCGCCTGCGCGTTCCCGGCCGCGTGCGCTCGATCCGGCAGCAGGGCAAGATCGTCTTCCTCGATCTCCATGACGGCAGGACGAAGCTCCAGCTCTTCATCCGGAAGAACCAGCTCCCGGAGCAGGCCCTGCTGGTCCTGGACAACCTCGATCTCGGCGATCAGATCGGCGCGTCGGGGCAGCTCATCCGCACCCGCACGGGCGAGCTGTCGCTGATGGTCGACGGCCTGACGCTCCTCGCGAAGGCGCTGCGGCCGATGCCGGAGAAATGGCATGGGCTGGCCGACGTGGAGGTCCGCTACCGCCAGCGCTATCTCGACCTCGCCTCCAACGAGGAGTCGCGGCTGGTGTTCGAGACCCGCGCGGCGTTGGTGCGGGCTCTTCGGTCGTTCCTGGACGCGCGCGGCTTCCTCGAGGTCGAGACGCCGATGATGCACCACATCCCGGGCGGGGCCACGGCGCGGCCGTTCAAGACGCACCACAACGCGCTGGACATCGACCTGTATTTGCGCATCGCGCCCGAGCTGTTCCTGAAGCGGCTGCTGGTGGGCGGCATCCCTCGCGTCTATGAGATCAACCGCAACTTTCGCAACGAGGGGATCTCGACCCGGCACAACCCCGAATTCACCATGCTTGAGTTTTACTGGGCCTATGCCGACTACCGCCAGATGATGGACTTCACCGAGGAGCTTCTCTCGGCGCTGGCGGAGATCGCGAAGCAGGTCCAGGGGAAGGACGAGATCACCTGGGAGGGGCGGCCGGTCAACCTGGAGCGGCCGTGGGCGCGGCTCACCCTGCGCGAGGCGATCACGCGCTATGGGGGGATCGCGGACGAGCGCCTGGACTCGCTGGAGTCGCTCCGCGAGGTGTTCGCCGGGCGCGGCCTGCATCCGCCGGCGGGCGGCACCTACGGCCATCACCTGATGGCCCTGTTCGAGGAGACGGCGGAAGCGCAGCTCTTCGATCCGGTGTTCATCACCGACCATCCGGTGGACGTCTCGCCGCTCTCCAAGCAGCGTTCGGACGATCCGCGCTTCGTGGAGCGGTTCGAGCTGTACATGGCCGGGATGGAGCTCGCCAACGCCTTCAGCGAGCTGAACGATCCCGACGTCCAGGCCGAGCGCTTCCGCCAGCAGATCGCGGCGCGCGAGGCCGGGGACGCCGAGGCCCACCTGTTCGACGCGGACTACGTGCGGGCTCTGGAGCACGCCATGCCCCCGGCCGCCGGCAACGGGATCGGGATCGACCGGCTCACGATGGTGATGACGGACCGGCAGTCGATCCGGGACGTGATTTTGTTTCCGCTGCTGCGGCCGGAAGCGGAATGAGCCTCCTCCTCCGCCCCTGGCCCTTCCCGGTCCTCCTCGCGCTGCGCTACCTGCGCAGCACGCGGCGGGATGCGTTCGCCAGCTTCCTTTCGCTGGTGGCGGCCGGGGGGTTGGCGCTCGGGGTGACGGCGCTGGTCTTGTCGCTCGCGGTGATCTCGGGGTTTCAGGAGGCTCTGCGCTCCGAGCTGTTGGGGCGGACGCCGCAGATCGAGGTCGAGCTCCCCTCGGGTCTCACGGAGGAGGAGGCGGTGGCGGTGCGCGAGGCGGTGCGGAAGGCCGAAGGGGTGGCATCGGTCCAGATCCAGGTCCGCGGCGGGGGCTGGGTGATGGAGCAGGGGAAGGTGCAGGCGGTGGAGCTGGTCGGTTTCGAGGGGAGGGTGCCGCGCTCGTTCCCCGGGGCCGAGGGCAGCGCTGAAGGGCTGTACGTGCCGGCCAGCCTGGCCGCCCGCTGGGGGCTCGTCCGGGGGAAGAACCTGGAGGTCGTGTCGCCGCGGCCGACGCTGTCGCCGTTCGGGCCGCAGCCGCGCATCCGCAGCCTGCAACTGACCGGCACCTACCAGAGCGGGAAGACGCAGGAGGACCGCGAGCGGATCGCCCTGCCGCGGGGCGTGGCCGAGACGCTGCTCGGCAACCACGACCGCCGGCTCGACGTGGAGGCCGGCGATCTCGACGCGGCGCTCGGAGTGGCGGAGCGGCTGAAGACGGTGGTGCCCAAGGGGAGCGTGGTGCGCACCTGGAAGGAGCTGAACCGTCCGCTCCTCTTCGCGCTGCGCCTGGAAAAGGCCATGATGTTCGTCGCCGTGTCGCTGATCGTCCTGGTGGCCGCTCTCGCCCTGGTGGCGGATCTGGCCTTGATCATCTCCAGCAAGCGCCCGGAGATCGGCATTCTCGGCACGATGGGGGCGACGCCGGGCGCGCTGCGGCGGGCCTTCCTCATCCTGGGCGGCCTGGTGGCCGGCTCGGGGATGCTCGCCGGCACGGTTCTCGGCGTGGGAGGCGCCTGGGTGCTCGACCATTACAAGCTGCTCAAGGTGCCCGGCCGGGTCTACTTCCTGGACTACGTTCCGTTCCTGGTGAAGCCGATGGACCTGATGTTGGTCCTGCTGCTGACGCTGGTGCTGGCGCTGGTGTCGGCGCTGTACGCGGCGCAGCGGGCGGCGGCGCTCGATCCGGTGGAGGCGATGCAGCGGTGAGCGTGCCCGTCCGCGCCACCCATCTCGCCAAGACCTACCGGGACGGGCTCCGGCGGGTCGAGGTGCTCAAGGGGATCGATCTGGCGGTGGAGCCGGGGGAGATGGTGGCGATCGTGGGGCCATCGGGATCGGGGAAGTCGACCTTGCTGCACCTGCTGGGCGCTCTCGACCGGCCGGACCGGGGGAGCGTCGAGATCGGCGGACAGCCTCTGGAGAAGATGTCGGGGTCGGCTCTGGCTGCGTTCCGCAACCGGACGATCGGATTCGTCTTCCAGTTCCACCAGCTCCTGCCGGACTTTACGGCGCTGGAGAACGTCATGCTGCCCGGCCGGATCGCGGGGCGCGAGCCGCGGCCCGTGTTCGATCATGCGCGGGAGCTGCTGCGCGAGGTGGGGCTGGAGGACCGGCTCGACCATTTCCCGAACCAGCTCTCCGGCGGCGAGCGCCAGCGGGTCGCGCTCTGCCGCGCCCTGGCTTTGGAGCCGCCGCTCCTCCTGGCGGACGAGCCCACGGGCAACCTCGACCCGGCGAGCGGCGGGCACGTCTTCGAGCTTCTCCTCGAGATGCAGGCCCGCCACCGTACGACCGGGATTCTGGTCACCCACAACCCGGAGATCGCCGCGCGGTGCAGCCGGGTGCTGGAGCTGGTGGACGGGGGGCTGCGGGACCGGGAATAAACCGCCTCTTCCGCCGCTTCCACTTTGATAGGAAAATTCCTGGCCGCGGCGTAAGATTCCGCCGGAGGCGGCGTCTCGAAGCGGCCGGGAGCGGCGGCGGCGTTGTGCTAGAATGCGGAGACTGAAAAAGCAACAGCGCCGGGGTTGCAATTCCGGTATTTCGCAGGAGATTTGCGCGCCGACGCTCCGAGGACCGAGAGGAACCGCATGTTTGAGAAGTACAACGAGAAAGCCCGCCGCGCGCTCTTCTTCGCCCGCTACGAAGCCAGCAAGCTGGGTAGCCGGGTCATCGAGTCCGAGCACATCCTGCTGGGCATCCTGCGGGAGGGCGAGGAGACCGTCAGTGAGATCTTCCGCCGCTTCCAGGTGAAGCCCGAGGACATCCGGCGCGAGATCGAAGGGGAGCGCGTCTTCGTCGAGCGCATCTCGTCGACCGCCGAGCTCCCTCTCTCTGAAGAATCCAAGAAGATCCTCGCCTACGCCTCTCACGAGGCGGAGAGCATGCTGCACGCCACGGTCGGCTCGGAGCACCTGCTCATCGGTCTCCTGCGGGTCGAGGGCTGTACGGCCATGCGCATCCTCGCCCAGCACGGATTCGACGTGTACACGGTCCGCGAGGAGGTCCTCGCGATCGCCAAGGAGCGCGAGGCCTCGCAGCAGAAGAAGGAGCTCCCGTTTCTCTCGGAGTACGGACGCGACCTGACCGCTCTCGCCGCCGAGCAGGCTTTCGACCCGCTCATCGGCCGCGACGAGGAAGTCGACCGCATCATCCAGATCCTCTCCCGCCGGAGCAAGAACAACCCGATCCTGCTCGGCGAGCCGGGCGTTGGCAAGACCGCGATCGTCGAGGGCCTGGCCCAGCGCATCATCGAGGGGCGGGTGCCGATCTTCCTGGCCAACAAGCGCATCGTCGCCCTCGACCTGTCGCTGATCGTCGCCGGCACCAAGTACCGCGGCCAGTTCGAGGAGCGGTTGAAGGGGATCCTGAAGGAGCTCAAGGAGAGCAAGGAGCTCATCGTCTTCATCGACGAGATCCACTCGCTGATCGGCGCCGGTTCGGCCGAAGGGTCGCTCGACGCGGCCAACATCCTGAAGCCGGCCCTCTCCCGCGGCGAGATCTCCTGCGTCGGCGCGACCACGCTCAAGGAATACCGCAAGTACATCGAGAAGGACCGCTCGCTCCTGCGGCGCTTCCAGGCCATCCAGGTCAATCCGCCGACCGCGGAGCAGACGCAGCAGATCCTCGAAGGGGTCAAGGACCGGTACGAGTCGTTCCACAAGGTCCGCTACCGCCCGGAGGCGCTGCGCACGGCGATCTACCAGTCGAGCCGCTACATCACCGACCGCCATCTGCCCGACAAGGCGATCGACGTGATCGACGAGGCCGGCGCGCGGGTCAAGCTCCGCCGGGTGCGTGACACGCAGAATCTGCGCCGCCTGGAGCAGGAGATCCGCCAGGTGGTCAAGGAGATGAAGGTCGCCATCTCGGACAAGGACTTCGAGCGGGCGGTCTACCTGCGCGAGCGGGAGATCGAGCTGCGCGAGGACCTGGAGAGGATGTCGATCGCCGCGGACGAGACGGGCGTGCTGGAGGTGACCCGGCACGACATCGAGGAGGTCATCTCCTCGTGGACCGGCATCCCGGTGGCCGCCTTGCAGAGCGAGGAGGCGGAGCGCCTGCTGCGGATGGAGGACATCCTCAAGCAGCGGGTCATCGGCCAGGACCGCTCGATCTCGGCGATCAGCCGCGCCATCCGCCGTTCGCGCCTGGGGGTCAGCAATCCGCAGCGGCCGGTGGGCTCGTTCATCTTCCTCGGCCCCTCGGGCGTCGGCAAGACCGAGGTGGCGCGCCAGCTCTCGATGTTCCTGTTCGGCAGCCAGAAGGCGCTGATCCGCTTCGACATGAGCGAGTACATGGAGAAGCATGCGGTGTCCAAGCTGATCGGCTCGCCGCCGGGCTACGTCGGTCACGAGGAGGGGGGGCAGCTCACCGAGCGCGTGCGGCGCCAGCCCTACTCGCTGATCCTGTTCGACGAGATCGAGAAGGCCCATCCGGACGTGGCCAACCTCCTCCTGCAGATCCTGGAGGATGGTTTGCTGACCGACGCCTATGGCAACCAGGTGGACTTCAAGAACGCCCTGATCCTGATGACGTCCAACATCGGCAGCAAGCTGGTGTTGCGCGGCGGCCGCATGGGCTTCGGCGAAGGGAGCCAGGCGGAGAGCTTCAACCGTCTCGAGGAGGAGATCCTCGCGGAGCTGCGGCGCAACTTCAGCCCCGAGTTCATCAACCGCATCGACGAGGTGATCGTGTTCAACCCCCTGGGGGAGGAGGAGCTCCGGCGCATCGTCGACATCCTCATCGAGGACGTCAACGAGACCCTGGCGGAGCGCGGCCTGCGGCTGGAGGTCACGGCGGAAGCCAAGGACTGGCTCCTGCACAGGGCGGACATCGAGCCGTCCACGGGTGCGCGGCCGCTGCGCCGGACGATTCAGCGCCACATCCAGGACGCCGTTTCGGAGATCCTCATCCATCAGCACGGAGGCGAGCCCATCGACCGCATCTACGTGGATCTGGAGAACGATGCTCTCAAGTTCCATCCCCACGTCCAGGAGATCGCCGTCCCTCAGCATTGAGCCGCTCGAGGGGCGGCGCCCCCGCTCACAGCGCAGTCTTTTCCGGCGGCCCGGCCGCCGTAGCGAGGACCTGACGAGATGAAGCTCGACCTCTTGCGTCGGCATATTGCTGGCCTGCCGGGCGGCTCCCGCCGCTTCCGGCGGACCCTGCTCGCCCGCCTCACGGCTGTCGCGCTCCTGCCGCTCCTGCTCTCGGGCGGGGTGCCCATGGCGACGCTTTCGGCGCAGCCGTTCCAGACGCCGGCCCTGAGCGGCCAGAGCGGCCGGACCATCGGCGACATCAAGTTCCAGGGGAACTCGATGCTCCCGGACGAGACGCTGCGCTACTACCTCGGCCTCGAAACGGGCCAGCCGCTCGACGAGGACCAGCTCAACGAGAACATCCGCGAGCTCTGGAGCCGTTCCCTGATCGACGACCTCCAGGTCGAGGCCACGCCGGCCGCGGACAATACGGTGAACCTGGTCATCACGATCCGGGAGAGGCCGGTCCTGCGGTCGATCTCCTACGAGGGGTTGAAGCGGGTCGCGAAGACGGACATCCAGGACAAGCTCGCGACGCAGCGCATCCGCATCCGCGAAGGGGAGCCGATGAGCCTCGGCGAGCTGCAGCGCGTCAAGGGCCTGATCGAGGAGCTCTACGCGGAGAAGGGGTACCGCTTCGCGCAGGCGCGCTACACCGTCGAGGACGTGGGCAGCCCGAACGAGAAGCGGGTCATCTTCACGGTCGACGAAGGGGACCGGGTGCGCATCTCCGAGATCGAGTTCGAGGGGAACACGGTCTTCAACGACGTCACCTTGCAGTGGCAGATGAAGAACACCCGCCAGAGCGGTCCGATCACCCGGGTGCTCAAGAAGGACATCTACGATCCGGCCAAGCTGCAGGAGGATCTGGACGCGATCCGCAAGCTCTATCGCGGCGCCGGCTACAAGAACGTTGTGATCGGCGAGCCGCAGCTCGAGGTGCGCGCGAAGAACCCGAACGCGGGGAACGCCAAGGACCAGAAGCGCCGGCTCTTCCTCACCATCCCGGTCGAGGAGGGGGAGCGCTGGAAGTTCGGCGAGATCACGCTGGAGGGGAACAAGGTCTACACCGACCAGGCCCTGCTCCGGGTGTTCAAGAGCAACCCCGGCGGCTGGCTGCGCCAGAAGATGGTCGACGACGGCGTCAAGGCGATCTCGGACCTGTACCACAACACCGGCTACATCTATGCCCGGATCGATCCCGAGCTGGTGGAGAAGCCGGGCCAGGTGGCCGACGTGGTGGTCCACATCAACGAGAGCGACCAGTTCAAGGTGGGACGGATCGAGTTCCAGGGGAACGACCGCACGATGGACAAGGTGCTCCGGCGCGAGCTGCGCGTCTTCGAAGGGGGCATGGTCAGCGTCGGCGGCATCCGCAACAGCGTTCTCAAGGTGAACCAGCTCGGGTACTTCAAGCTGAACGAGGAGGACCCGGTCGAGATCCAGCCGGACGTGGAGGCGAAGGAAGTCAACCTGGTCTTCAAGGGCGACGAGTCGGACCGCACCGAGCTGCAGTTCGGCGGCGGCTGGAGCGAGCTCGACGGCTTCTTCGGCCAGTTCGCGGTCAACACCAAGAACTTCCTCGGCCGCGGCGAGCAGGTCGGCGTCTCGTTCCAGAGCGGCAAGTACCGCGACCTGTTCGATCTGTCGTACTACGTCCCCTGGTTCCTGGACCGGCCGCAGAGCATCGGCGTCCGCGCCTTCAAGCAGGACCTGGACTACCGGCTGGGCGATGCGGGCACCACGAGCCAGCAGGTCCGCAACAGCCGCGGCGGCATCCTGACCTACGGGCGCAACTTCCGGCTGTTCCAGTCGACCAGCCTGAGCTACAACCGGTCGGAATATCAGGACGAGGTCACCTACGTCTGGCCGGAGCTCCCGGTCGACCAGAGGCAGCCCGGGGATCCGGCGCCGGGGACCGTGATCACCAAGCGGTATGACATTCAGAACTCGTCGCTGCGGCCGGTCTACCTGATCGACAGCCGGGACAACCCGTTCGAGACGACGCGCGGCCAGCGGTTCAGCCTGGCGACGGAGTATGCGGGAGGATTCCTGGGCGGCGACAACTACTTCGTGCGCCCGGAGCTCTCCTACAGCCTGTGGCTGCCGACCGCGAGCTACCCGGCGCGGCAGGTGTTCGCGATCAACGCGGAGGGAGGGCTGGTCGAGGCGCTCGACGAGAAACAGTACGGGCTCTCTCCCCTGGAGCGGTTCTACCTCGGCGGCGAGAACAGCATCCGCGGCCATCGCTTCCGCTCGATCTACCTGCGCAAGGCGAACGGCGAGCCGCTCCGCGATGACAACAACACGATCCTGGGTGGAACGAGCTACATCCAGCTCAACCTGGAGTACCATTTCCTGCTCGGTGGCCCGTTCCGTGTCCTGGTCTTCGCCGACGCGGGCAACGTCTTTGGCACATTCCGCGGCGAGGGGCAGTCGTTCGATCTGTCGCGCCTGCGCTACACCGCGGGCGCCGAGCTGCGGGTGCTCGTTCCGGTCTTCGGGGCGCCCCTGCGATTCATCTATGCCGTGAACCTGGATCCGCAGCCGAGCGACCGCTTCGAGGACTTCCAGTTCAGCATCGGCACCAGCTTCTGACCAAGGAGAAGAGAGATATGTCGTCCATCACCCCCCGTCTTTCCCGCGTCGTCCTGGGGCTCGCCCTGGCTGCGGCGCTGACCGCGCCCTTCGCGGCCCGTGCCCAGGCCCCTGCCGGCACCGGGACCATCAAGATCGCGGTGATCGACACCGAGCGTGTGCTGCTCGCGTCCGAGACCGGCAAGAAGTCGCTCGCCGACTTGAAGAAGCTCCAGGAGGCCAAGGAGAACGAGGTCAAGGCGCGGCAGCAGGAGATCAAGGACCTGCAGACCAAGCTCCAGGACGGGCGGATGTCGCTCGCCCAGGACAAGATCTCGGAGATGGAAAAGCAGCTCGAGGACAAGGTCATCGCGCTGCGCCGTCTGCAGGACGACGCCACCCGCGAGCTCAACAAGAAGCGGGACGACGTCCTCGCCCAGATCGACCAGAAGGTCATGCCGGTGATCAACCAGGCCGGCAAGGAGCTGGGCTACACGCTGATCTTCCGCAAGTTCGAGAGCGGGCTGATCTACGCCGACGAGGCGATCGACATCACCAACCAGATCATCCAGCGTCTGGACGGCGCCCCCAAGGCGGGCAAGTAAGCTGGTGACACACCGGCTGGCGGATCTCGCCGGGCTGGTCGGTGGACGCGTGGAGGGAGATCCGGACCGGGAGGTCGAGGCGGTCCGGACGCTGGACGCCGCCGGCCCGCGCGACCTCTCGTTCCTGAATCATCCACGCTACCGCGCGCAGGCCCTGGCCAGTCAGGCCGGGGCCTTGCTCGTCGCCCAGGATCTGGCCGCAGGCCTGCGTGATGCAGACCCCCCGCGCGACCTGCTGGTCGTCACAGATTCGGCCTTCGCGCTCTCCAAGATCCTCTCCCTGCTCCACGCGGCGACGGCTCCCGAGCCCGGCGTGCATCCCACGGCGGTCCTGGAGCCGGGGTGCGCCGTCGACCCTACGGCCTGGATCGGCCCGTACGCGGTGATCGGCGCCGGCAGCTCGATCGCCGCGCGGGCGGCCATCCACGCGCACGTGGTGATCGGCCGCGGGTGCGCGGTGGGGGAGGGGGCGGTCCTCCATCCACACGCCGTGCTCTATCCGGAGACGGAGATCGGTCCTGAGACGATCGTGCACGCCGGCGTGGTCCTCGGCGCCGACGGCTTCGGCTATGCGACCGCGGGCGGCGTGCACCACAAGGTGCCGCAGGTGGGCCGGGTGGTGGTCGAGCGCGACGTGGAGATCGGCGCCAACTCGGCGATCGACCGCGCCACCCTGGGAGAGACGCGCATCGGCGCGGGCACCAAGATCGACAATCTGGTCCAGGTCGGGCACAACGTGCAGACCGGCCGGCACTGTATCCTTTGCGGGCAGGCGGGCATCGCCGGAAGCACAAAGCTGGGGGACTACGTGGTGCTGGCTGGCCAGGCCGGCGTCTCGGGGCACATCCATCTGGGCGACGGCGTCCAGGTGGCGGCCAAGTCGGCGGCGCTGACCTCGGTCGAGCCGCGCACCCAGGTGGCCGGCATCCCGGCGGTCGAGATGCGGCGCTGGCGCCGCCAGACCGTGCTGATCGCCCGCCTGGAAGAGATGAGCCGCCGCCTGCGCGCCCTGGAAAAGAAGCTCGCGGTGCCAGCGGAGGAGGAGAGCCCAGAGTGAACGAGCCGAATGAGCCGAAGCCCGTCTCCAAGCAGTGGGACATCGAATGGATCATGTCCGTCCTGCCCCATCGCTATCCGATCCTGCTGGTCGACCGCGTGCTGGAGATGGAGCCGAAGAAGCGGATCGTGGCGCTCAAGAACGTCACGATCAACGAGGAGATCTTCCTCGGCCACTTTCCGGGGAAGGCGGTGATGCCCGGGGTGCTGCTGATCGAGGGGATGGCCCAGGCGGGCGGCCTCCTCCTGCTGCACGACCTGCCGGACCGCGCCGGCAAGCTCCTCTACTTCGCCGGCATCGAGGAGGCGAAGTTCCGCCGGCCGGTGGTCCCCGGCGACCAGGTGCGCTACGAGATCGAGGTGCTGCGCCTGCGCTCGACGTTCTGCAAGGTCGCGGGCAAGGCGCTGGTCGACGGCGAAGTCGCGGCGGAGGCGATCCTTTCGACAGCCATGGTTGATCGGATGATTGACCGGGGGCCGCGCGCATGAGCGTGATGGTGCGGTCGGGCATTCATCCCCAGGCGGCGGTCGATCCGGGCGCCGTGCTGGCCGAGGGCGTGACCGTCGGGCCGTTCGCGGTCATCGGTCCCGAGGTGGAGATCGGCCCGGGGACCGAGGTGGGCGCCGGGGCGCAGATCTACGGTCCGACGAAGATCGGCCGCGAGAACCGGATCTTCCCCAGCGCGGCGATCGGCTTCGAGCCGCAGGACTTGAAGTTCCAGGGGGAGCGGGTGGCGCTGGAGATCGGCGACCGCAACCAGTTCCGCGAGTTCTGCACGATCCACCGCGGCACCTCCAAGGGGGGCGGCCTCTCCCGCATCGGCAGCGACAACCTCTTCATGGCCTACGCCCACGTGGCGCACGACTGCCAGGTGGGGAACCGCACGATCTTCGCCAACAACGCGACGCTCGCCGGGCACGTCGAGGTGCACGACGACGCGTCGATCAGCGCCTTCTCGGCGGTGCACCAGTTCTGCCGGATCGGCCGGCACGCCTACGTGGGCGGCTTCAGCGTCGTCGTGATGGACGCCCTGCCGTTCGCCAAGACCGTCGGGCAGAAGCCGGCCTTCTTCGGGACCAACCGGATCGGCCTCGCGCGCAAGGGAGTGCCGGCGGAGACGATCCGGAAGATCGACCGCGCCCTGCGGCTGCTGGTGCGCTCCGGGCGCAATACGGCGCAGGCGCTGGAGGAGATCCGCAGGGATCTCGCCGGGGACCCCGAGGTGGACTATCTGGTCGCGTTCGTCGAGAGCGCCAAGCGCGGCATCCACAAGAACCTGCCGCGGGGAGGCCGCGGCAGCGGCGCGGGCGCGGCCGAGGGGGAGGAGAGCGTTGAAGCCTGAGGTGCGCATCGGCGTCGTCGGCGCCGGGGTGATGGGCCGGCACCACGTGCGGAATCTCGCCGCGATCCCCGGTGCCGCGCTGGTCGGGGTCTACGACGCGCGGCCGGAGGTCGCCGAAGGGATCGCCGCGGAGCACGGCACGCGCGCCTTCGCCCGGATCGAGGAGCTGGCGGAGGGGATCGAGGCCGCGGTCGTCGCCGCGCCCACAGTGCACCACGCCGAGATCGGCTGCGCGCTCCTCGCCCGCGGCATCCATGTGCTGGTCGAGAAGCCGATCGCGCCGGACCTGGCTGCCGCGGACCGCCTGATCGAGGCGCGGGAGAACGCGCCAGGGCGTCCGAATCGACCTCCAATCTTGGCCGTCGGCCACGTCGAGTTCTACAACCCGGTCGTGCAGGCGGTGCTCGGGCTCGGCGTGCCGCCGCGCTTCGTCGAGGTGCAGCGGCTGGGGGTCTTCTCGCCGCGCAGCCTGGACGTGGACGTGGTCCTCGACCTGATGATCCACGACCTGCAGATCCTCCACGCCCTCGATCCGAGCCCGGTGGCCGAGGTGCGGGCGACCGGCATCCAGGTGCTGTCGCCGCGGGTCGACATCGCCAACGCCCGGGTGGAGCTCGCGTCCGGCTGCGTGGCCAACCTGACCGCCTCGCGGGTCTCGGCCGAGCGCACCCGCAAGCTCCGCGCCTTCCTGCCGAGCCGCTACTACTCGCTCGACTACGCGGCGCAGGAAGTCCACGGCTATCGCCTGGAGCAGGGGGACGGCGGGAGGAGCATCGTCAAGGACGATCTGGCGGTGGAAAAGGCCGAGCCCCTGCGCCGCGAGCTGGAGGCTTTTCTGGCTGCCTGCCGGGGCGAGACGGCGCCGCTGGTCGACGCGGCGGCGGGGCGGCAGGCGCTGGCCACGGCGCTGGCGGTGATGGCGGCGGTCTAGGCCTCTCAGGGCACCGCCTCTGCTACACTCTGCCGGCTCCCCCGGTCCCTCTGGACCTGCCTATCCCTATTCGAGGAGGAGTTCTGATGAGCGACATCCGTATCGGTGTGATCGGCGGCAGCGGTCTGTACGCCATGGAGGGCCTCCAGGTGATCGAGGAGCGGCGGATCGAGACCCCGTTTGGCGATCCTTCGGAGGCCTATGTCATCGGCGAGCTCGAGGGCCGGCGCATCGCTTTCCTGCCGCGCCATGGCCGCGGCCACCGGCTGCTCCCCAGCGAGCTCAACTACCGGGCGAACATCTTCGGGCTGAAGCTCCTCGGCGTCGAGCAGATCGTCTCCGTCTCCGCCGTGGGCTCGATGAAGATCGAGTACAAGCCGACCGACATCGTGGTCCCCGACCAGTTCTTCGACCGCACCCGGGGGCGCGCCAATACGTTCTTCGGCGACGGCCTGGTGGCGCACGTCTCGCTCGCCAAGCCGATCTGCCCGCGGCTGGTCGATCCGTTCTGCGACGCGGCGCGCGCGGCCGGCGCGACCGTCCACCGGGGCGGCACCTACCTCAATATGGAAGGGCCGCAGTTCTCCACCCGCGCCGAGTCCGAGGTCTACCGGTCGTGGGGGATCGACATCATCGGAATGACCAACCTGACCGAGGCGCGGCTCGCCCGCGAGGCCGAGATCTGCTACGCCAGCCTCTCGATGGTCACCGACTACGACTGCTGGCACGAGAGCGACGTCACCGGCCAGGAGGTCATGGCGGTCATCTCCCAGAACGTCAAGATGGCGCAGGAGGTGGTGCGCCAGCTCGTGCGGACGCTGCCGGAGCGTCCGGCCGGCTGCCTCTGCGCCCGTGCCCTCGCCGAGTCGCTGATCACCGAGCGCGCGTTGATCCCGGCCACGACGAAGAAGAAGCTGCAGCCGATCATCGGCAAGTACATCCCGGCCGAGTAAAGAGGCGGACGTGCCGCGCATCCTGGTCACCAACGACGACGGCATCTTCTCCGAAGGGATCAAGCTGCTGGCCGAGGAGCTCGCGGCGGTGGCCGAGGTCTCCGTCGTGGCCCCCGACCGCGAGCAGAGCGCCATGGGCCACGCATTGACGCTGTCCCGTCCGCTGCGCATGCAGAAGGTGGAGGACAAACGGTACGCGGTCGACGGCACGCCCACCGACTGCGTCAATCTGGGCGTGCTGTCTCTGTTCAAGGACAGCCCGCCCGACTTCGTAGCCTCCGGGATCAACTTCGGCCTGAACCTGGGGGACGACGTCACCTATTCGGGCACGGTCTCCGCCGGGTTCGAAGGGACGCTCCTGGGCATCCCCTCGGTGGCGTTCAGCCAGGAGGTGGCGGAGGGGTTCTCGTTCCGTCCGGCCGCGGTCTTCGCGCGCGAGCTTTTCCGCATCCTGATCGCGGATCGCGAGCGTCTGCCGCGCGACCTGCTGCTCAACGTCAACATCCCGGCCGGTCCGATCCAGGGGGTCAGCCTCACCCGCCTCGGCCGCCGGCTCTACAAGCAGTCGGTGATCGAGAAGCTCGATCCGCGCGGCCGCAAGTACTACTGGATCCACGGCACGCCGCAGTGGGAGCGGGCGGAGGGCACCGACTTCGGGGCGGTCGCCGAGGGACAGATCTCTGTCACGCCTCTGCACCTGGACCTCACTTACTATCCGGGGCTCGAGAGCTTCGGCGAGCTGCGCGACCGCCTGGCCGAGATCGATCTCAAGATCTCGCGGACTCCATGAGCGACCAGTACGCCGGCGTGCGCGAGCGGATGATCCGCGAGCTGATCGCGGCCCGGGGCGTCAAGGACGAGCGGGTGCTCGCGGCCTTGCGTAAGGTGCCGCGGCACCTGTTCGTCAAGGACCATCTGCGGACGCAGTCCTACGGCGATCACGCGCTGCCGATCGGCTCGTCGCAGACGATCTCGCAGCCGTACATCGTGGCGCGGATGACCGAGCTGCTGGAGGTGGGGCCGGAGCATTCGGTCCTGGAGATCGGCACCGGCTCGGGCTATCAGACCGCGATCCTGGCTCTCCTGGCGCGGCGGGTCTACAGCCTGGAGCGGATCGCCGAGCTGGCGCGCGAGGCCATTCCGCGCATGCGCCAGCTCGGGCTGGAGAACGTCAAGATCCAGGTCTTCGACGGCACGGTCGGCTGGAGCGAGTGGGCCCCGTACGACCGGATCCTGGTGACGGCCGGAGCGCCCAAGGTGCCCGATCCGCTGCTCGATCAGCTCGCGCCGGGCGGCGTTCTGGTGATCCCGGAGGGGCAGCTCAACGCGCAGAAGCTGGTGATCTACAAGAAGCTGGCGCGCGGGGCGATCCGGCGCAGCGAAGGCGAGGAGGTGGCGTTCGTGCCGCTCCTCGGCCGCCACGGCTGGAAGGAAGGGCCGCGGTGAGCCCGGAGAGGAAGGCTCTCCACCTGCTGATCGACGGTCGCGTCCAGGGGGTGGGCTACCGCTGGTTCGCCCGCCAGGCCGGCCGCGAGCTCGGGCTCGCCGGCAAGGTCCGCAACCTGCCGGACGGGAGGGTGGAGGTCCACGCAGCAGGGGATCCGGAGCAGCTCGTCCGCTTCCTCGACCGGTTGCGGGAGGGGCCGCCGGCGGCGCGCGTCACCGACATCGCCGAGGAGGAGCTGGCGACGGTCCCGGATTGGGATGGTTTTGATATCGATCGATAGGAGACGAGATGGACGATCTGAAGCAGCACATTCGCGAGGTGCCGGAGTTTCCCAAGCCGGGCATCCTCTTCTATGACATCACGACCCTGCTGCAGCACCCGCTGGCGCTGCGCAAGACCGTGGACCAGTTCGTCTGGTTCTTTGCCGAGAAGAAGATCCACAAGGTCGTGGGGATCGAGTCGCGCGGCTTCATGTTCGGGCCGATCGTGGCCTATGACCTGAACGCCGGATTCGTGCCGGTGCGCAAGCCCGGCAAGCTCCCCTCGGCCAAGATCAAGGAGACCTACGAGCTGGAGTACGGCAGCGACACCCTGGAGATGCACAGCGATGCGATCTCGCCGGGCGAGAACGTGCTCATCGTCGACGACCTGGTCGCCACCGGCGGCACGGCGCTCGCCACGGCCCGCATGATCGAGAAGCTCGGCGGCACCGTGGCCGGCCTGGGCTTCATCATCGAGCTGACCTTCCTCGACGGCCGCAAGAAGCTGGAGGAGAAGGGATACGACGTGCAGGCGCTGATCAAGTATTGAGGGTCCTCCCCACCCCCTCCGCGGAAGGGATGGGGGGAGGTCCGGCCTACTCGGTGCGAAGAGCCACGGTCGGGCTGACCCGGGTCGCGCGCCGGCCGGGGACGTAGGCGGCCATCAAAGCCACGAAGAACAGCACGAGGGCGACTCCGGCGAAGGTGAGGGGATCGTTCAGGGTGACCTTGTAGAGCAGGGCGGAAAGATAGGAATCCGCCAAGCGCGTCAGGGCGAGCGCCAGGGCGATGCCCAGGACGATGCCGGCGACGGCGAGCACCCCGGTGTCCCGCACCACGCGCAGCAGAACCTGCCCGCGCTGGGCGCCCAACGCCATGCGCAGACCGATCTCGCCGGTCCGCTGGGCGACGGAGTACGCCGTGATGCCGTAGATTCCCACGATGGTCAGCGTCAGGGCGAGCGCGGCGAGGATGCCCAGCAGGAGGAGGCCCAGACGGTTCTTCGCGATCGACTGATTGACCACCTCTTCCAGGGGCTGGAGGTTGGAGACCGGCTGGTTGCGGTCCACGGCGTAGTTGGCGTGGCGGACCGCCTCGGCATAGGACTTGGGGTCGCTCTTCGTGTGCACCACGCCCCACATCTGGGGGGGCATGTAGAACCGGGTGACCTGGTCCGGCGTCATGAACAGAGTGGGGCGCGGCTCGGACGTGGGGTCCGAATGCCGGAGGTTCTCGACGACTCCGACCACCGTGATCCAGGGGGAGTCGAGAGCGTCGAGGCGCTTGAAGCGTTTGCCCAGGACCTCCTCGCCCGGCCAGTAGGCATCCACCATGGCCTGGTCGATGACCGCCACCATCGTGTTGTCCTTGGCGTCTCCGTCCTGCAGCAGCCGGCCTTTCTTGAGCGGGATGCCCAGGGCCTCGAAATAGCCCGGCGTGGCGGTGCGTCCGCCGACCCACTGGATGACGCCTGGCTCCGGTTTCGGCTTGCCTTCGAGGATCACGGCGGTGAGGCTGTCGGCGCCGCCCATCGGCAGCTCCGAGACGAGCGCGGCCCGGTGAATCCCTGGAATGGTGTTGAGCTCGCGGTCGAGCCGCGTGTAGAAGCTGGCGAGCTGATCGGCCGGCCGGTCCGGCGGCAGGTTCACCTTGAAGGTGAGGACGTGGTCGCGACGGAAGCCGGGATCGACGTCCATGAGATGACGGAAGCTGCGGAGCAGGAGCCCGGCGCCGATCAGCACCGAGACGGCGATCGCCACCTCGGCCACCACCAGGCTCCCGCGCGTGCGCCGGCTGCGGGACGCGCCGCCGGCCATGCGAGCGCCCTCCCGCAGCGCGCCGGCGAGATTCGGCCGGGTCATCTGCAGGCAGGGGACGAGGCCGACCAGGAGACTGGTGAGCACGCAGAGAAGGAGGGTGAAGGCGAGCGCGCGCCCGTCGAGGGTAAAGGTCGCCGCGCCGGCCAGGCCGGCGGGGATGGTGGCGGCGCAGAGGCGCAGGAAGCCCCAGGCCAGGAAGATGCCCAGGGCGCTCCCCAGCAGAGAGAGGAGAGCGCTCTCGGCCAGAAGCTGGCCGACCAGACGCCTCCGGCCCGCGCCGAGCGCGGTGCGGAGGGCGATCTCCTTCTTCCGTGAGGCCGCCCGTGCCAGCAGGAGGTTGGCCACGTTGACGCAGGCGATCACCAGGACCAGCAGCACGGCCATCCAGAGGGTCAGGAGGATAGGGCGGAGGCCTTGTGTCATCTGCTCGGTGACCGGCACTAGCCGAACAGTCCAGCCCTTGTCGGATTGAGGGTACAGCTCAGCCAGGTGGCCGATGACCGCGTTGAGCTCCTGCTCCGCGGCCTGCGGCGACACGCCGGGCTTGAGGCGCCCGATCATCAGATCCGAGCGGTTCCCCCGGTCCTGCTTCTCCGCGGCCGTGTGGGCCTGCGGCACCCAGACGTCGGGATACGCCGCGAACCCCATGTAGGAGGGGACTTCCGAGGCCAGCGGAAAGGCGAAGCGGGGCGGCATCACTCCGGTCACGGTCACCGGTTTGCCATTGAGGATGACTTTCCTGCCGACGATGCTCCGGTCGCCGGCGAACCGGCGGTGCCAGAAGTTGTAGGACAGCACGATCGACTGCGCGGCGCCGGGCTGCTCGTCGGCCGCTTCCAGGGTGCGGCCGATCAGGGCGGGCGTCCCCATCACCTTGAAGAAGTCCGTCGTCACCTTGACGACGCCGAGCAGCTCGGGCTCGCCCTGTCCGGTGAGCGCCTGCCGGTCCTGCTCGACTTCGGCCAAGGCCTCGAACGAGTTGGCGGAGCGCTGGAAGTCGTACAGCCAGGCGCTCGTCTGCGGCAGGTCTGGGGAGCCGATCAGCTTCGCCATGTCGGCGTTGACCCCCCAGACGACGGCGATGCGGTCGGGGTTGCGGAAAGGCACCGGTACCAGAAGCGCCGAGTCCACCACGCTGAAGATCGCGGTGTTGGCGCCGATGGCGAGAGCCAGGGTCACGATGGCGGCTCCTGTGAAGGCGGGCTGTTTGACCAGGCTGCGCCAGGTGAAGCGGAGATCCTCGATCATGCCTGCCCTCCAGCGTTGCGCGCCGCCTCGTTGATCTCGCGCGCCGCCCGGTTGCCGGACTCCAGGGCGCCCTCTTGGGTGCGCGCGAACAGCGAGGTGTGCTCGCCGGCGAAGTGGATGCGGCCTTCCGCGGCGGCGAGCTCGGGCATCCAGTCGGCGAACTGTGTCGGCTTCCAAAAGGCGAAGCCGCCCCCGATCCAGGGATCGTCCTGCCAACGGACGGAGACGCCTGTTTCCACGTAGTCCTTGATGCCCGGAAACACTTTCTCGAGGTTGTCGACGGCCAAAGCGATCTGGGCGTCTTCGTCCATGGCGCCCACGCGCTGCGCTTCGGAACCCCTGAGGAAGCATTCCAGGATGCCCCGGGTCTGGTCCTCGGCACGGATCGCGGGGTGCTCGACGACGAGCTGGATCGGCAGGTCTGTGCCGGCCTGGCCGGCATATCCACGCTCCGCCCAGTAGCGGCGGCGCATCTGGAGGAAGATGCGCGTGACCGGAACATAGGTGAGCTCAGAGATGATCCGCCGCTTGCGCGCCGGCAGCTCCGGCGTGAACTCGATGTTGCGCAGCGCCGGGGTTGGAACCGTGCAGACCACATGGTCTGCCGTCAAGGTTCGCTCCTCGCCTCGCTGCCGGAACACGACCCGCATCCCCGCGGGCTCGCGCAGGATCTTGGTCGCCGGAGCGCAGTACCAGATCCGCTCCCGCAGGGACTTGGCGAAGGCGTTCGGCAGCAGGTCGGAGCCCCCGACGAGGAAGCGCCCGACGCCGATGCCGCCGATCTGGCTCAGGGCGATGTCTGCGACCAGCCGGTGCAAGGCGGAGCCCTCGTCCCAGCCAAAGCCGTAGGTGGCAACGACCGACATCAGATGGACGGCGGCGTCCGAGGCTCCCTTGCGGCGCAGGAAATCGGCGAAGGTCATCCCGTCATACTCTTTCCAGCGGTCGAGACTCCATCCCGGCGCGGTCGGGTCGCCGAGCTCGCTGCCCACCGAGAGGATGTATTTCTGAAAGACCTCGCCAATCCCGATCCGCTGCTCCTCAGGGGACAACGCGACCGGCCAAACGGGTGGGACGCCGGGCTTGAGCTCCAGGCGCTTGCCCTCGACGATCACCACCACGGATTTGTTCTTCGGGCGCTCGGGGGTCGTCACCGCGAGACCGAACTCCTCGACGTAACGGACGACGTGCCGGTAGCCGTCGCCGTAGTCCACCGCTCCGGCCTCTGCATAAAGGCCATCGGGGAACGGCTCGCGCATGGTCCAGACGCGGCCGCCCGGGCGGGGGTGGGCCTCGAGCACGGTCACCTCGTGCCCGGAGCGGACGAGCTCGTAGGCCGCGGCGAGGCCGGCCAGCCCTGCCCCGATCACGATCACCTTACGCCGCGCGACCGCGGGAGACGCCGCCGGAGCGTCTCCCGCGAGCGTGATGCGAGGCAAGGCCGCGAGCGCGGTCGCCGTCCATGCGGCACTTCTCAGAAAATCACGCCGGGAAAATCCTGACGAGCGTTTCAATGTCTTCCTCCGAGGGTCGTGAAATATGCGTCCGGGACGCCGTTGCGGCCGTCGGGCCACACCAGATAGGTGCGGTCGCGGCCGCCGACGATCCCCAGATAATCACCGAAGTTGGCGAAGAGGAACCCCGCCGAGTCGAATTGGACGCCGCACCAGTCGCTGGTCGCCGAGGTGATACGGACGGGCTGGCTGAACGAAGCGCCACCGTCCGCAGAGCTCACCGACCAGAGGTCGACCAGGGAACGGGCCTCGCCCTTCTTCCAGAGCCCGGAGCCCAGAAGCGCCGGGCATTCGACCTTGCCGGAGCCGGCGCCGG
>DATFPH010000436.1:0-8200 GCA_035264905.1 Thermoanaerobaculia bacterium
ATGCCTAAGCCGTGGCGCCAGATCGCGGGACTGCGCAATCGGGTCGTACACGAGTACTTCGGCTTGGATCTAGAGATCATCTGGCAGGTGATTCGGTACGACCTTCCACCGCTCCAAATCCAGTTGGAAAAACTGCCGTGAAGGATACCATCTCCAGCCAACCTCCGACCTGAGCAAGCCTTGCTCCGGAGGTCAGCGCGCTGCCGTAACGTGATCCGCCGGCTGATCTGCCGCCTGAACGTTCAGCTCGAACAACGTCAGGAAAAATCGCCAAGGGTCCACTCCGGTCAGTCGCAAAATCCGGTAGACGTGCGCGACCTGCAGCTCGCTCCTCCCCGCAAAGAGGTGATCGAGAAAGCCTTTTCTCACATGGAGCCCCTGCTCGATCTGTGCCGGGCTCAAGTGGCTCCGCTGAACCACCCTGCACAGGATCTCTCGCATCCGCTGCACGTCACCTCGGATGTCGTCGGGCAGCTCGGTTTTCATCGGCGTTCCTTTCGATCGATTCGAGATCACGCAAGGCAGGGGCGAGACAGTCGTGGAGAACGCAGCGCAGGCGATCCACCACCACGGCGCGCGGCGAGGACCGCCGCGCCGATGCGAGACGCGCGATGAGCTGGCTCCAACGCTTGCGCAGTCCGCTCAGTTCCGCCTCGAGCCCTTTCAGCTCGGCCAATTCTTCCGCCGACAGGACCTCCCGCGTCTTCCGGATCAATCAGAGTCTCCTTTCAATTCGATCGACCAGCGCGCCCGGAGGCCCGCGATGAGCGCTTGGAGCAGGCGGATCAGCGGCGGCAGATCCTCCGCAGGGATCAGTCGGAGGACCTTGCGCGCCAGATCATCGGCCTCCTCGCGGGGCGCACCGCCGGGCGGAGCGAACATCAGATCGTCGATGCCGAGCCCGAAGGCGCGGCTGAGGGCGACCAGCTCGTCGACCCGCAGCGGCGCGCCGCGCTCCAACCGGGAGAGGCGGTCCGCCGAGATGCCGGCCCGCTGGCTGAGCTCGCGCTGCTTCCATCCGCGGGACCTTCGCTGTTCCCTGATTCGGGCAGCAAGGCGCCGATAGTCATCTTGCGTGAAGGTCGAGATCACGCCGGTCTCTGGCTTGGTGGCGGTCATTGCGCGGCAGATTAGGACGCACAACACCTCGTGTCAAGCAGAAAACGAAAAGTCGCAGTTTCTTGCTGAAACCACGTAGAACTTTCTGCGTACGTCGTAGCTCCTGCGCAAGACAAAGGGCAGTGCGGCGGAATTTGCTCTACCCGAACAACGTGCCCTAGATTACGTCGGTGAGCTACGTGTATTCGAGCGTGGACACGCCGGGATTTCACCGGAAGACGGAGAATCTGCGCAAACCGGTCCACACTTGGAGCCGCTCGTGGCCGCGGGGCCCTCCGGCCAATGCCGGCCGCGCGAGGGTCTCCCCGGCCGGAAGGAGGGCCTGATGCGTCGGAGAGGAAGTGTGTGGTTAATCATGGTGCTGCTCGCGCTCGCCGGACCCGTGGCACCCGCCCACGCGGCGGAGTCCGGCTGGGCGGACCTGAGCGGGGTCTGGACCTGGCTGGAGTCGTGGCTGCCCTGGATGGTGGAGACGGGGGATCAATGCAGCAGCATTGACCCGAATGGAGGCTGCCGGGGAGACGTTGCTGCGGCCACCGTGGATCAATGCAGCCACATCGATCCAGACGGGCGGTGCGGCGGGACTGACTCCCTCACGTCGGACCAAGGTTTCAGCGTCGACCCCGATGGCTAGCCGCCGCCAGCTCCACCCCCGGAGGCGTTCCCGGCGCCTCCGGGTCCCTTTTTCCCGGAACAATACGTGGAAAAGTGTGAGACAATCCTCGGTACTGATGTAGGCCAGCGAGGAGGGATTTGCGCGTGCCCCATTCCCATGTGAACGCCGATGAGGTTGCTCTGTTCGTTTCGGGCCGGCTGCGAGGGCCGGCTCTCCGCGGCTTTCTCGGGCAGGTCCTGGGCTGCCGCGCATGCCAGGAGACCTTCCGGTTCTACGCTCCGATGCTGCTCGCCGAGGAGGCGCCGCCCGAGGACGAGGCGCAGCCGCCGGCCGGATACGAGGCGGCGCTGGACACGGCGCTCGACCGGGTCGAAGCCGGCCTTGGGAAGCACATCGCCTTTTGGGACGAAGAGAAGAAGGGTCTTGCACGCCTCCGTGCCAAGGGCCAGGAGCAGCCCTTCGACGGGCACTACAAGCCTTTCAAGGCCACCGCACGCCGGGTTCCCGGCTGGGCCCGCATCGAGCACCTCATGGAGCTGAGCCAGGAGCTCCGCTACCGCGACCCCGAGCAGATGTGGCTTCTGGCCCGGGGAGCCGCCTCGGCCGCGTGCAATCTCGGCGTCCTGCCGATCGACGAAGGCCGGTACACCCCCGCGCAAAAAGACGACCTGCGGGCGCGCACCCAGATCGAGCTCGCCAACGCCCTCCGCCTCAACCACAACCTCGCTCACGCGGAGGATTGCCTGGAAGAGGCGGCCGCTCTGGTGAAGCAAGGCCACTGCGATCCGCAAACCGAGGCCCGGCTGATGGACATCTATGCGTCCGTCCTCATGGACCAGCGGCAGCTCGACGAGGCGCTCGTGGTCCTCGACAATCTTCACCGTCATTACCTCGGGTACGGAGAAACCCACCTCGCCGGCCGCGCCCTCATCAAGAAGGGCATCGCGCTCTCACGCTCAGAGAGGCATCAGGAGGCCGCAAACCTTCTGCCGAAGGCTCTTACGATGCTCGATCCAGTACGCGACCCCACGCTCAAGGTGAATGCACACTTCGAGCTTCTTCACTCTCTTGTAGATTGCGGGGATTTCCGGAAGGCCAGCCGAGTCCTCTTGGAAAGCGGTCTACGCCAAGCCTTTGAACACGATCCCCTCAACCTCCTGAAGCTCCGCTGGGTCGAAGGAAAGATTTTCGCCGGCCTCAAAAAGCTCCGCCGCGCCGAGCAGATCTTCACCGAGGTGAAGAAAGAGTTCCTCCGCCGCAACCGGGAGTACCTCGTGGCGATGCTGGACCTGGAGCTGGTGGCCGTGCTCCTCTGCCAAGGCCGCCCGGACGAGGTCACGCCGCTGGCCGAAGAAGCCCTGGACATCTTCCGCGACCTGGAAGTCAGCCGCGAAGCCCTCAAAGCCGTGCGCTACCTGCGCGAAGCCTGCCGCCGCAAGGCCGCGACAGCGGAGATGGTGCAACAGGTGGTGGCGTTCCTCAACCGGCTGGAACAGCAGCCGGGGTTACGATTTGTGCCGTAGATCCGGCTGTTCGGTCAGGGCTGAGCACTCTGTGCTGAGCTTCACCTCTGGAGCGCCGAACACGCCGATGTATTCCTTGAGGGGGGACATACCAAGCTGCTGTCGGCGGGCATCTACCCCTTCGGGTTCCTCGAGAGGGAGAACGATCAATTCACCGGCTGGGGATCTCGCAACCTGAGACCCAAACCGCTGTGGCCGCCCGAGGGCGAGCTGCAGTCGATCGAACATCAGCGCATAGGCGCTTCCGTCCATCAGCTCTGCCTCCACATCTTTCTTAATCAGGGGCAGCACCGAAAACATCAGCGGCAGATCGCGACTGTGCTGGACCAGAAAAAATGCGTCGCTCGAAGCAGGATAACCAAAACGTCTCGCGTCGATCCAGCCAATTTCCTGAACAAGATCTCTCATGTAGGACGTGTTGGCTCCAAAGCGATCAACCGCCAGAGGATCGAAAACCTCTGCGCGCCGGCTGAATGGAGAGTCCTGGGAGGAATTCTTCAGCCAGGAGCGAGACTCTTCGTCTCCCCCGACGCGTTGCCGGAACAAGGATTGGTCCGACTGATACCGAAGCCGCACCTCCCGTTGGATTGCAAGGATACGTTCCTCCGGCAAAGGCAGAGGATCAGGTAACGGCAGTGACAACGTCAATGCGGCAGGCTTGGAATCCAGCCGGGCCAGCCGCCGCTTCCTGGCCTCACGCAGGTCAAACATTTCAAGGTGCTGACCCGCACGGCGAATCAGCAGCCGAGTCTCGTGGCCGTCCCGACAGGTAAGCAGGCCTTCGGGGATTGGCCCAAGCACCGTAGCAGCGTCCTGGACCCTCTCATTTTCTGCAATCAGAATCTGCCGCCCCTCGATCTCTACCACAAACTGGGGGCTTTCGAGATCCTGCCAGGTACCGGCAACCAACTCAAGGACACTGCCTAACCCAAGCGCCTTCTCTTGGGAACGTGCAGCCAATCCCGCGCAACTGATGGCTCCGATAGCTATAGGCAGAACCATAATTCTTGAATTCGGCCATATCATCCCCATCTCTCCTGATACTCCTGACATGCACCTGAGAGTCCTTCGCAAGCGCTTGACGCCCTCTACTACGGCAGGTAGCATAGCACCGGACAGTAAATACCGGGAGGAATCTATGGAGAAGCAGAAGGATTCGAAGAGAGTTCTGGCTCGGCGTCTCGCCAAGGAACTGAGCGTAGAGGAGCTTGCGGCAGTGGCCGGCCAAGGGACAAGCTACAGTGGGACCGGCACTTGCGTTGGCGGCCTGTCCGAAGACGTCAGGGGCGTTGACTGTTGCGACGGCGTTGACCGGTACGCTTGCTAGGCAAGAGGCTGTCATCAATGATGGGGGTGGGATAACTGTACTCACCCCCGTCCCCTCGTTGATGAGTGCCGCGAGCAAGGATGGACCACGTGGTCAGTTCCTCCTACGTCCTGATCCTAACCAACCCCGAAGATTACCACGCATTCGTGATCTCCGAGGCCCTTGAACGAAAGGGAATTCCGCATGGCCTTTGGCATGCAGTCGACTTTCCCTCGCTGCAGAGAGCTTCTGTCCGGCTCGGAGTCGAACACGAGATTTATTCCATCAACGGGCCGGAATTTTCTCTGCCTCCGAAGACGAGGCCGTCGGCGGTCTGGCTTCGGCGCCCCGGAAAGCCAGTCGTTCCAGAAGGCATAGACGCCCGAGATCAGCTCTTTGCTTATCGCGAATGCTGGGCATTCCTGGAGGGGGTTCGCCGGGCAGTGGGAGATGGCGCTTTCTGGGTGAACCCTCCCGCTGGCTTTTCACGAGCCAACCTCAAGATCGAGCAACTGCGGAGTGCAGCCCGTAGCGGATTCAGGATACCTGAAACGCTCGTGAGCAATGATCCTGCCGAGATCATACCTTTCGTCAAGGCAAGAGCTGGCCGAGTCGTCTACAAAGCATTTTTTCCATTCTCCTGGCAAAGCCCTGAAGGAGGAGCTGCAACACTCTTCTCGTCAGCCGTATCGATCGAAGACCTCCCCGAGGATCCAGTCCTGGCGGCTGTCCCAGGTATATATCAGGACCTAGTGGACAAGGCCTACGAAATTCGCGCTACCGTCTTTGGCGAACGCTTTTTTGCGGTCAAGGTTCACTCGCAAAAAATACCCTCAGCTCATATGGATTGGCGAGCAGCAACGGACCGTGTTCCTCTGGAGGTGCTTGCCTTACCTGACTCGCTCAAAAGGGCCTGCCGTGCCGTGATGGACGACCTCGGGATTGTCTTCGGCTGCTTCGACCTGGTGGTGACGCCGAATGACGACTACATATTTTTGGAGGTCAATGAGATGGGAGCATTTCTTTGGTTGGAGGAACAGATGCCGGAGCTCGCTTTCGTCGATACATTCTGCGAGCTCCTCGTCCAAGCTCGCCCCGATTTCCGCACTGAATCCATCCGCCCCAAAGTGAGTCTTTCCGATGTTCATGATGCGGCTATCCGTCGTATGAAAACGTCGGCAGATTTCCACATCTGTGAAAAAGTACCTGCTGGCGAGACGCCCTCAGCCAACTCTCTATAACGGGTTCCTACCGCAACTGATCCGCCAACAGGCGCAGAAGCGCGCGGCCGACCCGCGTGTCGAACTCGGGCGAGTCCTCCTCCTCCAGCTCGCCGTTGATCTCGCGCAGCTTCAGGAGGGAAGGGTGCTTCTTGCCGCGGGCGGGAAAGGCCTCGGCGAAGAACTGGCCGTGCGGGATCTCCAGGACGTGGAGAATCCGCAGCACGTGATCCATCTGGAGGCGGACCACGCCGTTCAGGACCTTGCTCAGACCGGAGCTGCCCAGGCCGAGAAGCGGCTCGAGAGTCCGCTGCGAGCGGCCGTCGATCTCGATCAGCTGCTGGAGAGAGCGGGTGGTGCGGGCGACCTGTTCCTCGTGCGTCGTGTCTTTGCGCCTCATCCGCCGAGTATAGCTCAATCTGCCGCAGATGCTTGACAATGCGGCAGGAGATGCCGCACTCTTCCTCTCCCATGCCCAAGATCTCTCTCGCCGATCTCATCCTGGAGTGGAAGCAGCTCCTCAAAGCGGCCACGCCGTACAGGGACCAGAAGGAGCTCTACGTGCAACTCCAGAAGCTGGAGGTCGCGATTCAGCAGTTCGAGGAGCTGGAGGGGTTGCGAGCCGAGCTCCAGGCGCGGCGTCAGCAGGCGACTCAGGAGCTCGAGCAGGTCAAGACGAATGGGAAAGACGCCGCCATGGAGGCCCGCCAGGTGCTCAAGGCGATCTTTGGAATCAACAACGAACGGCTCGTGCAGTTCCAGATCCGCCCGCGCCGCAGCCGCCTCAAGATCGCGGCGTTGCCGCCCGTCGAGAAGGTCCCGTCCTCCAAAGACTGAGGGCGCTCACTGCCCTCCAGACGTGCGAAGCGTGACCCTCGAGGGCGCTCACCGCCCTCCAGACGTGCGTCATCTGCCCCACGAGGGCGCTCGGCGCCCTCCAGAATTTCGCGATCACCGCACGGAGGGCGCGCACCGCCCTCCAGCCGTGCGGAGCGTGACCCTCGGGGGCGCTCGCCGCCCTCCATCGGTGTGCCATGTCGCTATGGAGGGCGGCGAGCGCCCTCCAGGACGCGCAGGCTCAGAAATCGGCGATGAGCGTGACCGGACCGTCGTTGACCAGCTCGACTTCCATGTGGGCGCGGAAGCGGCCGGTCTCTACCGGAAAACCCCGGTTGCGCAGGTCGTCCACCAGCGCCTCGACGAGAGGGGCGGCTTCGTCGGGCGGCGCGGCGCGGTCGAAGGAGGGGCGACGCCCCCGCTCGATCGAGCCGGCGAGGGTGAATTGGGAGACAATCAGGAAGGCCCCGCCGACGGCCGCGGTGTCGAGGTTCATCTTGCCGTCCGCGTCCTCGAAGATCCGCAGACCGGCGAGCTTCTCGGCCGCGGTCCGCACGCGCGGGAGGGCGTCTCCGCGCTCGATGCCGGCGAGCACCAGGAGACCGCGGCCGATGGCGCCCACGATCTCGCCGTCGACCCGCACCGACGCGGAGCTGACTCGCTGAATGACCAGGCGCACGGCACCATCCTTTCTTGCGGGCCTTTCTTGCGGGAAGGAAGGAATCTTTTCCCTCTCGCCGTCTCCGCGGAACCGTGCTCCGCGCGGGACGGTGTGATACGGTACCTCGATCCAGACGCGGAGGAGAATGATCCATGTTGAACAAAGTGCTTCTGATCGGCAACCTGGGCAAGGATCCCGAGATGCGGTCCCTCCCTTCGGGCCAGCCGGTCGCGAGCTTCACCCTGGCCACCAGCCGCCGCTGGCGGGACAAGAACGGCCAGAAGCAGGAGCAGACGGAGTGGCACCAGATCGTCATCTTTGGCAAGCAGGCGGAGATCGCGGGCCAGTACCTGACGAAGGGAAAGCAGATCTACGTCGAGGGGCGCATCCAGACCCGCTCCTGGGATGACCGCACGAGCGGCGAGAAGAAGTACCGGACCGAGATCATCTGCGACAACTTCCAGATGCTCGGAGGCCGCGGCGGCGGCGGCGAGCTCGAAGGCGCCGGCCCCTCGCCGGGCACGGGCGCGGGCGGCGGCTCGTACGGCGGCGGCCCGTCCTACGACGACCAGGGCGGTGGCGGCTTCGGCGGCGGGCCGGACGACGACGACATTCCGTTCTAGGGACCTCACCCCCCCGGCCCCCCCTCTCCCATCGCCCACCCTTCCCCCGGGAGAGGGGGGAGACTGGCACTTGAAAACCAGTTGGAAGCAAGAGGGCGGGAGGGGGCGCCCCTCTCCCGGTGGAGGGTGGGCGATGAGAGAGGGGTCGGGGGTGAGGTCTCGGGGCCGGGGGTGAGGGCCCTCATGCTAGACTCCTTCCACCAACTCGGCCGGAGCCAGGAACGTGCAATCTTCTTCCAACCCCTCCTTGTGGAGGCGCGTCTGGAGCCCTCCGGAGCCGGAGATCTCGGAAGCC
>DATFPH010000437.1:0-61137 GCA_035264905.1 Thermoanaerobaculia bacterium
TATCTGGCTCCCGAGCACGGCATCCTGCATCTCGGGATGATCAGCCACCTGGGCACGATGATCCCGGTGGCGGCCGGCTGCGCCTTCGCGTTCCGCCAGTCCGGGACCGACCGCATCTCGATCAACTTCATCGGCGACGGCGCCACCTCGACCGGCGACTTCCACGAGGGGCTCAACATGGCCGCGGTCTGGAAGCTGCCGCTCATCCTGATCATCGAGAACAACCGCTACGCCTTCTCGACCCCGGCCCACCTGCAATACGCCGCCGCCCGTCTGAGCGACCGCGCAATCGGCTACGGCATGGCCGGCGAGACGGTGGACGGCAACGATCCGGACGCCATGGCGGAAGCCCTCGACCGCGCCGTCCGCCGAGCCCGCGCCGGCCAGGGGCCGACCCTGATCGAGGCCATGCTCGGCCGCATGCGCGGCCACAGCGAGGGGGACGACTCCTTGAAGGTCGTGCCACCCGATGAGCTGGCAGGCTACCTGGCGTCCGATCCTGTCCCGACCTATGCGAAGCGGCTGGAGGCTGAAGGGGTTCTGAACGCCGCGACCCGCGATCGTCTCGACGCGCGGATCGTGGAGCTCGTGGAGAGGGCGATCGGCGGCGCCCTGGAGGCGGCGGCTCCGGATGCTTCGGTGGCTTTTCGGCCGGTGTTTGCTCCGGTCGAACGGGCTGGCAAGGACGAAAGGGACGGCAAGGACGGCAAAGAGACGACGTACATCGATGCGATCAACCAGGCCCTGCGGGAGGAGATGGAGCGCGACGACTCGGTCGTCCTCATGGGGCAGGACATCGGCGTCTTCGAAGGGCCGTTCCGCACCACCAAGGGCCTGTACGGGCGCTGGCCGCAGCGCGTGCTCGACACGCCCATCGCCGAGAGCGGCACGATCGGCATCGCCATCGGCGCCGCGGTCCTCGGCTATCGCCCGGTGGTGGAGATGCAGTTCGGCGACTTCATCTCCTGCGGCTTCAACCAGCTCGTCAACGTGGCCGCGAAGCTCTATTACCGCTGGCAGGTGCCCTGCCCGATCGTCATCCGCCTCCCCTCGGGCGGCGGCGTCGGCGCCGGACCGTTCCACTCCCAGAATCCCGAGGGTTGGTTCGCCGGCACCACGGGCATCAAGGTGGTCTGCCCGGCCACGGCGCAGGACGCGCGCGCCTTGCTCAAGGCGGCCATCCGCGATCCCAATCCGGTGATGTTCTTCGAGCACAAGTTCCTCTACCGCCGGATCAAGGCCGCCCTGCCGGAGGGGGACGACCTCGGCGTGCTCGGGGAGGCGCGGGTGCTGCGGCCCGGCAACCGGCTGACGCTGATCGGCTACGGCGCGTCCACCTGGACCTGCCTGGAAGCGGCCGAGGAGCTGGCCAGGGAAGGGATCGAGGCCGAGGTGATCGACCTGCGGACGCTGATTCCCTACGACGAGGAGACGGTGCTCGCCTCGGTGAAGAAGACCGGGCGGGCGCTGATCGTCCACGAGGCACCGCTGACCCTGGGCTTCGGCTCCGAGATCGCGGCCCGTCTGGCGGACGTGGCCTTCCCGTGGCTCGACGCGCCGATCCGCCGCGTCACCTACCCGGACCGCCCGGTTCCCTATGCCCGGGTGCTGGAGAACGCGCTCCTGCCGACCAAAGACAAAGTTCTGGCAGAAGCGCGCTCTCTGCTGAAATTCTAGATCACCCCTGCGTGTACGAGCCCGCCGAGCCGGTGACCGCGCCGACCGGGGTGCCGGCGCTCCGGCTGCTGCCGCCCTGCGTGTTCTCGCTCGACCAGGCTTCCTGCGTATTGCGAACCGCATTCTCCGCGAGCCCCATCTCGATGTCGTACCCCTCGAACGACAGCTCGCGGAGGACGATCTGCGGGACGATCTGGCTCAGCTCGACCAGCACCGGCGTGAGGTCCTTCAGGTGCCGGACCGCGAGCTCGGCCGTCGCTCCCTGGCGCAGGCCGAGAGCCGTGGTGTGGAGCATCGTGTAGCTGATCGTGGCGAGGGACAGGGCGGTGTAATCGTCGCGCAGCGCGCGGCTCGCCGTGTCCTTGCGGACCTTGTCGTACACGCCGGCGATGGCGCCGAGGACGCCGGTCACCGCTTCCTTCACGGTGTGCGCGGTGGTGCCGCCCGGGAATGCCTCGAGGTGCCCTTCGAGCGTGCTGATGTGCTGGCGCAGGACGCCCTGGAGACGGTCGATGAGCTGGTGGGCGGTCGGGAACTGCCGGATGTTGTCGTCTTTATGCTGCCGCTCGAGAGCTTCCAGGATGTGCTTCTCGACGGCGGCCATATCGGCGATGTAGGGACGGAGCGCTTCGCGGTTTTTTTCAGCTAGGCTGTCAGCCATGGTGTCCTCCTTCTCCCGGGAGAGCGAAGCAAGAGGCTTGCCGGGAGCCCCCGCTCTCCATAAGCTGGGCGGAGAGGAGAGTCCCATGATCGAGCCCGCCACCGCGCCCGCCGTGCTGACCGGAGCTTTCGAGAAGCGCCGCCGGCAGATGCTCAGCCCTGTCCTGATGCGGCTGTATTACCTTTCCAAGCTGCCGCTCGCCTTCGTGGCCGGCCTGCGCCTGCGCGAGCTCGACGAACGGCGCGCCGTGGTCACGGTCCCCTATGGCTGGCGGACCACGAACCCGTTCCGCTCGACCTATTTCGCGGCGCTCTCCATGGCCGCCGAGCTGTCCACCGGAGCGCTCGCCATGGTGGCGACCGACCTGGCACCCCGGCCGGTGGCCCTGCTGATCGTCGGCCTGACCGCCAGCTTCGAAAAAAAGGCGACGGCCACGACCACCTTCACCTGCGAGGAGGGGGACAAGCTCGCCGCCGCCGTGGCCCGCGCCGTGGAGACCGGCGAGCCCGCGACGGCCGAGGTCGAGACGATCGGCCGCGCACCGGATGGCATGGTGGTGGCCCGCTTCACCTTCACCTGGTCGTTCAAGGCACGGACCCAGCGGAGCTGACGATGCGGATCGCCCTCGCCCAGCTCTCCGCAGGTCCCGGCCGCGCCGCCAATCTCACTCGTGCCCTCGACGCCATGGGTGATGCCAAGCGCGCCGGCGCCGATCTCATCGCCTTCCCCGAGGTCATCCTCGACCGCTTCTTCCCGCAGGTGCCGGACGACCGCAAGGCGCTGGAGCTGGCCGAGCCGGTCCCCGGGCCGACGACCGGACGGATCGCCGAGCGGGCGAGAGAGCTCGGCCTGGTGACTGTCTTCAACCTCTACGAGCTCGACCCGGCCACCGGCCGGCGGTTCGACAGCTCGCCGGTGTTCGATGCAGACGGCCGCCTCCTCGGCGTCACCCGGATGATCCACATCACCGACTACGAAGGGTTCCACGAGCAGAGCTACTACTTTCCGGGCGATCATTCGGAGGGGGGCGTGCCGGTCTACGACACCCGCGCGGGAAAGATCGGGGTGGCCATCTGCTACGACCGCCACTACCCCGAGGTGATGCGCGCCCTCGGAGTCGCCGGAGCCGAGTTGGTGGTGATCCCGCAAGCCGGAACGGTGGGCGAGTGGCCCGAGGGTCTTTACGAAGCCGAGGTCCGGACCGCCGCCTTCCAGAACGGCTATTTCGTGGCCCTCTCCAACCGGGTCGGCCTGGAGGGAAAGCTCCACTTCTCCGGCGAGTCCTTCGCCGTCGATCCCGAGGGGCGGGTGCTCGCCCGCGGAAAAAGCCTGAAGGAGGATCTGGTGCTGGCCGACCTCGACCTGGCCACTTGCGCGACGTCGACGGCACGGCGGCTCTTCTGGAAGCACCGTCGGCCGGAGCTGTACGGCAGGTGGTTGGGAGCCTAGGACGCTTCGATCAGCCCCTTCTCCGTCAGCCACTGCTTGTTGAGCTTGGAGAGGTACCGCTCGCCCGAGTCGGGGACGAGGGTGACCACCAGGCCGTCCGCGCCGAGGCCCTGGGCGATCTGCCGGCCGCCCGCGACCGCCGCGCCGCCGGAGGAGCCGGTGAAGATCGATTCTTTCCGCGCCAGCTCCATGGTCGCCCGGTAGGCCGTCTTGTCGTCGATCGTCACGATCCCGTCGATGTAGTCCCACCAGACGCAGCCGGGCATGAAGTCCTCGCCGATGCCGTCGATCAGGTACTGGTGAATCTGGTCCTCCGGCGGCAGCTCGTGGTGCTCGAAGTAGTACTCGTAGATGCTCCCCACCGTATCGACCCCGATGACCTGGACGTTCGGGTTCTGCTCCTTCAGGTACTTGGCCGTGCCGCTGATCGTGCCGCCGGTGCCGACGCCGACCACAAAGTGGGTGACCTTGCCGTCGGTCTGGCGCCAGATCTCCGGGCCGGTCGAGCGGTAGTGCGCCTCGGGGTTCGCCTGGTTGTAATACTGATACGGCAGATAGGCGCCCTGCTCGTCGCGGATCCGCTCCGAGACCTTGTAGTAGGACCGGGGGTCGTCCGCCGCGACGTTGGTCGGGCAGCTGACGACCGTGGCTCCCATGGCCTCCAGGAGGGCGACCTTCTCCTTGGGGATCTTGTCGGGGGCGACGCAGATGAGGCTGTACCCCTTGAGGTTGGCCGCCATCGCCAGGCCCACGCCCGTGTTGCCCGAGGTCGGCTCCACGATCGTGCCGCCGGGCTTGAGCTGCCCCGACGTCTCGCCGGCCTCGATCATCGCGATGCCGATGCGGTCCTTCACACTCCCGCCGGGGTTGAAGTACTCGACCTTGGCCGCCAGAGTGGCCGGGCCGGAAAAGAACCGGCCGAGCTTCACCAGGGGAGTGTTCCCCATGGTTTCCAGAACGTTCTCGTAGATCTCCATACAGGGCTCCGATCGCCGACAGACAGAGGCTGAGGGCCGCGAAAATGCGGCCGGGATGCTACCACAGAGGGGGTTGCTCCTAGTTCTCTTCCCAGTCCCAGAAGAAGTCTTTGTTGGTGAGCACCGACTCCTCCTCTTCCTGGTGCTGCTCGTCCTCGGGGTTGAGGGCTCTCGCCTCGGCCTTCATCTCGCCGCGGATGACCGCGAGCTGCTCGATCAGGTCCTCGGTCTCCCGCTGCCAGTGCTCGGGAGTGCCGAACTGCGGCCAGGCCGCGGGGAAGGCCGGGTCGTGCCAGCGGCGGGCGATCCAGGCCGCGTAGTGGATCATCCGCAGCGCGCGCAGCGGCTCGATCAGGCGCAGGGTGGAGCGGTCGAAGAGGCGGAACTGCTCGTAGCCCGCGAGGAAGGCCTCGCGCTGGCGCACCGCCCAGGCATCGCGGCCGGGGAGCACCAGCCAGATGTCCTGCACCGCGGGGCCGATCATCATGTCGTCGAAGTCGAGGACGTTGAGCAGACCGTCGCGGAACAGCAGGTTCCCCAGGTGGAGGTCACCATGGATGCGGTGGACCGGGACGCCTTCCAGCATCTCGTCCACGATATCCGCAACCGTCAGCGCGGTGTCGAAGTAGCGCTCGCGGACGTGGTGGGGCAGGATATCGTGCTCCGCCAGCCAGTCCACGTTCTCACGGATGAAAAAATCGGCCGAGAGGCGCAGCCGGTGCTCCGCCGGCCCGTCGGCGCCCACGGTGTGGAGGCGGCCGACCAGCATGCCGAGCCGGCGGGCCGTGGCGTCGTCGAGCTCGTCGGGAGCGCGGCCGCCGCGGCGGTCGGAGAGCGCGTACCAGATGTTGTCGATCTGCCGCAGCGTCCCACCGCCCGGAAACTCGCGCACCGTGCACACCGGGACCTCGGCGGCGGCGAGATCGGCGAGAAACTGGTGCTCTTCGAGGATCTGCTCGGCCGTCCAGCGCCCCGGCCGGTAGAACTTGGCCACGACGCGGGCGCGGTCCTCCAGCTCGACCTCGTAGACCCGGTTCTCGAAAGAGTTGAGCGCATAGCAGACCGGGTTGCACCGCAATCCTCCGGCCTCAACCGCGGCGAGCACTCTTTCGGGCGTGAGGGACAGGAACAGGTCGGTCGCGGGCTCGCTTTGCGTCTCGTGCTTCATGAAGCCAATGTAGCATGTAGCCATGGCAGACCAAGGCAGCCCGCATCCCCCGGGAGCTCCCGGCTTCACCGAGCTCTCCCAATACGAAGTCGACGAGCGGTCGGTCCGGCTGATCGACCGCGACTTTTGCCTGGAGAACCTCGTCGTCGTCCTGGGGAAAGTCGACCCGGCGAGCCGGGAGCCGGTGCCGGTGGGGATGATCCGGCCGTTTCGACGGTCCCTCACTCAGGAGATCTCCCAGAGGCTGCGCCGGCCGGTCCAACCGGTCCAGCTCAACGCCTGGGAGATCCGCCGCGCTGTCGAGACCGGCTGGGGAGGCGAGGAGGAGGACGAGCGGGGCGGTACGGTCCTCACCCTCCGGCCGACCGCCGGCTTCTCCTTCGGCCCCGAGACCCCGGTGCCCATCCTCCTCGACGAGATCCTGGGCCATGCCGTTGAGCTCGGCGCGAGCGACGTCCACGTCGAGACGTACGAGCATGACGTGGACGTCCGCTTCCGGGTCGACGGCGTGATGCGGCAGATCACCACGCCGCTCTCCCACGACAACATCGACGCGGTGATCTCGCGCATCAAGGTGATCTCCCGGCTCGACGTGGCCGAGCGCCGCAAGGCCCAGGACGGACGGATCCGGGCGGTCTATGAGGAGAAAGGGGAGGAGAGAGCCATCGACTTCCGCGTCTCCACGGTGCCCGGCCCGTTCGGGGAGGACGCCGTGCTGCGCCTCCTGGACAGCGGCACGCCGGTGCTCGGCCTGGAACGCCTCGGCCTCGACCCGTCCATCCTCCCGGTCTTCGAGCAGCTGATCGCCAATCCCGAGGGGCTCCTGCTGGTGACCGGCCCCACCGGGAGCGGCAAGACGACGACCCTCTATTCGGCGATCCACCACATCCGCCGGCCGGAGATCAAGATCCTGACGGCCGAGGACCCGATCGAGTACTACTTCGACAAGACGAGCCAGAAGCAGGTCTCGATGCACATGAGCTTCGCCGACTACGCCCGGACCTTCATGCGCCAGAACCCGGACGTGATCCTGATCGGGGAGATCCGCGACGAGGAGACCGCCGCCGCCGCAATCCGTGCGGCCCAGACCGGCCACCTGGTGCTTTCGACGCTGCACACGTCGGATGCGGTGCGCACGGTCTCCCGCCTTCACACCCTGGGGGTAGACCTCAACTTGATCGCCGGCAGCCTCCTCGGGGTGGTCTCGCAGCGCCTGGCCCGCCGCCTCTGTCCGCATTGCAAGCAGGAGGCAGCGCCCGATCCGGTGGAAGCCCGGCGGCTCCGGCTGGGAGCGGACGAGCGCTTCTTCTGCCCCGTCGGCTGCGAGGCCTGCCGCGGAGCCGGCTACAAGGGGCGTCTCGGGATCTACGAGCTCTTCGTGCCGGACTCGGAGGTGGCGGACCTGATCGCCGAAGGAACGCCGGTCCACCGTTTGCGGGAAGTGGCGCTGGAGAAGGCCATGCGCACCCTGCGCGACGACGCCCTGGCCAAGGCCCGGGCCGGCCTCATCTCGCTGGCGGAGGTGCTGCGGACGGTGCCGTACCGGATTCTGGAGGGATAGGCACTACAGCAACCGCATCTGCTCCGGCCGCCGCACGAGCTCCGGCTCCCGCCGCCACTCCAGGAGCGCCTCCTCGACATCCGCCAGGAACGGGGAAGGCCGGGTCTCCGCGGTCCGCCCGCGGAGGGTCCGCTTGCGGCTATAGAAAAGGAAGAGGCGCGCACAGGCCCGGGTGATCCCCACGAAGAAGAGCCGCCGCTCCTCCGCCCGTTCTTCAGATGCATCCGCCTCCTCCGGCTCCGCTCCCGGCCAGGTCAGCGGGAGGAGGCCCTCCTCGCATCCCACCAGGAAGACGACGCGGAACTCCAGGCCCTTGGAAGCATGGAGAGTCAGGAGAGACACCCGCTCGGCGCGGGGATCCCAGGTATCGACCTCGCCGCCGACGGCAACGTCGGCCAGGAACCGCTGGAGATCGTCCCCAGCCCGGGCCGCCAACGGCCGCAACAGCTCGGCCGCCGCCAAGAGATCGGCGCCCTGCTCGAGCACCGCACGATTCAGCAGGGCCTCGACAGCGCCCGGCTGCCGCTCCCCGGCCTTTTTCTGGAGGAGAGAGAGCAGGGCGCGCACGCCCGGCTGCTCGGTCAAGGGGCGGTGGGACCGTTTCTGGAACGGGATGCCCGCGCGGCCCAGCGCCTCGATCAGCGGCGCCGCCTGCGCGTCGGTCCGGTAGAGGATCGCCACGTCCTCGAACGACAGCTCGTCATTCGCCCAAGAAGAACCCCAAGTGGCAACCCGGCCGCTGTCGAAGGAGAAGGAGGACGTGCCGCCGATCAGTCCCTCCAAGGTGTGGACCACCAGCTCCGCCTCGGCCCGTTCGGTCGCCGCTGCCTGGACGACGATGCGCGGCGCGTTCGGCCCGTTGCGCACCGCCACGAGCTGCCGGTCCGGCACGAGACTGTCCGGCCGGATCGCCTGGCAGGCCGCCTCGACCAGCACGCGCGACGAGCGGTAGTTGCGGGTCAGGTGGACCACGTGGGCGCTCGGATAGTCCTCCCGGAAGCGGAGGAAGAAGCCCACGTCCGCTCCCCGGAACCGGTAGATCGACTGGTCGGGATCGCCGATCGCGCAAAGATTGCCCTCGGGCGGAGCCAGGAGGCGCATCAGCGCGTACTGCAACGGGTCGATGTCCTGGTACTCGTCGATCGAGATCCAGCGGAATCGCTCCCGGTAAAGGGCCGCGAGATCCGGCCGCCCGGTAAGCAGCGCCAGCGGCTTCAGCAGAAGATCGTCGAAGTCGAGGAGATCCCGGGCCGCCAAGGCCTCCTCGTAAGCGGTCGCCCGGACGGCCAGCTCGGGAGGCAGGCCCGCGGCGGCATCCGGATTCGACGCGCGCAGACAGCGTAGCGTGCCGATCTTCTGGAGGAGGCGCTCCGCCTTGTCCACCGTCATCCCGAACAGCTCGCCGGCGAGCGCCGCCCGCTCTTCAGGTAATGCGATCCGGAAGCCCGGCGCCAATCCAGCCTCCTCTGCTTGCTCGCGCAGCAACGTGAGGCCCAGGCCGTGGAAGGTCGCGACGAGAACGCGGCCGGCCGCTTCCGGGATCAGCGAAGCGAGGCGCTCCTCCATCTCCGCCGCGGCCCGGCGGCTGAACGTGACGGCCAGGCACTGCTCCGGCGCAACACCGCGCTCCGTCACCAGATGCGCAAGCCGGTGGGTGAGCGTCCGGGTCTTGCCGGTGCCCGGACCGGCGACGATGAGGAGGGGGCCGTCCACGGCTGTTGCGGCGGCGCGCTGCTCGGGGTCGAGGCCCTCACCAGCCAGGGGTTGAAACCCCTGGCTACCATGGAAAAGTTGTCCCAGAGGGGACAACGCCCCCGATCCGGCCCCTTCAGGGGGCGGTTTTTTCTTGCTAGCCAGGGGTTTCAACCCCTGGCCGGGGGTGCCGGCCTCCCACAACGGCGCCACCACCGACCGTCCCCGAATCTCCTCCGGCTCGAACAGCCGGATCACCCCATACTCCCCGTCGTACCCGGATTCGCGGCGGACCTTCCCGGCTCGCAGGCGCGCCAGGGCTTCGACGAGGAGCGGATCGGCCACCCGTGCGACGTCCTCCAGCGGGAGGCGCTCGAGGATGTCCATCTCCGGGCCCAACCGCCCCACGAGCTGCGAGACCACCTCCTCGACGCCGCGGGTCTTCGCCCTCGTGCCCCGGATCTCCGCGACCACCTCCGGCAGCGGTACGAGGCTGCGGAACGGATGCATCCGCTCGCGCCGCGCCTCCTCCGGCCGGTCCGCCAGCTCCTCGACCCGGTGCATCACACCGATGGTCAGCGGCTTGGCGCAGGCAGGACAAAGGCCGTCCGCCTGCCGCGTCTCCGCGGGCTCCAGGCGCACGCCGCAGGCGCGGTGGCCGTCCAGGTGGTACTTGCCCTCCTCGGGGAAGAACTCCACCGTCCCGCCGAACCCTTCTCCCGTCTCCAAGGCACGGCGGATGGCGAAGTAGTCGAGGTCCGTCGTGAAGGCGCAGGCCTCGCGGCCCAGCATCGGCGGCGAATGAGCGTCCGAGTTGCTGACCAGCGTGAAGCGGTCGAGGCAGGAGACCCGCCAATTCATCGGCGGGTCCGAGGAGAGACCCGTCTCCACGGCAAAGATGTGGGGCGTCAGATCCTCATAGCACTCTTCGACCGTGTCGAAGCCCGACTTGGAGCCGAGCACGGCAAACCAGGGGGTCCACACATGGGCCGGGATCAGATACGCATCCGGCCCGCTCTCCAGCGTGATCTCTAGCAGGTGCCGCGAGTCGAGCCCGAGGATCGGCCGGCCGTCCGCGGTGAGGTTGCCGATGGTTCCAAGCTTCTCCCGCAGGCGGGCAGCCGTCTCCAGGTTCGAGGCATAGATCAGGTGGTGGACCTTGCGGGTCCGATCGCCCTTTTTGTAAATCGTGGAGATCTCCACCTCCAGGAGGAAGCGGAGCGGTCCCTGGCAGGCCGGCGGCAGGCGCCGCTCGATCTCCCGCTCGACCTCGGGGCGGAGGCGGAACAGTCCCGGCTCGGCCGGCACGAGCTTCGCGCGGATCTCTTCGAACCAGGCCGGATGGGTGAAGTCGCCCGTCCCCACGACCGTGATCCCCTTGCGCCGCGCCCAGAGCGCGAGATGCTCCAGATCCGCATCCCGGCTCGTGGCCCGGGAGTACTTCGAGTGGACGTGGAGATCGGCGTAGAACACCGCGGCATCGAGAGGCGACATCGTCGTGACGATACAACGCCACTTCGGTGTTGTCCACCGACGCTTCTTTTACGTCCCCCCAGGTCTTTACCGCATCGAGTGCACAGGCGACGGCGCCAGGCTCCAACCGCCCGGTGGAACGGCAAACCGGGGCCGAGTCGCCGCGAAACGCCGCCGGAGTTAGCCACTACACGGCCGAGATAGCGGCTACACAGCCGCGGCCGGGATCTTGGAAACCCGCCTGGCCCTCGCTTCGTAGGGTCAGACGGCGCGGCGCACTGCTGCGCTCCTTCCCGGAGAACACATCATGCGGAAAGCTCCGCTTCTCTTTCTGACGCTCGCGTCTCTTCTCCCCGCCGATCTCGCCGCCCTGGACCTCCGTTTCCACCCCGGCGAGGTCGTCTACACCTACCAGACCAGCCCCCTGAAGGACCTGTCGACCGTGGTCCTCCAGAACATCGCCCTTTCACAGCGCGACGGCGGGGCGGTCACTCTCGAATCCGTCGAGGTCCAGGCCCGCGCGGGCGGACAGGCCGTCCAGACCCTGATCATCCCCGCGACCAGGATCGAGGCGTCGGCGAAAAAGCTGAGCGCGCTGGAGGCGGCCGGCCTCCTGAAGCTGTATGACTTTCAGCTCCAGACCAGCCGCTCTCTGGGCGAGGGGATCAAGCCTTCTCCGGGCCGCACCCTGGCGCCCGGCACCGGCCTCCTGATCATGGGGACGCCGCTGCTGCTCACCGGCCCGGCCGACGAGGTCGTGGTCATCGCGCACGGCACGGACGCCGCGGGCAAGCCCGTCGAGGCCCGGGGCAGCCTGCGCGTGGTCACGCACAAATCCCCGAACGAATACTGGCTCCCCCTCGCCGGAACCCTCTACGTGGCGGCGGCTCCGGACCTGGACAGCCATCACCGCTGGGCGATCAACCAGGAGTTCGCCCTCGACCTCGTGGCATTGGGCGGGAACGGCAACACGCACCAGGGGGAGGGCTCGCGGCTCGCCGACTTCTACTCGTATGGGCGGGAGGTTCTGGCCGTGGCGGACGGCACCGTCGTCGCGGTGGGGACCTCGGCCCTGGAGTCGGACAGCCGCCTGCGCCAGCCCGGCGAGAGCAGCGAGGCCTTCCAGCAGCGCACGGCCGCCGAGCAGAACGAGCTCCTGGCCCAGGCGCCGATCGCGGCCGCGGGCAACTACGTCGTCCTCCGTCACGCCGGCGAGGAGTATTCGCAGTATCTCCATCTGAAGCCGGGGAGCGTGCGGGTCAAGCCCGGCGACCAGGTCCGGCGCGGCCAGCCGATCGGCCAGATCGGCCACTCCGGCAATTCCACCGAGCCGCATCTCCACTTCCAGCTCACCGATGGGCCGGACCCCATGACCTCGCGCGGCCTGCCGATCGTCTTCTCGAACGTGACCGTCGAAGGGTGGGAGTACGAAAACGTCCCGCTGCAGACCGGCTGGATCGTGACGACCAAGCAGTGACGAGCTATCCGAGGCGGCGGCGAAAGTGGTCGCGCCACGCCTCGGGCAGCGCCTCCACCTGGGTGGCGCGCTCGCGGAGATCACGGTCGATCGTTCCGCGCTTATCCAGATAGAGGCGGACCACGTCGACCACGCTGACGCGGTGAGGGTCCTCGTCGATCCGCTCCATGGGATCGCCGGCCTCTACCTCCCCCTCCTGGAGCACGCGGAAGTAGAAGCCCGGCCGGCCGCTCTCCAAGAAGCGGGCGACGATGTCGTCGCGCCCGAAGCGGAGCGCCAGCTTGAAGCAGGGCATCCGCGGCTGAGTCACCACCACCTCAGCCGTGCCGATCCGGAAGCGGTCGCCGACGTGGACCTCGTCCTCCCACCACCCCTCGGTCGTGAGGTTCTCGCCGAACGCCGCCCAGTCGAGCGCTTGGCCGGGCAGCTCGTTGCGCCAGAACGGATAGTGCTCGGAGGGGTAGGCGTAGACCGCCTTGTCCGGCCCGCCGTGGACCGAGAGGTCGGCCTGGCCGTCGCCCTCCAGGTTGAGCCGCCGCATCCGGATGCTCCCGGCCACCGGCTCTTTGAAGATGCCGGTCATCACCAGCCCATCCTTCCCGCGGACCGGCCGGGGGAGCCCGACGTTGACGGAGATCACTCGCATGGCGACATTCTAGTCGAGGGTCATTCCAGGCCTGAGTGGTGGAGCCGGCTCCGTAGACCTCACCCCCTGGCCCCCTCTCCCGAGGGAAGGTGGGGCGATGGGAGAGGGGGTCGGGGTGAGGTCTCGGAGGCATCATCTACCACTTCTGGTTTGACAGCGGATGTCCTTGAATACAGAGCTTCCCCCGGCCGCGCTATGATGCCCGCCATGCGCGTCATCAATCAGGACGTCATGAACCGCCTGTTCGAGGTCACCGACGAGATCCCGCTCGACCGTGAGGCGCTCCAGGTCCCTCTGGTCATGGAGGGAGAGGGCAAGGTGGCGCGGCTCAAGAACGGCCGGATCGAGATCACCCTGCCGGATACGGACGATCTCGGCCCGTTCCTCGCATCGCTGCCGAACCGGCTGCGGGAGCTGGAAGCGGGCTGAGCCGCCTCTGCGGTACAATTGCCTGTCCGGTCCGTCGTCGGGCCCGCCGGCGTTCCCCATTTCAGAGACAGGAATCCGAGGTATCTATCTATATGGCCGAGCAATACATCTACGTCATGAAGGATCTCCGCAAGATCTACCCCCCGAATCGGGAGGTCCTCAAAAACATCTGGTTGTCCTTCTATCCCGGCGCCAAGATCGGGGTCGTCGGCCAGAACGGTGCCGGCAAGTCCACCCTGCTCAAGGTGATGGCCGGGTTGATCACCGAGTTCGGGGGCGAGGCCTGGGCCGCCAAGGGCGCCAAGGTCGGCTTCCTCTCCCAGGAGCCCCAGCTCGATCCTGACAAGGACGTCCTCGGCAACGTCGAGGAGGGGGTGGCGGAGACCCGGGCGCTGCTCACCCGCTTCGACGAGATCAATGCAAAATTCGGCGAGCCCATGTCCGACGCGGAGATGGAGAAGTTGATGGCCGAGCAGTCGCGCGTCCAGGACGCCATCGACGCGGCCAATGCCTGGGAGATCGACCGCACCCTGGAAATCGCCATGGACGCGCTGCGCTGCCCGCCGCCCGACACGGACGTGACCCGGCTCTCCGGCGGTGAGAAACGCCGCGTCGCCCTCTGCCGCCTGCTCCTCCAGCAACCCGACCTGCTCCTCCTCGACGAGCCCACCAACCATCTGGACGCGGAGTCGGTGGCCTGGCTCGAGCACCATCTGCGGGACTACCCCGGCACCGTCGTGGCCATTACCCACGACCGTTACTTCCTCGACAACGTCGCCGGCTGGATCCTGGAGCTCGACCGCGGCCAGGGGATTCCCTGGGAAGGAAACTACTCCTCCTGGCTGGAGCAGAAGCAGGAGCGGCTGGCCCAGGAAGAGAAGCAGGAGTCGTCCCGCCGGCGCTCCTTGCAGCACGAGCTCGAATGGATCCGCATGAGCCCGCGCGCCCGCCAGGCCAAGGGCAAGGCCCGCCTCAATCAGTACGAGAAGCTGCTCGCCGAGGACCGCGACTACGAAAAGCGCGCGGACCCGAACGAGATCCATATCCCCGCCGGCCCGCGCCTGGGCGACGTGGTGGTGGAAACCCAGGGCCTGTCCAAGGGGTTTGGCGACAACCTGCTGATCGACAATCTCTCGTTCGCCCTGCCGCCGGGCGGCATCGTGGGGGTCATCGGTCCCAACGGCGCCGGCAAGACCACCCTCTTCCGCATGATCGTCGGCCAGGAGAAGCCCGATGCGGGGACGATCCGGGTGGGCGAGACGGTAAACATCGCCTACGTCGACCAGAGCCGCGAGTCGCTGGACGGCGACAAGGCGGTCTGGGAGACGATCTCCGACGGCCGCGACGTGGTCACCCTGGGCAACCGCGAGATCCCGGCCCGCGCCTATGCCGCGGCGTTCAACTTCAAGGGGGCGGACCAGCAGAAGCGGGTCAAGGACCTCTCGGGCGGCGAGCGCAACCGGGTCCACCTGGCGCGCACGCTCAAAGCGGGGGGCAACCTCCTCCTGCTCGACGAGCCGACCAACGACCTGGACGTCGACACCCTGCGGGGCCTCGAGGAGGCGCTCCTCCAGTTCGCGGGCTGCGCCGTGATCATCAGCCACGACCGGTGGTTCCTGGATCGCATCGCCACCCACATCCTGGCCTTCGAAGGGGAATCCCAGGTGGTCTGGTTCGAGGGGAACTACGAAGCCTACGAAGCCGACCGCAAGCGCCGCCTCGGCGCCGAGGCCGACCAGCCGCACCGCATCCGGTACAAGAAGTTGACGGCCGCCTGATCGGCCGGCAGCCCCTCTCCCTCGGGACCCCGGCCTCCAGGCCGGGGTCTCTCCGGTGGCACCTCCATTGCAAAATCTCTGCTTGATGCAGGGGCCGAGGGGAAGGCCCCCCCACAAGGGCTCCTCCAGAAATGCAACTGGCGTTTTCACCAGAGAGGAGTAAGGTCATGAACAACAGGCTGTGCGCAATCCTGATGGCCCTGGCCCTCACGGCGGCTGGTGCCCTGTCGGCCCAGACCGGCACCACCGGGACATCCACGATGAGCGGCACCAGCGGGACCGGCACGACGGGCACCGGGAGCGGCGCGACGACGGGCACCACCGGAACGGCCACCACACCCATCTCCACCGGGACGGCCACGACGGCCGTGCCCGGCTCGACACCTATCTCTACCGGGACGGCCACGACGACCGCGCCCGGCTCGACTCCCATCTCCACCGGGACCGGTCCGACGATCGTGCCCTTGACACCCATCTCCACCGGGACCGCCACCACGCCCGCACCCGGCTCGGCACCCATCTCAACCGGGACCGCCACGACGGCCGCGCCCAGCACCACCGGGACGATCACGGCACCTGCCACCATGACCGCGCCCGTCACCACCGGGACGGCCACGACACCCATCGCCAGCGGGACGGTGCTCGGGGGGCCCATCCTCGGCGGGCCGACCACGGTGTTTACCGGCATCAATGGAGCTCGCACGACGATCAGCCCCGACGGGACTCGCACGATGATCAGCACCAACGGGATTCGCCCGTCGATCACCATCACCGGCCCTGGCACGGCGGCCGGCACGATCGCCGTCTCCACCGGCACGGCGGGCATCGCCAGCGGGCGCCGCCTCGACACGACCCGTCCCTCCACCACCCGCACGGCCATTGGCGCCACGGGCGGCACGGACACCGCGACCGGCCCAAGCCGCCAGGACACCGGCCAGGACACCACCGGCTACACCTACGCCGGCGACCTGGACGAGCTGCCGGCGACCGCGAGCGAGCTCCCCATCGCGGCGCTCCTCGGCCTGCTCGCCATGGCCGCGATCCTCGCTATGCGCCTCCTGCGTTCCTGAGGGATTTCCGCGGCCCGCCCTCCTTGGATCCGCGACCCCGGTCCGCCGGGGTCTTTTCATTTCTGGCACCTTCGTTGCAGTAGCTCTGGATGCGAAGAAAACCCCGGGGACATTCCCGGGTATCCAGCTCCAGCAGTATCACTTGAATTCTGCAGAGAGGAGCGAGACAAATGAAAAAGCAACTGTTTACTCTTGCCATGGTCCTGATGCTGGTCGCGTTCGGCGTGGCCTATGCGCAGACCACCGGCCAGTCGACTCTGCCGCCTTCCCAGCAAGTTGATCAGAGCGGTCAGCCCGAGACGGGCCCCGGGCCGGACGTGGATGTGGACACGGGCAAAAACGCCGAGAACGGCGTCCTGGACGTCGACGTGGACCGCACGACCGACTCCGACACCGCCGCGACCGACCGGAACAGCACGACCGGTACGATGGGCGAGCGGGAGAACGGCTCGGGCGTGGACGTGGACGTTGACACCGGCGCCCGTGCGAATGGCGCGGTCGACGTCGACGTGAAGAGCACGACCGACGCGGACACCGACGCTTCCGGCGTGGACGAGACCGGCGGCCTGGACAATGACGCCGACAACGACGCGCTTCCGGGTACGGCCAGTGAGCTCCCGGCGGTCGCCCTCCTCGGCCTGCTGGCCATGGCGGCGGCCTTCACCGTGCGCTTCTTCCGCTCCTGAGCACTCCGGGCGCCAGGCTCCAGAGCCCCCAGATGCCGGCCGGCACTGGGGGTTTTCTCTTTTCCTGGCATTGCGCTTGCAGTTTCTTCTGACCGTGCAGGAACGAGGGGAGGGTGGGCGAGAGTCGCCGTGACGTGCCATCTTGATTGATTTTGAGGACTCCCCCCCTTCCCCCTGATTTAAGGAGGGAGTCCGCCGCGGGCTCCAGACAACAGAAACGAAAAGGATTGGAGAGGAGAACTCATCATGAAGCGTATCGTTTTTTCCATCCTGATGATTCTGGCGCTGACCGCCGGTGTCACCTACGCGCAGAGCACCATCAACACCCCGGCCCCGGGCCCCACGCAGCAGCAGGAACCCGGTCAGACCAATAACAACCTGCCCAACCCGGGCAACCCGATTCCGCTCGCCAATCAGAACCAGCAGCCGGTCCAGGAGCAGGGGACGGTCGAAGGCACGGCCGCCGAGAGCATGAATGACACGCAGGGTGGCAACACGACCGGCAACGTGACCGGCACCACCACCGGCACGACCACCGGCACGATGGAGACCACCGGCGCCACCGGCCTCCACAATGAGACCGAGACCGGCACCGGCGTGGACGTGGATGTCGACACCGGCAGCCGCGCCAACGGTGCGGTGGACGTCGACGTGAACAGCACGACCGACGCGGACACCGACGCCTCCGGCGTGGACGAGACCGGCAGCCTGGACAACGACACGGATACCACGGGTACGCTGCCGGGCACGGCCAGCACGCTTCCGCTGGTCGGCCTGATCGGCCTGCTGGCTCTCGCCGCCGCGTTCGCCGTCCGCCGCTTCTAAGCCGCGACGAACGCTCTCCAGAGATGGCACGTCTGGCACCTGGCGCCCCACGGCGCCAGGTGATCTTGTTTCCAGGAGGTCTCGCGGTGCCGCTGCCCAAATTCCTGATCAAATCCCGCTGGCTCGAACGGCTTCTCTTTCTGATCGGAATCGTCTGCCTGGGAATCTGGGTCTACGCCTTCGTCGATGCCCGGATCTACAAGCTGCGGGAGGAGCGGCGTCTGGACGAGGCGATCCGCCTGAGGACCGCCGCCGCCCCCTCCTCCAGCACGGTCGCGCCCGCCGCGGACACCGATGCGCTCGGCTCCTTTCGGAAGGAAGGGAGCCGGGAGGAGAGTGCAAGGGAAAAGAAGCTGGCCGAGGGAGACCTCATCGGCCGCATCGAAATCCCGCGCATCGGCGTCTCCGCCATCGTCCTCCACGGCATCGGCAACAAGACGCTGCGGCACGGGGTCGGGCACATCCCCGGGACCCCCCTGCCGGAGCGCGGCGGCAACGTCGGTCTCGCCGCCCACCGGGACAGTTTTTTCCGCGGCCTCAAAGACATTCGCAAAGATGACATCATCGAGCTCACGACCCTGGACGGCTCCTTCAAGTACCAGGTCGAATGGACGAAGATCGTCCCCCCGGAAGAGACCGCCGTGCTGGCGGACGAAGGCTCTCCGGCCCTGACCCTGGTGACCTGCTATCCCTTCTACTACGTCGGCTCCGCCCCCAAGCGCTTCATCGTGCGCGCGCACCGCTTCGACGACTCGGACGACGACCGCATGGCGGGGTGAGCTGGAGGAGATTCGGCAGAGAGCAGGAAAAAGGAGTACATTCCGGTTTCCATGCGCCGGCTCCTCCTGATCATCGTCCTGTTTCTGGCCGGAACCGCGTACGCCGCTCCCGCGCTCTCCCTTGAGTGGGAGGAGGCCGAGGAGAGCCTCGACGGACGGTGCATCCTCGCGCTCCACCTCAAGACCGGCCTTCGCCGGTTCTCGTTCCGTGCACGCGCCGTCCTCGGCTCGGACGTCCGCTGGCCCTGCGACGCGAGGGAGACGGCTCCCGGAGAGACCGCGGCGCCGCTCCGGACCGTTCCGACCCGCGTCCTCATCCACCGCTACAACGAGTAGACCGAGACCGCGCCTCCTGTCCTTCACCCGCGCCCCGGCTCGTGGCCGGCTGCCGCGACTGGAACAGAACCAATTGCGCGTTCGAGGTGTCGCATGCGTCAGATCCTGCGCGGCCCGTTGGGTGCCGCCGCGTCCGTCCTTTTCGTCTCCCTGATTCTGATCCCTTCCGTGGCCCGGGCTCTCGAAGGCCGCCTGCTCCAGCCCGACGGCAGGCCCGCCGTGGGCTACGAGGTCTCCGTGGTCGGCCGCTCCATCACCGTCACGACGAACGCCGAGGGGCGCTTCGTCATCACCCCCGACCCCCGGCTCCCGTTCCAGATCGTCGCCCTCGGCCCGGCGGGCGAGGTCTCGCCGGTCCTCGACGTCGCCGCTCTCCCCGAGACCGGGCCTCTCGAGATCGTCCTGCCCGCCACGTTCCGCGACAGCGTCACCGTGACCTCCGGCGTCGCCCCCGGCCTCGAGACGCCCCCGGCCGCGGCGACCACCCTGGTCGGCCAGCAGGACCTGGAGCAACGCCGGCCGCAGCGTCTCGTCGAGGTCCTGGAGGCGGTGCCGGGGACCCATACCACCGGCGAGGGCCCGACGGCCGTACCGTCGATCCGCGGTCTCGCCCGCGGCCGGACGCTCGTCCTCCTCGACGGCGCCCGCGTCACCACCGAGCGCCGCGCCGGCCCGTCCGCCGCCTTCCTCGACCCGTTCACCCTGGCCGGCGTCGAGGTCGCCCGCGGCCCCGGCTCGGTTGCCTATGGATCGGACGCCTTCGGCGGCGTGATCAACGCCCGCTCCCGCTATCCCGAGCCGGGTGCCGAGCCCGGCGGGCGGACGTTCCGCTATACGCTGAACAAAGGGTTCGGCGGAAGCGACGAGGAGTCGGCCGCGGCCGAGGCCTCGTCGGACCTCTTCGGCGGCGCGATCCTCGGCCAGCTCCACATCCGCCGCTCGGGCGATGCCGAGTCGGCCGAGGGCGAGCGGATCGACAATTCGGCCTACCGCGACCGCGGCGGGGCCCTGCGCTATGCGACCGACACGCCCCTCGGCCGTCTGCGCGCCGGCTTCTCCCTGGCCGACGCCTATGACACCGGCAGCCCGGCGGTGGACTCGAACGTCACCCGCTCGATCTATCCGCGGGAGAGCTCGCGCCGCTTCAACCTCGACCTGAGCTCCGGCCCGGCGGGCGGCTGGGATTCGCTGGACTTCGGCCTGTTCCTCGGCACCTACCGGCTGGCGCTCGACCGCGACCGGCTGCCGACCGCCACCGTCACACGGCAGATCGAGAGCTCCGACACCGACGGCAACGACGGCTCGCTCCGCGTCGTGGCGGCGCGCCAGGCCCTGGGCGGCCGGTTCCAGGTCGGCGCCGAGGTGGTCTCGCGCTTCGGCCTGGAGTCGATCACCACCCGGCAGCTCTTCGATCTCGCGGGGAACCTCACGTCGCGGCAGAGGACGGCGTCGATCGAAGAGGCAGAGCGCCTCGACACCGGCCTCTTCGCCACCTACAACCGCGCCGTCGGCACCTCCACCCTGCTGTCGGCCGGTCTGCGGGGCGACCAGGTGGAGTCCGAGAACAAGGGCGGCTTTTTCGGCGACCGCTCGGTTTCGCACGAGGCGCTCTCGGGCTTCGCGGCGGTGACGTCGAGCTTCACGCCGGACCTCACGGCGACCCTGCAGGTCGCGCGGGGCTTCCGCGATCCGACGCTCTCGGACCGCTACTTCCGGGGGCCGAGCGGCCGCGGCTTCATCATTGGCAACCCCGACCTGGAGCCGGAGACGAGCCTGCAGTACGACGCCTCGCTCCGCTGGCTCGTCGGGGGCGGCTCGGTGGCCCTCTTCGGCTATCTCTATGAAGTCGAGGACCTGATCGAGCGGTACCGCCCCGTCTCCGATTTTTTCTTCCGCAACCGCGGCGAGGCGGAGGTCCGCGGCGTCGAGCTGGAGGTGCAGCAGCCGCTGCCCCGGAACCTCGCGCTGGAGCTGGCGGCCACCTGGGCGGAGGGGGAGAGCAAGGACGACGGCACGCCGATGGACGACATTCCGACGCCGGGGGCCTTCCTGACGCTGCGCTGGGCCACCGAGCAGGGCTTCGCCTACACCCGCTTCGCCGCCTTCGAGCGCGACGACGAGCCCGGTCCGACCGAGGACGAGCGCCCCGGCTATGCCACCTGGGACCTGGGCGTGGGCTATCACGTCCTGCACGGGCTGGAGCTGCGGGTGATCGGCAAGAACCTCCTCGACCGCCGCTACCGCGAGGCCGCCGACGAGACGGCGGTGTTGGCGCTGGGGCGGAGCTTCACGGTGGGGGTGGTGGGGCGGTACTGAGCGGCAGCCGGACCTCGAACTCGCTCCCCCGCCCCGCCCCCTCGCTGCGGGCCTGCACCCGCCCGCCGTGCATCTCGACCAGGCTGCGCACCAGGGTCAGGCCGATGCCCAGGCCGGCCCCGGTGCGGTCGAGCCCCTGCTCCCCCTGGATGAACAGGTCGAACATGCGCGGCAGCAGCTCCGGCGAGATCCCCATTCCGTTGTCGCGGACGAGCACCACTGCCTCCTGGCCCTCGGAGCGGGCTTCGAGATCGATCCGGCCGCCGGCATCGGTGTACTTGGCGGCATTGCGCAGGAGATTCCCCACCACCTGCTCCAGCCGGGTCACGTCCGCGTCGAGCGGCAGGGGCTCGGCGGGAAGCGACACCCGCAGCTCGTGGTCCTTCGCCTCGACGACCGGCCGCAGGGTCTCGGCGGCGTGGCGCACGGCATCGCGCAGATCCATCCTCTCGCGGCGCAGCTCCACCTTGCCCCGGGTGATCCGGGAGACGTCCAGCAGGTCGTCGACGAGACGGACGAGGTGTTGGATCTGCCGCTGGATCACCTCGACCGAGCGGCGCGCCGGCGCGTCGTCCGGTCCGATCCGCTGCAGCACGTGGGCCGCGTTGGCGATGGCGCCCAGCGGGTTGCGCAGCTCATGGCCGAGCATGGCGAGGAACTCGTTCTTGCGGCGGTCGGACTCGGCCAGGGCCTCGGCGCGGGCACTCAGCTCGGTCGCCAGCCGCTGACTCTCCCGCGTCCGTTCGGCCAGCCGGCCGCGCATCTCGACGAAGGCGGAGGACAGCCGCGCCACCTCCGTGATCTCGGTCGGCTCGGGCGCAACCATCGGCCCTCCCGGCGCTCCCGGATCCTGGTTGGCCATCTGGCCGACCGCCCTGGCCAGAACCCGCAGCGGACGGGCGATCCGCCGCGCCGCGACGATGCCGAAGAGCACCGCGACCGGGATCATGCCGAGCAAGAGGAGGAACGCCAGGTCGCGCCCGCGCCGCACCCCGGCCAGAGCGGAGCGGCGGGGGCGCTCCACGGCCACGACCCAACCGAGGTCGGGAACCGACGCAAAGGCGGCGAGGCGCCCTCCCGCGGGCATCTCGCCGCGCAGGACCGCCCGGTCCCACCCCGCGGGAAGCTCCCCGAAGAGAGAGCGAAACGGCGACAGCTCCCGTTGCGCGATGATCCGCCCGAACCCGTCCGCGAGATGGACGTCCGACTCCGGGCGCTCGATGCGCTGCGCCAGGGCGTCGGCCCCGGCGACCATCACCAGAGCCCCCGCGAGCCGGCCGTCCAGACCGATGACCGGCGTGGTGAGCAGCAGGCGCTCCTCGGCCTCCCCCGGGATCGCCAGGAGCTGCAAGCTGCTCCGGGGGCTCCGCCGCACGGCGGCCACCACCGACCGTCCCGCGATGCCGTCCAAGGGGGGATTGCCGCTCGCCGCGAGCACCTGGCCGTTGAGATCGAACCAGACGAGCCCCGCAACGTCCGGATAGAGCGGGAGCGACCGTTCGAGGAAGACGCGGCAGGCGGCCGGATCGCCCGGCAGACGGCCGGCCATCGCCGCGATGGCGGCGGTGCGGGCGGAGCTCAGGTCCACGTAGTCCGCGATGTGGCGCGCGATCGACTGCGCCTCGGCCTGGCGCATCTCCAGCACCTGCTCCGTGGCCTGCCGCTCCTCCTGCGTCGTGGTCACCGCCACCGCCAGCACCAGCGCCACAGACGCGGCCGTGGCGAGCGCCAGGGCCAGGCGGGTGCGCAGCGACGCGGTGTCGATCCGCGCCAGCCGCCGCGAGAGCCAGGGCAGCAGCGCCAGGGCGAGACCCCCTCCGAAAGCGACGAACAGGCCGCTCCAGGAGCGCCGCGGGAGCGCAAGGACTGCTCCATTGACGAGGAAGGCGGCTCCGGCCAGGAGGTGAGCCGCCCAGAGGGCGGCCCGCGGAACTTCGTCCGGCCGGCGGAGCTGTACGGCCCCGAGCAACAGACCACCCGCCAGCAGGATGCCGCCGAGCCAGGCAAGCGACCCGCGCGCGATGTCGTAATACGGGCCGAGGAACGCCGGAGCGAGCAGAAAGAGCGTTCCGTTGAGCACCGCGATCAGCGACATGACCAGCGCGAACAGGTCGCGGCCCGGCAGCCCGCGGGGGACCGTCCGCTCCGGCGGCAGGAAACCGGCGAGAGCCGTCGTCAAGCCGAAGAGGCCGTGGGAGACCATCCCTGTCCAGACCTCTTCCTGGGCGAAGCTCGCGGCGAGGAGGAGGAAAACGGCTCCGACCAGACTGTGGACGACCAGGCGCATCCACGGCCGCGGCCGCAGCACGGCCACTGCCAGCAGAGCCACGCCCGCCGCGAACGCCGCGCTCCCCCAGAGGGTCCGGTACGGCGCGAGCGCCTCGTAGGGCGGCGCCGCGAACCGGTGCGGCGCCACCAGGACGAACGCCCCCAGAACGGAACAGAACAGACCGGTCCCCCAGCGCAGGCTCTCCGGGCTGACGGTGAAGCGGTTCGGCGGCGGGAGGACAGGGTCGGCCATACCGACGCAACGATATCTCGGATCGGAGAAGGATTCGGACGGTACAATGCCCCCCATGTTCCGCATGCTCCGTCCCGTCCTGCCATTCCTGGCTCTCGGCCCGGTGTTCGTCCTGAGCAGCGCCGCGGCCCCCGCAGCTTCGCCTTCTCCCGCCGCGGCCCAGCCCGCCCTCCTCGGGTTCACCGAGGAGCGTGCCGCCGCGCAACGCGACCTGGAGTCCCGGTTCGACGCCGTCCTCCGTCCGGAGAACCTCCGGACCTGGATGCAGCAGCTCACCGCGCACCCGCATCCGGTCGGCTCCCCCTGGGGCAAGAAGAACGCCGAATTCATGGCCGGCCTGTTCCGCTCCTGGGGCTACGACGTGGCCCTCGAGGAGTTCCAGGTCCTCTTCCCCACGCCGAAGACCCGCCGCCTGGAGCTTCTGGCGCCCACCCGCTTCACCGCGACCTTGAGCGAGCCGCCGATCGCGGAGGACTCCACCTCCAGCCAGATCGACGAGGCGCTCCCGACGTACAACGCCTACTCGATCGACGGCGACGTCACCGGCGAGCTGGTCTTCGTCAACTACGGCGTGCCGGCCGACTACGAGGAGCTGGCCCGCCGCGGCGTCGACGTCCGCGGCAAGATCGTCCTCGCCCGCTACGGCGGCTCCTGGCGCGGCATCAAGCCCAAGGTGGCCGCCGAGCACGGTGCGATCGGCTGCATCATCTACTCCGATCCGCGGGAGGACGGCTACACCCAGGGCGATCCCTATCCGAAGGGGGGCTACCGGCCCGAGCGCGGCGCGCAGCGCGGCTCGGTGGCCGACATGCCGGTCCATCCCGGCGATCCGCTGACTCCCGGGGTCGGCTCCACCCGCGAGGCCAAGCGCCTGCCGCTCTCCGAGGCGGAGACCCTGACGAAGGTCCCGGTCCTCCCCATCTCCTGGAGCGACGCCCTCCCCCTGCTCCAGGCCCTCGGCGGCCCGACCGCTCCGGACGGCTGGCGCGGCGCCCTGCCCGCGACCTACCACCTCGGTCCCGGCCCCGCCCGCGTCCACCTGCAGCTCGCCTTCAACTGGAACACGGTGACCGCCTACGACGTGATCGCCAAGCTCAAGGGCTCCCGCTACCCCGACCAGTGGGTGATCCGCGGCAACCATCACGACGGCTGGGTGCACGGCGCGTCTGATCCGACCAGCGGCATGGTGGCCCTGCTGGAGGAGGCGCGCGCCGTGGGCGAGCTCGCGAAGAGCGGCTGGCGCCCGCAGCGGACCATCGTCTACGCCGGCTGGGACGGCGAAGAGCCCGGCCTCCTCGGCTCGGTGGAGTGGGCCGAGACGCACGCCGGCGAGCTGCGCGACAAGGCGGTGGTCTACATCAACTCCGACAGCAACGCCCGCGGCTTCCTCGACATCGGCGGCTCGCACACGCTGGAGGCGCTGGCCAACGAGGTGGCCCGCGACGTGAAGGACCCCGAGAAGGGAGTGAGCGTCGGCGAGCGCCTCCGCGCCGTCTCGATCCTCAACGGCTCGCCCGATCCCGACCAGCTCCGCGAGCTGCGGGACAAGGAGACGTTCCGCATCGAGCCGCTCGGCTCCGGCTCAGACTTCACCCCGTTCCTCCAGCACCTCGGGATCTCTTCGCTCAACATCAGCTTCGGCGGCGAGGAGGAGTACGGGCAGTACCACTCCCTCTACGACTCGTTCGACCACTTCACCCGCTTCGTCGACCCGGATTTCTCCTACGGGGTGGCCCTCGCCAAAACGGGAGGCCGCTTCGTCCTGCGGATCGCCGAGGCCGACGTGCTCCCCTTCGAGATCGGCCGCTTCTCGAAGACCGTGGGCCGCTACGTCGACGAGGTCGTCCAGCTGGCCGACAGCTTGCGCGAAGAGGCCACGGAACGGAGCCGCCGTCTGGCTGACCGGACGTACGAGCTGGTCGACGACCCGAAGAGCACGCTGGTGCCCCCGAAGGCGCTCGATCCGGTCCCCTACGTGAACCTGGCCCCCCTGCAAACCGCCGCCGCCGCGCTGGACCGCAGCACGAGCGCCTATGACGACACTCTGGAGGCGCGCACCGCGAGTGGCCGCCCGCTCTCGGCCGCCGAGGCCGAGCAGCTCAACAAGATCCTGTTCAAGGCCGAGCGCGCCCTGACCCGGAAAGAGGGGCTCCCCCGCCGTCCATGGTTCCAGCACCAGATCTACGCTCCCGGCTTCTACACCGGTTATGGTGTAAAGACCCTAGCCGGCGTGCGTGAGGCCCTGGAGCAGCGGAACTGGAAGGAAGCCGAAGAGCAGGCGGTGGCGCTGGCGAGAGTGCTCGAAGGCTATACGAAGGTGGTCGACCAGGCGCGGGCGGTGGTGGAGTAGGGGCCTACCCCACCTCCAGGTCAAACACCCCCGTCTTCACCTTTCCCCCCGTCCTGACCTGTACCCACATCCGGTACCGGCCAGGACGGGGGAACTCATACGGAAAAGAAACCGCCGACACCGGCGCCGGGTGCATGCCGTGCGCGGAGTGGTCCATGCCGGCCATCCCGTCCGGCCCTGCGGCGGCGAGGGCGGGGTCCCGCGCGAAGACCTCCTGCGAGGCCATCGAGAAGCTGCCCACCGGGTGCAGGTGCACGAAGACCGCGCCGTCGTCCCGGCGGATCGCCGCGTGGCTCATCATCCCCATGTAGGGCTCCAGCGGCGCCGGATTACCGGCGGCGTCGCGCACCGTGAAGCGCAGATCCAGGTCCTGCCCCGCAACCAGCGGCTGCGCGCCGCGCTCCCAGACCATGACGCCTCCCTCCTCCAGCGGGCTCTCCACCGCTCCCGGCGCTGCCAGCGGGGGAGACAGGCGGAAGGAGTCGTCCGGATCGCCTCCCGATCCGGCGGACCCGGCCGGGACCTCGACCTTCTGGACCAGCGTCTGGGCGTAACCGCTCTCGTCGACGACGTCCGCGTAGATCGCGTAGCGGCCGGCGGGGAGCTGCGGCAGCGGCACGACGAAGCGGCGGTCGTCGACCGGCACCGGGTGGAGATGCGCGAAGGCGTCCAGCCCGGGCTCGCGGACCAGGAACAGGTGCATCAGCTTGCCGTGGTCCGGCATCAGCGGCGACCAGTCCTTGCCGGTCCCCCAGCGCGGATCGTCGATGCTCAGCCGGAGCACCCGGGCGGCCTCCCCGGCGCGCACCGCGGCAGTGATCTGGTACGGCTGGTAGAGCTTCTCCTGATAGCCGGCCTCGACACGGTTCCACCAGCGCCAGCCGCCGGCCAGCAGGAGCACCAGCAGGCCGCCCGCGAGCACGGCCACCGTCCGGGCGGCCCACATCCGGCGGGGAGCCGGCGCCGCGCCCGGCTCCAGCATGCTCTCCCGCACCGCCGCGCCCACGATCGACAGAGCGCCGAAGAAGAGGATGAGCCCCGCGATCGACAAGGCCACTCCGAGCGGCCGCTGCATCCCGAGCGTCCGCACCCGCGCCGTGGCGACCGGCACCACCGCGAGCCCCTCGCCCGCCGGGCCGGCGATCCGCACCTGGATGCTGTACGAGCTCGCCGTCATCATCCACAGCCGCGCCGTCCACAGCCCAGGCGCGCCGGCCACCGGCTCGGCCGCGTCGGGCGGCGGCGCGCCCTTGGCTCCGGCCTGCCACTGCACCGGCTGCACCGTCACCCGCTCCGGGGTCCCTTCCTTGACGCGGACCGTCACCTCCGCGAGACCGGGGATCACCTCCGGCGGGCGGACGATGACGCGCACCGGATACGGCCCGGCCGTGCCGTCGAAAAACACGTTCGGGCTCCCCACGTGCCCCCAGGAGACCAGCGCGACCAGCGCGACGAGGAGAAGCCGCCCGGTCCGTGGCGCGCTCATCGCTGCACCCGCGCCATGTAGGAGCCCCAGCCGAGCCCCACGAGCGAGGCGGCCGTGGCGAGAACCCAGGCCCGGCCCATCTTGCGGGGAGTCACCGGGTCCTCCTCCGCGTCCCAGAACTCGTGGCGGTACGCGTTCGGCGACCGGCTGTAGCTCCATTGCATGTCTCCGGCGAACAGGCGGTTGCGCGACGCCGGCGAAAGCTGGAACGCGGAGAAGCTCCACTGCGTCACGAAGAGGACCGCGACGAACGCCGCGGCCAAGACCGGCGCGAGCCACACGCGGCTCCGCTTGCCCTTCCGTCCGGTCAGGAGGAACACCAGATCGATCGCCAGCGCCGGGACGACCAGCAGCATCGGGAACAGCGGCGGCACCATGTGATCGATCGGATTGTTGATCGGCGCGAGCATCGGCTGCGCCGGAAAGAGCGGCAAGACCCAGACCATGACGAGAGCGATCGACATATAGGAGGCGGCCGCGAGCGTGGCCGCCCAGCGCAGGCGCGAGGCCCGCGCCACCGCCACCAGCAGCGCCGGGAAGACCGCTCCCGTGACCTTGTAGAAGAGAGCCCCGTGCTGATCGTTCGGATAGACGTATTCCGAGAGAAAAGTGGCGACCATCAGGAGGATCACCCCGGCGGCGTAGACGAAGGCGAGCTCCAGCGGCCGGGCCCGCCCCTCCGGCGCCCGGTTCTGCCAGGCCAGGGCGAGCAGCATCGCGCCGATCTGGATGCCGATCATCCCGAGCGCGAGCACCGCGTGCGGCGGCGAGATGATCTTGACGTCGAGACCGTAGGCGTTGTGCCACCAGTCGTCGAACGGCGCCGAGACGAGCATGGCCAGAGCGCCCCAGATCGCCACCCAGGCACCGAGCGGCGCCTGGAACCCCCAGAAGCGCACCGCGACCGCCCGCTCCTCCGGCGTCCCCCGGAACGTGGTCCGCAGCGCCAGCCACCCGCCGGAGATCCCGGCCAGCACCCCACCCAGGTAGATGGCCATGTGCGCGGGCGTCCAGAACGTGTCCCGGCCGATCGACATGTGCCACGAGATGTCCCAGAGCAGCCCGACGACGATGCTCGTCGAGCCGAGCAGCAGAGCCACCAGAGACCACGGGAGCGCCGCGGCCCGTGCGGCCCGCGGCTGGACGGCGGTCTGGATCACGGATTCCATAGGCGGATGATACGCGGGTCCGTCCCCGGAGTTGCGCGCTCAGCCGATCCGCTCGTCCAGCAGGTCGAGCACCCGGGCATCCCGCTGCGGATCGAACTTCCGCGCGAAGTAGTACGTGCCGCCGGTGATGGCCGGAACGTCTTCGGCCGTCAGGGTGCGGGGCCGTCCGTTCCGGCTGCCCGTGAAGTCGGCGAAGCGCAGGTCGTCGTTGCACAGGTTGAACCGGCCGCTGTTGACGAGCAGGGTCTGGACCACCGACTCGCAGGGGCAGATCGTCCGGCCGAACCACCGCATCAGGTCGCGGTCGCTGTGCACGTGCTCGACCACGTACTCGGCGCACTCCCGACGGAGCGTGGTCCACTGGAACCCCGCGTAACAGGAGAGACCGTGGTCGAACGGAGACGGCTTGCGGCGCAGGCCCACGCGAGGCCCGTACACGAGGTGGACGTGGACCAGCGACTGGACGCGGTTGGACCAGCGGAAGAGCCGCAAGGCCGGCGTCGTCCACTCGGGAGCGTCGAAATACTGGTAGTGGTAACGGATCAGGCCCTGGCGGCGCCTCCCCCACGGATTCACCGGGGAGGCGGCGTTCCAGAAGCGCAGGAATCCGTCATAGCCGCTCGTCGCGAGCAGCGTCTCCAGGCTCTGGAGAGGCCGCGTCGGATAGTCCTGGGCCGACAGGTAGACGATCCAGTCGTAGTCGATCCCCCGGTCGGCCAGCCATTCGACCGCGTCGAAATACGGATGCAGGAGCGACAGATACCCGCGCCGCGCCGGCTCGCTGGCCTGCAGGACGTCCACGTCGAGAGCCCGGCGCAGATCGTCCGCCGAGCACTGGCCGGCGAACGGGTCGTGCCCCACCAGCACGAAGCACTCCGGCTGAGACCGCCGGAGCGTCGCAATCAACCGCGAGGCCTGAGACGGCCCGAGGTGGTTCTGGATGAAGTAGCAGATGCGCATGGGGGACCGGGGAAGGCCGACCGGACCGGCTATTTTGATGAAATCCACCAAAGCCGTCAAGAAAAAGCCGGGGGCGTGCCCGAGACTGTAGCTCAACAAAAGGCAGGGGCCGCAATCGACGTACTCAGGGCGGGCAGAGCCATGCTAGCCTGCTGGCCCCATGCAGAGACCCTTCGTCCTTGCCTCAGGCTCTCCCCGGCGCCGCGAGCTGCTGGCCCGTCTCGGCGTGCGCTTCACCGTCCGCGCCGCGGACATCGACGAGACGCCGCGGCCCGGCGAGGCTCCCGACGTCTACGTCCTGCGCCTGGCCGAGGAGAAGGCGCGGGCCGCCGCCCGGCCCGGCGAGCTGGTGCTGGCGGCGGATACGACGGTGGTGGTCGACGGGGAGATTCTTGGCAAACCCGTGGATGACGCGGACGCGGCGCGCATGCTCCGCCTCCTGGCCGGCCGCGAGCACGAGGTGCTCACGGGCGTGGCGGTGGTCGAGATGGAGCCCGAGCGCCTGGTGTCCGCGGTCGAGCGCACCCTCGTGCGCATGGCGCCGCTCTCTCCGGAGGAGATCGCCTGGTACGTGGCCACCGGCGAGCCGCGGGACAAAGCCGGGGCGTATGCCATTCAGGAGCTGGGATCGCTGTTTGTGGCGGGGGTGGTGGGGAACCAGTCGAACGTGGTGGGGCTGCCGGTGCCGGTGGTGTACAGGTTGCTTCTGGAGGTGGGGTTCGACGTGAAGGGGGTCAGCTCCCGAACTTGATCGGCTCGCCGAGGGCCTGGAGCGAGAAGTTGGCCATGATCTGGTGGCCGTTGAAGTCCAGGACGCGGATGTCGTCGGGGCTCTCCTCGAGGTCCTGGGCGATGGACTCGAAGGAATTCTCGTAGCGCTGCCGCACCGCGTCGAGGCGGACCTCGTAGGCGATGAACTTGTCGATTCCTTTGTAGCGGAGCTTGTCGACCAGGCGCTCGTCGGTCAACGACGGATAGGTGGACAGGATCAGGATGGGGCCGCTGCCCGTGAAGATCAGGTACGCGCGGATGTCGGTCATCTCGCTTCCTCTCTGTAGGTTCCGGCTTGACGCTATCGGCCCGGAGGGCGGGCTGTCAAGAAAGCCGGGGGGAGGATAGAGTCCCGCCCATGGACGCTCCCTCGACTCCGGCTGTGGTGCTGGTGCGGCCCCGCGAGGAGGGGAACGTGGGCTCGGCGGCCCGGGCGATGGCGAACATGGGGCTCGATCAGCTCATTCTGGTCGAGCCGGCGGCGGAGATCGGCGGCGTGGGCAGGGCGTTCGCCGTCGGGGCCCGGCATGTGCTGGAGGGGGCGCGGCGGGTGGCGGATCTGCGCGAGGCTCTCGCTCCGTTCCGCCGCATCGTGGGGACGACGTCGAGCCGCGACCGGCGCTGGGAGGTGCCGGTGGTGGCTCCCCGCGAGCTGCCGGCGCAGCTGGCGGCGGACCCTCCCGGCACGCCCACGGCGCTCCTGTTCGGCCCGGAGGTGGGCGGGCTGACCAACCAGGAGCTGGCTCTCGCGAGCGTGCTGGTGACGATCCCGTGCTCGCCGGTGCAGCCGACGCTCAACCTGGCGCAGGCGGTGCTGATCGTGACCTATGAGCTGTTCCAGGCCCGCACGCCCGCGGGGCAGAGCCCGCCGGCCTCGGTGGGCCGGCCGGAGCCGCCCGCGACCACGGGGGAGATCGACGGGCTGTTTGAGCACGCGACCGAGGTCCTGCAACGGGTCGGGTTCGAGCGCGACGACTCGTTCGCCGGGGTGCTGCGCGACCTGCGCCGGCTCGCCGCGCGCGCCGGTCCGACGAGCCGCGAGGTGGCCATCCTGCGCGGCATCTGCCGGCGCACGCAGCGGGCGCTCGAGCGGATGTGAGGCGCATCCGCCGCAGCCCGGCTACGAGCACGAGCCCGGTTACTCACTCTAGATAGCCGAGGGAGCGCAGCTTCTCCTCCGCCTCCTTCGCCTTGCGCAAGCTCTCGTCGGCGCGGTCCTGCCCCTCGGTCCGGGCGAGCCAGCCGCCCAGCGCCTCGCGCAGGCGGTGGAAGTTGCGGCGCTCGGCCGCGAGCACGTCCTTCGTCTCACCGGGGTCTTTCTGCAGATCGTAGAGCCAGAAGGAATCGCCGCCGAGGTCCTGGATCAGCTTGAAGCGGCCGTCGGCCACGCTGCGGTACGGGCCGGAGAGGCTGTACTGGTGCGGGTCGCCGGCCGTCCCCTTCTCGATCAGCGGCCGCAGGCTCTCCCCCTCCAGGGTCAGCCCGGCGGCCGGCACGCCCAGATAGTCGAGCAGGGTCGGCACGATGTCGAGGTTCTGCACCGGCTGCTCCAGGGCCTTGGCCTCGACGCCGGGGACATGGAAGAAGAGCGGGACCCGGATCGAGTTGTCGTACACCGCGCGGCAGTGCTTGATGTGGCCGTGCTCCAGGAACTCTTCGCCATGGTCGGCGGCGAAGACGACGATCGAGTCGTCGAGCCATCCGCCGTCCTCCAGGGCGCGGAAGAGGCGCGCGAGCTGCGTGTCGAGATACGAGATCTCGTCGTCGTACAGATCCTTCAGGAACTGCAGGTCGGCCGGCGTCACGCCCGGGTCGGGCGCTCCCTTGTAGAGCATGTCGCCGATCGGGTTCGGGTTGCCGTTGCGGATGAACGGCTTGCCGGAATTGCCGGTGGCGAAGCGGCGGTGGTAGCCGCGCGGCGGGTTGTAGGGGCCGTGCGGGTCCAGGTAGTGGATATAGAGGAAGAGGGGGCGCTCGCCGCCGCCATCCCCTTCATTCCCTTCCTCCTTCCGCCGGAGATGTGCGAGGGCCTGCCGGTTCACGCAGGCCGCCGCCTTCCAGACGCACTCCTCCTGGAACAGATCGAAGCCGCGGCCGAAGCCGGCGCCGGGGTTGTGCTGGCTCGGCGTGTTGCGCACCACGGCGCTCGCCGAGACCGCGACCGTGCGGTAGCCGCGCCCGCGCAGGATCTCGGCGAGGGAGGGGATCCGCTCCGGGATCCCCATCGCCTGGTTCGGCTGGCCGAGGAACGCCGCGGGATAGCGCGAGGTCAGGATCGAGTTGACCGACGGGAACGTGCACGGGGCCTGGCTGCGCGCGTCGCGGAAGAGGACGGACTTGCCGGCGAAGGCGTCCAGGTTCGGGCTGGTGCTCCGCGCAGATCCATAGGCCCCGAGGTGGTCGGCCCGCAGGGTGTCGACCAGGATGAAGATGACGTTGCGCGGGCGCTCGGGCTCGGGCTCGGGCTCGGGGGTACCGCGGGAGCAGGCGGCGGCGAGGGCGGTGAGGGCCACGAGGACGGTGAGGATCGTTCGATTCATTGCGGCGGCGGTCCTGTCTGTTCGATGGCGGCGACGGTGAGCGAGCGCGGCGCCGGCGTGCCGGGCGCGGAGATGGCCCGTGCGGCGCGGATGGTGACGTCGAGCGCGGCCCCCGGGCGGATATCCGCCGGCAGGGGGAGCTCGACCCGCCGCTCCGCCGGCCCGTCCGCGGTCAGGGTGATCGGAGCGGCCGTTTCGCCCGAGGGCGACGGGATGGAGACGCGGACGGCGAGCGGGAGGAGCGACGGGGCGTCGGGCAGCCGCCGCAGCGTGACGGCGAGCCCCGTGGCGCCCGGGCTCCGGCGCACGAGGATCGTGGTGGCCTTGCCGGTGAGGCCGGTGGCGCAGTCCATCGGGCCGCTGCACATCTCGTCCTTCCCTAGGCCCGGCATGTAGCGCTCCGGGATCTTCGTGGTCGCCGCGGCGAGGACCTCGTCCGCCGGGCCGGTCCAATCCTTCTTCGGATCAGAATGCCAGACGGGCGGATCGGCCCGTGGCTCGCTGGGAGCCGGGGCGGCCGGCCAGCCGAGGGCCGCCGCCAATCCCTTGTACACCATCGAGGCATAGAGGCGGTTGGCCTCGGCGGTGCCGTGCCCCCACCTCGGGTTGCGCCAGCGCGGCGAGGCGAGCGCGCGCGGGGTCACCAGGTAGGGTGCGGCGAGCCCGGCCTCCTGGACCAGGGCGTGGGCGAACGGCTCGTCCCAGGTGGCCGCGAAGTAGAGGACGAGCGGCACCCCGCGGGCGCGCAGCCGCTCCTCCAGGGCGCGGATGGCCTGGAAGTTGGCCCGCCAGCGGGTGCGGAGCTCGTAGGAGTCGACCAGGCGCGGCCGGAAGACCAGGGAATGATCGTGCCCGAACGCGTCGCGCTCGACCCCCTGCCGGGTCAGCGAGCCGTTGGGGAGGACGTTGGCCGTGCTGTCCGCGTCGTTGCTCGTCGGGCAGAGGACGACCGCGTCGGGCCGCACGCGCTCCCAGAAGAAGTCGAGCGCGGCGATCTCGTTCGCCGTGTTGTAGCCGGGGAGCCCCAAGTTCACGGCCTGCACCCGGCGGCCGCCTCCGGCGCCGAGCTGGCGCGCCAGCTCCTCGACGCGCCGCGGGAAGGAGTCGGCCTCGGAGACTCCCATCCCGAACGTCCAGGAGTCGCCGATGAAGGCCACCCGGAAGGTCCCCGCGGGCTTGGGTTTGGCGAGGGAGACCGTGCGGTAGCCGATCTCGTTGGGGCGGAAGGTGTCGCTCCAGGCCGTGAGCTTCTTGCCGCGCCGCAGGGTGTAGCCGATCGCGGGCTCGAAAGTGGCCGGCACGAAGGCGCCCGGGCTGGAGTCGACCATTTCGTCGAGGAGGGCCTGGCGCTCTTCCGGCCCGAGGGTCTCCAGAGCGCGCCGCTCGGTGTGCGCCGCCCGCCACCAGCCGAAGGCGCAGGCCAGGGCCAGGGCGAGAGAGGTCGAGGCGACGACGGCCAGGGCGCGGGTGAGGCGGGAGGGAACGGACAGGCTCAGTCCTCCAGGTGGGAGAGCAGCCCCTGCCAGAGCTGCTCGCGGAAGCGCTCCAGCCGCTCCGGCTGCGGCGCCCCCTTGCGCGCCTCGACGACGATCACGTGCGGGAGATCGCTGGCGTCGTGATAGGCCTCGTGCCGCTCGATCCCCTGAAAGACGAGCAGCTCGCTCTCGCCGTAGCGGCACCAGCGCACCGGGTCGAAGCCGGCCGCGGCGAGCGCCTCGCCGAGGATCTCGCGGTTCCACAGGAAGCGGTGGCGCCAGCCGTGAAACGCGCGGTTGATCGCCAGGGCGTCGTGGAGCTTCTCCTCGGGCTTGCCGTGGAACCGGTAGTGGGTGATGAAGACCCAGTCGAGGCTGGGGGTCGACAGGCGGAGCCAGCCGCCGGGCCCGAGCGCGCGGTGCGCCTCCAGCAGGAACTTCAGGGCGTCGTCGAGCGCCAGGTGCTCCAGGAAGTGCTCGGCGAAGACCGCCTCGGCGTTCTCGAACTGGAGCCCCTGGGTGACGTCGGCCACCAGGTCCACGCCGGGGAGCGGCTGGATGTCGATGTTGATCCACCCCTCCAGCCGCGCCTTGCCGCTGCCGATGTGGAGCCGGGGGCGGGTCCGGGGAGAAGGGGCGAAGAACGGCGACATGGCGGGGCTTTTCCGGGCGCGGAGTCTAGCATGAGCCCGAAATCGAACACCTTTCCACGTCATTTCCCGTAGAGGCTGCCCCTTTTCGGCATCCGCCTTGCTTTAACACCTTGAGGGATCGGGCCTTTGCAGCTAACCTTGCAGCGCGGAGTCTGTTGAGATCACCGGTTTCGGAGGAGAGGGAATGTTCTGTATCGAAGAGATCGTCGCCCGGGAGATCCTGGATTCCCGGGGGAATCCGACCATCGAGGTCGATTGCGTGCTCGACGGAGGGGTGGGCGGGAGGGCCGCCGTGCCCTCCGGCGCTTCGACCGGCAGCCGCGAGGCGCTGGAGCTGCGCGACGGTGGCAAGCGCTACCGCGGCAAAGGCGTCACCCGGGCCGTCGCCAACGTCGAGGAGATCGCCGGCCGCCTGCGCGGCATGGACGCCCGCGACCAGGCCCGGATCGACCGCGCGCTGATCGACCTCGACGGCACGCCCGACAAGAGCCGGCTCGGCGCCAACGCCCTCCTCGGCGCCTCGCTCGCCGTGGCCCGCGCCGCGGCCGAGGCGAGCGGCCTGCCGCTCTACGCCTACGTCGGCGGTCCGGCCGCGACGGTCCTCCCCATCCCCCTCTTGAACGTGCTGAACGGCGGAGCGCACGCGGACAACTCGGTGGACATCCAGGAGTTCATGCTCGTCCCCCTCGGGTTCGACCGTTTCTCCGAAGCACTGCGCGCGGGCGTCGAGATCTACCACACGCTCAAGGAGATCCTGAAGAAGGAAGGGAAGGTCACGGCGGTCGGCGACGAAGGGGGCTTCGCGCCCGACCTCAAAAGCAACCGCGAGGCGCTGGACTACCTGATGCGGGCCATCGAGAAGGCCGGCTACGCCCCGGGCAAGCAGGTCGGCCTGGCCCTCGACGTGGCGGCGAGCGAGCTCCTCGAAGGCGCGCACGAGAAGGAAGCCAAGAAGAAGAGCGCCAAAGAGATTCGCTACGCCCTGGCCGGCGAGGGGCGCAGCGGCCTCTCCAGCGCCGACCTGGTGGGCATCTACCGCGAGTGGATCGACGCCTATCCCCTGGTCTCGATCGAGGACGGGCTGGCCGAGAACGACTGGGAGGGGTGGAAGCACCTGACCGCCGAGCTCGGCCGCCGCGTGCAGCTGGTGGGCGACGACCTGTTCGTCACCAATCCCAAAATCCTGGCGCGCGGCATCGCGGAGGGGCTCGCCAACGCCCTGCTGGTCAAGGTCAACCAGATCGGCACCCTGACCGAGACGCTCGAGGCGGTGGAGATGGCGAAGGTCAATGCCTACTCGAACATCCTGAGCCACCGCTCGGGCGAGACCGAGGACACGACGATCGCCGACCTGGCGGTCGCCACCCGCTGCGGGCAGATCAAAACCGGAGCTCCCTGCCGCAGCGACCGCGTGGCCAAGTACAACCGGCTGCTCCGCATCGAGGAGGAGTTGGAGGGCGTTGCGTCCTATCCGGGACGCGCCGCCTTTCCGCGCTGGACCCCGTGAGCAGCACCGACGGTTCCGGACGGACGAGCTCATTCCGCCCTGTCCTCGGGGCGTCTGTCCTTCTCTTTCTCGCGGTGCTGGGCATCACGGGCGTCAAGAGCTCGCACGACCTCGAATCCGCCCGGCAGCGCAAGCTCCTGCTGGAGACGCGCATCCACGCCACGGAGACGGAGATCGACCGCCTCCACAACCGGATCGAGCGCCTGCGCAGCGATCCCGGCCTGCTCGAGCGCCTCGCCCGGGAGGACTTAGGGATGGTCCGCCCGGGCGACGTGGTCATCGAGCTGCCGATCGAGGGGAGCGCGAAGGCGCCGCCGCCGCGCGTGACGCCGACGCCCGTGCCCTTCTTGCCCTCACCCCCGGCGGCCCCTCTCCCGCGAGCGGGAGCTGGGAGCACGGTGAAGGCATCCGGGCCACCTCCCGCACCCGACGCTCTTGCGCATCCCTGAGGCGAGCCGGGCCGTCCTGGCCGCCTTCCTGCTCTTCGGCGCTCTCGCCGTCTTCGGCGCCCGTTTCCACTGGGTCGAGGAGGCGGGGACCGCCGAGCGGGACGGCTACGTGGCGCAGGCCGAGCAGATCCTGCGCGGCGAGCTGCCGCGCGATCCGTTCCGGCCGCTCCTCTATCCGCTCCTGATCGCCGGGGTGGCGAAGCTGGGGGTGCCGCCCTTCGCGGCGGCGCGCCTCCTGTCGAACCTCGCCGCCGCCGCCCTCGCCTGGCTCGCCTGGGCCTTCGGCCGCCGCTTGGGCGGAGAGGTCGCCGGCCGCTGGGCCTTCGCGCTGGCCGCGGTGAACCCGAACGTCTGGATCCTCGGCCAGCACGCCTCGACCGACATGCTGTTCGCCGCGCTGGCCGCGGGAGCGCTCTACGCCGGGCTGGTCTACCGGGAGCAGCCGTCCCTGAGAGCGGCCGTGGCGGCCGGGGCCTTGCTTGGGCTGGCGGCCTTCACGAGATCGAACGCCCTCTTTCTGCTGCCCGGCCTGGTCCTGTCTTTTCCCCCCTCTCCCGGGGGAAGGGTGGGCGATGGGAGAGGGGGCCAGGGGGTGAGGTCCCGGCTTGGCCACCTCGCCGCCCTCCTCGCCGCCGCCGTCCTCTGTTTGATCCCCCACTGGGTCCTCCGTCAGACCGTCTTCGGCTCTCCGTTCCATGACGAGAACTGGAAGAACCTGGCCTGGAAGCTCTACGGCTATCCGGACTGGTCGTACCTCGGCCGCGTCCCCTTTCGGAGCGCCTTGGAGGTCGTCCGCGCGGACCCGCTCGCGGTGGTGCGCGGCGGGTTTTCCGAGCTCGGCCGGTTCTTCTTCGGCGGCGGCATCTCCCAGCTCTTCGGCACCTGGGTCCACGTGCTTCTTCTTATCGTGGGGGTCGCCGTGGCCTTCCGCCGCCGCCCGGTGGCAACGCGGTGGCTCCTGTTCGCCGGCGGACTCTTTCTCGTGGCCGTCGCGTTCTCCTTCTTCACCTGGGGACGGCTCCTGCTCCTCCTGCTGCCGGTCGGCTGCGGCCTCTCCTTCGTCCCCTGGCGCAACGCGGGGCGGACGGCCCACGGCGTGGCGCTCGCCCTGGTGGCGCTCCTGGTCGTCAAGACGTTCGTCTTCCGGCTCCCGGCCTTCGTGGAGCACCACCCGGCCACGGAGGTGGCCGTCCTCCGGCGGCTCGACGCGTCCTTGCCGCCCGGCGCGGCCCTCGCCGGGACCTCCCCGTTCCTCGGCCGCTATCTCGGACGGCCGTACGTGGACCTCCCCGACGCGTTCGGCCGGGAGATCGCCGAGCCGCGCCTCTGGTATGAGAAGGTGGCTCCGCTCCTGCGCCGCGCCCGGGTCTCCTACGTCGTGGCCGGCCCGGTGGACCTGCGGGACCGGCCGCCGTCGCTGCTCGCCGGACCGCCTCCGGTGCCCTGGCTCGTGCCGGCCGGGAGGGAGGACGGCGTCATCCTCTGGCGCGTCAATTTCTCCGCAACGGAGCGTCCTCGCTAGGAGACGCCGCCGCAGCGGCTCCGGGATCGCGCCGGAACGATCCTTCCGCTAAGTCCTTTATTTTCAGCAATCGGAGCTTGGCACCTCCCTTGCTTTAATGGAAAAGCGACCCCGGGTGGATTCGGGGTCGGCTCAAGGAGAGGAGGACTCAGCATGAGCTCACAGCAGCGCAACCAACGAATGATTCTCCCGGTCTTCCTGGCCGTTTTGCTCAACGCCGGCATGGCCCAGGCCGCCGGATTGAACCTGATCCCCCTGGACCAGGAGTGGTCGATGCGCAACGACCTGCACGCGCAGGTCCAGCAGCAGGCCCGGCTGGTCAACGACCGGGCGTCCCTCCAGTACCTGAACCAGGTCGGGCGCCGGCTCGCCGCGCAGACTCCGATGGGGAACCGGCAGTGGGACTTCTTCATCGTGGACGACCCGTCGGTCAACGCGTTCAACCTCCCGGGGGGTCTGGTCTACGTCAACCGCGGCCTGATCGCCGAGGCGGACAGCCTCGACCAGCTCGCCGGTGTGCTGGCCCATGAGATCGGCCACGGCGCGGCTCGCCACGGCACGCAGCTCATGACGCGCTCGTACGGCTACAACCTGCTGGCAGGGCTGCTGCTCGGGCGGGACGCCGGCCAGGGGCAGCGGCTGCTGGCGCAGCTCGTGGGCACCGGCATGCTGACCCGCTACAGCCGGGAGGCCGAGCTGGAGGCCGACCGCCTGGGCGTCGATTACGCTTACAAGGCCGGCTACAACCCGCGGGGCTCGGCGGAGTTCTTCCAGCAGCTCTTGCAGATGCGGCAGCGCCGGCCGACCAAGGTCGAGCAGTTCTTCTCGACCCACCCGCTCACCGAGCAGCGGATCGACCGCGTGGAAGCCGCGGCGTCCCGCTACCCGAACCGCGGCACCCACGACACCCGCGACTTCCAGCGGTTCCGCTCGCGGCTGAACTGACGCCGGCCGAGCTGACCTCGCTCCCTCCTGACCTCGTTCCCCTCCCCTGTGCGGTTGGGAGAGGGTGGCACACCGTGCCCTCTCTCCCCCTCTCCCGCCGCCAGGGGAGGGGTCTGGGGTGTCCCGTGCAGTGGCTACACGCCGGATTTAATGGCTCATTTCAGCTCGCCGAGCATCCGGTCGATCTCTTCCTCGGAGTTGTAGAAGTGCGCCGAGACCCGGAACCGCCCCATCCGGGCGGCCACGACCACGTCCTTCTTGGCGAGGTGTTTGACCAGGGCTCCGGCCGCGTGGGTCGGATGGACGGCGGCGACGATCCCGGAGGTCTCTCCGGGACGCCGTGAGCTGATCACCTGGAAGCCGAGATCGGCGAGACCGGTGGCGGCGCGGTCGGCCAGGGCGAGGACCCGGCGCTCCAGGTCGGCGGCGCCGATCTCCAGGAAGATCTCCAGCGAGCCGCCGAGCGCCACGATGCCGTAAGCGTTCAGCGTGCCACTCTCGAAGCGCCGGGCTCCCTCTGCGAAGGCCAGCTCGAAGTTGTTCCACTCGAACATCTTGCGCATCGAGCGCCAGCCGGAGCGGATCGGACGGACCTGCTCGATCACCCGGTCCGAGACATAGAGAAGGCCGATCCCTTCGGGTCCGAGAAGCCATTTGTGGCTCGCCGCGGCGCAGACGTCCACGCAGTCGCGCTCCACGTCGATCGGCAGGGCGCCCAGACCCTGGATCGCGTCCACCACAAAGAGGATGCCGCGCTCGCGGCAGGCGGCGCCGATGCGCGCCAGGTCGGAGCGGAAGCCGTTGGCGTACTGGACCCAGGAGAGGGCGACCATGCGGGTGCGCTCGTCGAGGGCCTCCAGGAGCTCGTCCGTGTCGATGCGGCCGTCGCGCTCCGGAACCTTCCGCAGGTCGACGCCGCGCTCGGCGAGCTGCATCCAGGGGTAGACGTTCGACGGGAACTCCAGGGCGGCGCTGACGATGACGTCCCCGGCCTTCCAGTCGATCCCGCTGGCGATCAGGGAAAGGCCGCTCGAGGTGTTCTCCACAAAGGCGATCTCGTGCGAATGACGGGCGCCGAGGAGGCGGGCGGCGAGGCCGCGGACGCGGTCCATCTCGGCATTCCTCTCCAGCCAGCGGCGGTCGCCGGAGCGGGAGACCAGGCCGGCCAGGGCCGTCATCCGCTCGACGCTGCGGCGGGGCAGCGGTCCGTTCCCCGCGTGGTTCATGTAGGCGCATTCGCGGGTGACCGGAAACTCCTCGTCGCGCCAGCGGCGCACGGCCGTCTGTTCCAATAAACTGTCCATCTATCTCTATCCCTCCTCTCCCGCCGCCTCGGCCGGGGTCTGGGGGAGGCGGAATTCGAGAAACAGCAGGGCCGGCAGGCCGAGCCCCAGGACCGTCGCATAGTGCAGTCCCCGGAACAAGAGAGTACCGGCCGCGGCGTCGACGCGGTCGACCCCGAGGGCCGCGAACGAGGCGACCATGGCGGCCTCGGTGGTGCCGAGACCGCCCGGGGTGCCGGTGAGCGTGCCGGCCGCCATTCCCAGGGAGACCCCGGCGAAGACCACCAGGAGGCTGATCGGCTGGTCCAGGGCCAGGAAGACCAGCCACTGCGCGCCGACGTTGAAGATCACGTAGAGCATCCCGAGCAGCACGGCTCGGAGGTGCAGCCGCGGCCTGGCGAGCAGGCGGACGAAGACGTGGACCGCCTCGTGACCGTGGGAATAGAAGCTCTGCATCCGTCCCTCGGCCCGCTCGGCGCGCCGGGCGAGGAAGCGCACCAGGGGGTTCGTCTCGAACCGGCCGCGCCGGCTCCACACGACGAGGCCGGCGGCCACCGCGACGAGGGCGGCCGCGGCGGCCAGGCTGAAGCCGGTGCGGCCGATCGCCCAGGCGGTGGCGATCAGGGCGGTCCAGGTCGCCGTGGTCATCACGAAATGATGGGCGATCTGGTCGTAGAGCACGACGCCGTAGAGGACGCCGAACGGGCGGCCGGCCGCGCGGGCGAAATAGCGCGCCCGCATCAGGCCGCCGATGAGGCGCGCCGACGGCGTGATCAGGTTGAGGGCGGCCGAGGCCTTGAGCACGAAATAGCCGAGCACGCTCCCCGGGCTGAGCCCCACGGCCTCGCGGGCCGCGAGACGGAAGCGCCAGTCCCAGGCCGCCCAGCGGGCCAGAAGAAAGAGAATGGCCGGGGTGAGATAGAGCCAGCTCGCCTCCTCCAGTCGATGGGTGAGCTCCCGCCAGTCCAACCCGGCGAGGAGCCGCCAGGTCAGGTACAGCGCCAGAACGGAGATCCCCACCTTGAGCAGCAGGATCCCCAGGCGCTTGAGCCGGGACTCGGGGGTTGGCGCGGGGGACGTCATGGGCAGGCCGCCTAGGATACCCTAGAGGCGCTGTCGCACGTCTTTGGAAAGAGGAGAGATGAAACGATGAAAATCACGGTCCAGAAAAACGGCCCCCTCCGGGTGGAAGGGGAGGATATCCAGCTGACCGATCCGCAGGGCGGTACCTATGGTCTGGGCGGCCGCACGGTCGTGTCGCTCTGCCGTTGCGGCATGTCCCAGAATAAGCCGTTCTGCGACGGCAGCCACAACCACCACGGCTTCCAGGACGAGCCACAGGCTCGGGACTTGCCGCCGAAGAAGGTGTAGAGCCAAACTCATCCGACGGATCGGACCGATCCGACCGATCCGTCGGATGTACCCTTCTCCCCCATGCGCTGCTTCCGGCTGATCTTCTTCGCTTTCCTCTTCGCCGCTTCCGCCGCCGCGCAAGGCCCTTCGGCGGACTGGCGGACGCTCGAAACGCCTCATTTCCGGGTCCACTACCCGGCGCCGTCCGCGGCGTGGGCGGCGCGGGCGGCGGCGCGGCTGGAGGCGATCCGCGAGCGTGTGGCCGCGGAGGTGGGCTATGCGCCTCCCGAGGTGGTGGACGTGCTGGTCTCCGACCCGGTGGCCGATCCGAACGGCGTGGCGTTCCCGTTTCTCGGCTGGCCCAGGATGCTCCTGTGGACCAGCCCGCCCGCGCCGGAGTCGGTCCTCGGCCACTACCGTGACTGGTCCGAGCTCCTGATCATCCATGAAGAGACCCACCTGGTGCATCTGCTGCGGCCGTCGCGCAACCCGGTCCAGCAGCTCCTTTCCCGGATGATTCCGTCCGGGCCGATCCCCCTGAGCGCGCCGCGCTGGGTGATGGAGGGATACGCGACGGTCGTCGAGGGACGGCTCACCGGCGCCGGGCGGCCGAACAGCGATCTCCGCGCCTCGATCCTCCGCCGCTGGGCGCAGGCGGGACGGCTGCCGTCCTACGCGCGCCTGGCCTCGGACTCGCAGAGCTGGTACGGGATGTCGATGGCCTATCTGGTCGGATCGGCCTATCTGGAATGGCTGGACGAGCGGGCCGGGCCCGGGAGCCTGCGGAACCTCTGGGCGCGGATGACCGCGCGCGAGACGCGGAGCTTCGAGGCGGCGTTCCGCGGCGTGTACGGCGACGAGCCCCAGGACCTCTACGACCGCTTCCGCGCCGAGCTGACCTGGCGGGCCCTCGAAGCCGAGCGGCGCGGCGGCGAGCCGCGCGAAGGCGAGCTCTGGCAGGACCTCTCGTGGACCGTGGGCGCTCCGGCCCTGTCGCCGGACGGCCAGCGCCTGGTCGTGGAGGTGGACCGGCGCAAGCACCCCTCCCGCCTCGTGGTCTGGTCGACCGCGCCGGACGAAAATTCCGCGACGGAGTGGGAGGAGAAGCGGAAGAAGCTGAAGGAGCGCGACCCCGAGGACGTGCCGGCCGTGCGCAGCGGACCGTTCCCCCGCGAGCCGCTCTTCGAGCTTCCCTCCCGCGACGGCATCGAGCCGACCACGCCGCGCTGGATGGCCGGCGGGCAGACGATCCTCTTCGTCCGCTTCGAGCCCGACGCCGAGGGGTTCCTCCATCCCGATCTCTTCCTCTGGGAACCCGAAGCAGGTGAGGTCCGGCGGCTGACGCGCCGCGCCGATCTGCGCGACCCCGATCCGTCCCCTCTGGCCGCCGATCCCGACTGGGCTGTGGCCGTGCGCCACCGCGACGGCTTCTCGTCGATCGTCCGGGTGGATCTGAAGACCGGCGAGGAGCGGCAGATCACCGAGCCGTCGATCGAGGCCGTCGACGACCGCCCACGGATCGCACCCGACGGCACGCGGATCTCCTTTGCGCGCCACCGTGCGGGGAGCTGGCGGCTGGTGGTCCTCGACCTGGCCTCTGGCGCCGAGACCGAGATGGCGCCGCCTTCGGACGGCACGATCGCGGCGCCGGCCTGGAGCCCGGACGGGCGAACCCTCTACGCCACGGTGGGCGACCGCGGGTTCATCGACCTCTGGTCCTTCGCGCCTCCCGATGGAACCACTGCTCCGGCCCGGCCGCCGCTCCGCCTGACCCGCACCCAGGGGGCGGCCCTATCGCCGGCGCCCACCCCTGACGGCCGGGCTCTTTTCTATCTTTCCCTGGAGAGCGACGGGCTCGACCTGCGCCGGCTGGAGCTGACGCCCGAGGTCCTCGCCGGCGCCGGCCGCGCGCCCGAGCTGGCCACGGAGCTGGCACCGGCCGTCCGGCCGCCGGAACCGGAGTCCCCCGCGCCGTTCGTTGCCGCGCAGGTGGCGCCGGAGCATCCGTACGGCCTCGGCCGGCAGGAGCTTCTGCCGCTGCTCTCGGGGAGCGCGACCACGTCCGGCTCCCTCGCGGAGATCGGTCTGCGCGGCGGCGACGTGGTCGGCCGGCTCGACTGGCTCGCCTTCGGCGCATCATCCGGCGATGGCGGCGACGGCTGGCCCGAGGGAGGCGCCGTGGCCGCCACCTGGCGCGGATGGCCCGTCGAGGTGGGCTTCCACCTGTTCGCCGTGGACGAGCGCCCCTCCGAGCAGAGCGGCGACCTGCCGGCTCGGACGGCGGAGCTCGATCTGGACCGCCGGGGGCTGGAGCTGTGGGCCGGCCGGGACTGGCAGCGGAGCGGCAGTGTCCTGCGCCTCACCGGCCGCGTGCTCCGCGAGGAGGTGGAGCCGGCCTCTCCTGGCTTCGGGGGCCCTGATCTCCAGCGGACGCTCGGCTCCCTGTCGGCCAGCTGGAGCGGAATCCGCCGCTGGGGAGATTGGCGGCTCGCGCCCGGCTTCTCCCTCCGCGCCGAGACGGGCCGGACCGGCGGAGAGAGCTGGAGACGGTCTGGCGGCACCGCCCGGCTCGCCCTGGATCACGACGACACGGGTCTCACCGTCTCCTGGCGGCGGGACGCGTCGGACAACGTCCGCGATCCGATCGACCTCTACCGGCTGGGCGGAGCGGAGAGCAGCGTCCTCTCGCCCGGCGCCCTCTCCGGCCGGATCACCGTGCCGGCGCTCCCCTTCGACACGCTCCTCGGCAGCGAGCACGAAGCGCAGCGCGCCGAGCTGCGCCTCGGCGTCCTCCCCGCTCCGCTCTTCGTGGAGCGCCACCGCCTGTGGAATGAGGGGGAGGAGAAGGGCGACTGGCTGACCCTCGCCGGCCTGGAGTGGACGTGGTCCATCGGCCCCCTGCCGATCGGCCGCGTGCCGAGGCTCGACCTCCGCGCCGGGCTGGCGCAGGTGCTCGACGAGCCGTTCCCCGAGGAGCTGTTCGGGGACGATCTGCGGTGGTGGCTGGTGACGGTGTGGCGGCCGTGAAGGGTAGAATCACCCGGAGATGATGTCCGACCACCTGCTGATCCTCCGCCATTCCGGCGATTTCTATACGAAGGCCCGCAAGACGCGCCTGCGGTTCCAGATGCGTCTCGCCCGGAACATCGAGGACGCGCTGGTCTCGCACGGCATCCCCTATCGCCTCGAAAAGACCTGGAGCCGCTTCTACCTGGAGACGCCGGACCTCCGCGCGATCGACGTGCTGACCCGGGTCTTCGGTCTCCAGTCGGTCTCCCTGGCCGAGCCGCGCCCCTGGACCGTGATGGACGACATCGTAGCCCACGGCGTGGACGTGTTCGCCGAGAGCGTGCGGGGGCGGACCTTCGCGGTCCGCGCGTCGCGGCGCGGCAGCGTCGAGCGCATCCCCTTCGATTCGATGGACGTCGAGCGGGCCCTCGGCCGCGCGCTGCTCGACGCCGGGGCCGGACGGGTGCGGCTCGACGACCCGGAGGCGACGGCCTGGGTCGAGGTGGAGCCCGGGGAACCGGGTGCCCCCGGGAATGCCCACTTCTTCCGGGAGAAGGCGCGGAGCTGGGGCGGCCTGCCGATCAGCGTCGAGGGACGGGCGGTGGCCCTGGTCTCCGGCGGCTTCGACTCGGCGGTGGCGAGCTGGCTGATGCTCAAGCGGGGGGTCGAGCTCGACTACGTCTTCTGCAACCTCGGAGGGACGGCGCACCGGCTCGGCGTGCTCAAGGTCATGAAGGTGATCGCCGACCTGTGGAGCTACGGCTCGCACCCCCGCCTCTATGAAATCGACTTCCAACCGGTGGCGGCGGAGCTGCGCGAGACGACGAAGGCCCAGAACTGGCAGATCGTGCTCAAGCGGCAGATGGTGCGCGCCGCGGAAATGATCGCCCTGCGGACGCGGCGGCTCGGCATGGTGACCGGCGAAGCGATCGGACAGGTCTCGTCCCAGACCCTGCAGAACCTGGCGGTCATCTCGCACGCCGCGCGGGACCTGCCGGTGCTCCGGCCGCTCCTCGGCTTCAACAAGGAAGAGATCCTGGCCCTGGCGCGCCGCATGGGCGTCTACGATCTGGCTTCCGCGGTCGGCGAGTACTGCGACATGGTGCAGCGGCACCCGAACACGCGGGCGCGTCCCCACGAGATCGAGCGCGACGAGGCAGGCCTTGATCCGCGGCTGCTGAAGGAGCTGGTGGCCACGCGGACGGTCTGGCGCCTGCGCGATCTCTCCCCGGAAGCCCTCGGACCGTCGGATCTGGAGGCGGATCACATTCCGGAAGGGGCGACCCTCCTCGATCTGCGCCCGGCGCAAGCCTGGAAAGCCTGGCACTATCCCGGGTCGCTCCGCCTCGACTTCCCGCAGGCCCTGGAGGCCTATCCCTCCTTCGACCGCGGCCGGCCCTATGTGCTGGTCTGCGAAGTCGGTCTCAAAAGCGCCGCCCTCGCCGAGAAGATGCAGCAGGCCGGCTTCCGCGCCTGGCACTTCGTCGGCGGTATCCGGGATCTGATGGCGCTGGCCGAGAAGGAGAAGAAGGTGGATCTGTCGCTGCTGGCGCCGGCGGTGCGGGAGTAGCCCCTCACTCCTCGCCCGGCAGCCGCGCCAGCAGCTCCTCCACGCTCACCCCCCGGTCCGCCGCGGCCTTTTCGAGCATCGGCCGGAAGCGCTCCCGGTCGATTTCCAGGAAGAGGCCCTCGGCCTCCGCGAAGGCCGCGCCCTCGGCGGTGTGCAGTCGGGCGCGGGTCCGCACCTTGCGGCCGTCCACCCCTTCCACCCAGGCTTCCAGGTAAGCATCGGTACCGAGCGGCAGCATCGTCCGGAAGCTGGTGTTCAGCTGGACCGCCACGACCAGATGGCCTTCCATCCAGGCCGCCGCGCCCATGGCCTCGTCGAGGACCGCGGCGATGCTGCCTCCGTGCGCATGGCCCGGCGGCCCCTGGGCCCCCGGACCGAACCAGGCGCGGCCCATCAGCCGGCCGTCGCTCTCGCGGCGGAAGTAGCGCACCCGCAGACGGTCCCCCTCGGGCTCGCCCGAGACGAACGATCCGCGTCCCCCTTCCAGGCGAAAAGGCTTCACGGGAATCCATCCCGGCTCGGGAACGACCTCGGGCGCGGACTTCTTCTCTCCCTCTCCCCGTGGGGAGAGGGCCGGGGAGAGGGGCATGGGATCAACCGGGCTCATGCGCGGTCCTCCTGCGGAAGCTCCCCGACACTCTATAGGGGGAGAGGCGTGGCGCGCCAGGACCGCGGCTTCCGGCAGCTCTTGCACCGGACGCTGTAAAACTCTTATTCTCATAGTTCTTTGTCCTACAACGAGAGAGCCGACGGAGCGGAAGCGAGCCTGCTGATCATGAGTTTTCCGGAGTCCCCCCCGACGCTTCCGCGCGAGCGCGAGCTGTGGTTCCGCGCCCTCGCCGAGACCACCTCGACGGCGATCATCGTCTACAGCCCCGAGCGGGTGCTCTACGTCAACCGGACGGTCGAGGAGCTGTCCGGCTTCAGCGCGGACGAGCTCCTTACCTTCCGGCCCTGGGAGCTCGCCCACCCCGAGTTCCGCGCCCTCGTCCGCGAGCGGCTCGCCGCCCGCCTGCGCGGCGAGCCGGCGCCGGGCCGCTACGAGATCCGGATCCACACCCGCGATGGCTCCGAGCGGTGGATCGACCTGACCTCCGCGATCATCGAGCCCACGAACGGCCAGGGTCCCACCGGCATGGCGACCGGCGTGGACATCACCGAGCGCAAGCTCGCCGAGGTCGCCCTGCGCGAGAGCGGCGCCCGCCTGGAGCTCGCCCAGCGCGCCGCCGGCATCGTCACCTGGGAGTGGAACCTGGTGACCGACGAGCTGATCGTTCCGCCCCATGCCGCGGAGCTCATCGGCTGCGGCCCGTCCCAGCTCTGGACCACCGGCCGGGAGATCCTGGAGGCCATCCACCCGGAGGACCAGGAGGCCTTCGCCGCCGCCCTGCGCCTCAGCCTGGAGGCCGGCCGGGACCTCTCCGTCGAGGTGCGCCTCCGCCTCCCCGACGGCTCCTACCGCTGGTTCAACGACCGCGGCCGGGCGGTCTTCGACGAGAGCGGCACCCCGCTGCGTGTGATCGGCGTGATCCGGGACATCGAGGACCGCAAGCAGAGCGAGGACCGGCTGCGCGCCATCGTCGAAGGGACCTCCTCGACCACCGGCGCCGACTTCCTCCGCTCCCTCGTGCGGCATCTGGCCGGCGCTCTGGGGACTCGGTTCGCGTTCATCGCCGAGGTCGACTCCCTGGAAAGCCACCGCGCCCGCGTCCTCGCCTTCTGGACCGGCGAGGACTACGGCGAGCCGTTCGAGTACGACCTGCGCGGCACTCCCTGCGAGAACGTGATCGGGCGCCAGTTCTGCTACTACCCGCAGGACGCCTGGCGCCTCTTCCCGCAGGACGCCTGGCTACGTGAGGAGGGGATCGAGAGCTACTTCGCGGTTCCTCTCTTCGACTCCGAGGACCGGCCGCTCGGCCACATGGCGGTGATGGACACCAAGCCGCTCGCCCAGAACCTGCCGGCGATGTCGATCCTCAAGATCTTCGCCGCCCGGGCCGGCGCCGAGATCGAGCGCAAGCTCGCCGAGGAGGCGCTCGCCCAGGAGAAGGAGCGCGCCCAGGTGACCCTCGCCTCGATCGGCGACGGCGTCATCCGCACGGACGCGGCGGGCGTCATCGACTACCTGAACCCGGTGGCCGAGCGGCTGACCGGCTGGAGCGCCGCCGAGGCCTGCGGCCAGCCGCTCCTCTCCGTCTTCAACGTGGTCGACGAGACCACCGGCCGGGCGGTGCCCAACCTGGTCGAGCGCTGTCTGCGGGAAGGCACGGTCGTCGAGCTCCCCGGCTACTCCCTGCTCATCCGCCGCGACGGCGGCGAGGCCGCCATCCGCGACTCCGTGGCGCCGATCCGCGACCGCCAGGGGCGGATCACCGGCACCGTCGTGGTCTTCAAGGACGTGACCGTGCTTCGCGGCATGGAGCGCGAGATGGTCTATCTCGCGCGGCACGATCCCCTGACCGGCCTGATCAACCGCCGCGAGTTCGAGCGGCGCCTCCAGCACTGTCTGACCACGGCGCGCGAGGAGGGGCGGCTCCACGCGCTCCTCTATCTCGACCTCGACGAGTTCAAGGTGGTCAACGACACCTGCGGGCACCTGGCCGGAGACGAGATGCTCAAGCAGGTGACGAGCCTCCTCAAGACCCGGCTGCGCAAGACGGACACCCTGGCCCGCCTGGGAGGCGACGAGTTCGGCATCCTCCTGGACGACACCCAGCCCGACCGGGCGCGCGAGACCGGGCTCGGCCTGCGCAACGCGGTGCAGCAGTTCCGTTTCTCGTGGCAGGAGCGGATCTTCGAGATCGGCGTCAGCATCGGTTTCGTGTCGATCACTCCGGAGACCGCGGACATGGCCCACGTGCTGTCCGCCGCGGACGCGGCCTGCTACGTAGCCAAGGAGAACGGCCGCAACCGGATGCACGAGTACCAGCCGGACGACATCGCGCTCGCCGAGCGCTACGGCGAGATGCAGTGGGTCCACCGCATCCACAAGGCCTTCGCCGAGCACCGGTTCTGCCTCTACCACCAGCCGATCCGGCCGCTGCGCCCGGAGTTCCTGAATGATCCGCCGCTCTGCGAGATCTTCATCCGCATGATCGAGGAGGACGGGCGCCTGGCTTCCCCGGCCGCCTTCATCCCGGCCGCCGAGCGCTACCACCTGATCGGCTCGATCGACCGCTGGGTCGTCCATGCCGCGTTCGTCGCGCTCGCCTGCCGCGCCCTGTCGCACGAGGACGAGACCTGTTTCGCCATCAACCTCTCCGGACAGTCGCTCGGCGACGATGCCTTCCTCGAATACGTCCTGGAGGAGATCGAGGCGACCGGCGTGGCGCCGGGGCGGGTCTGCTTCGAGATCACCGAGACGGCCGCGGTGGAGAACCTGGGGCAGGCGACGATCTTCATCCGGGTCCTCAAAGAGCACGGCTGCCGGTTCGTGCTCGACGACTTCGGCAGCGGCCTCTCCTCCTTCGCCTACCTCAAGAACCTGCAGGTCGACTACCTCAAGATCGACGGCACCTTCGTGCGCGACATGGTCGGGAGCCCGGTGCAGCGGGCGCTGGTCGAGTCGATCCACCAGATCGGGCAGGTGATGGGCATCCGGACCATCGCCGAGTCGGTCGAGAACCGCGCCACCCTGGAGATGCTCCGGGAGGTCGGCGTCGATTACGTACAGGGCTTCGGCATCGCCATGCCCGAGCCCCTGTCTTAGACAGCATTACAGAAATATTCGTTAGAGCCTTTACAAAGACAGAGCCGAACTTTTCACCGCCCGCACGGAGTCCCGGGAGCCGTCTCCCTCTCTAAGCGGAGCAGGCGCGGATCTTGCTCAGGAGGGGTAGCGCTGCACGAAGGCTCTTGCTATGGGTGAATTCTCTTCGGTCCACGTCCTGTTCCCGCCGAGTCCGGCGGATCGCCGATACCGGTTCAAGACCGGCCCTCGCCCGGCCGCAGCCCAGGAACCGACGCTGGACCTTCCCGGAGCGGGAGGAGAGGCGATCTCCGTGCATACCGAGCCGACACCTGCCCTGGTCTGGACGGTCAATCGCGAGCTCCGGGTGAGCGCCGGTCCTCCCTCCAGCCTGGACGACACAGGCGTCAGCCTTTTCGACCATTACGAGACGCGAGACCCGGATCATCCGGCGATCCGCGCCCACCGGCTGGCGCTGGCGGGTGAGTCGGTCAGCTACGAGATGGAATGGGAAGCACGGCTCTGGGAGGTGCGGATCGAGCCGCTGCGGGACGCGGCGGGCGCGGTGACCGGCTGCCTCGGGATCGCCCTGGACGTGACGGCACGCCGGCGGGAGGCCGAATCGCTGGCGCAGGAGAACGAGCTCCTGCAGGCGACCCTGGCGTCGATCGGCGACGGGGTCATCCGCACGGATGCCGAGGGGCGGGTCGATTCCATGAATCCGGTCGCCGAGCGCCTGACCGGGTGGACCGCCGAGGAGGCGTTCGGCCGGCCGGTGTCCGAGGTCTTCCAGGTCGTGGACGAGGTCACGCGCACGCCCCTGTCCGATCCGGTGCGGCGCTGCCTGGACGAGGGCCGGGTCGTCGAGTCCCCCGGGCACGCGCTCCTCCTCGGCTCCGAAGGCCGGGAGTACTCGGTCCGCGACTCGGCGGCGCCGATCCGCGACCGCAACGGCGAGGTGATCGGCGCGGTGGTCGTCTTCAAGGACGTCACCCAGCTGCGGGGCATGGAGCGCGAGATGATCTATCTCGCCTCCCACGACGCCCTGACCGGTCTGCTCAACCGCCGCGAGTTCGAGGTGCGGCTCAAGCGGGCGATCCGCACGGCGCGCGCCGAGCAGCGCCTCCACGTCCTGCTCTACCTCGACATGGACGAGTTCAAGGTGATCAACGACACCTGCGGCCACCTGGTCGGCGACGAGATGCTCAAGCAGATCACCGCCCTCCTGCGCTCGCGGGTGCGGCGCAGCGACACCCTGGCGCGGCTGGGCGGCGACGAGTTTGGCGTGCTGCTCGAAGACTGCCCGCTCGACTACGCGCGGCAGATCGCCGAGGACATCCGCCGCTCCGTCCGCGAGTTCCGCTTCCGCTGGCGCGACCAGATGTTCAGCGTCGGCGTGAGCATCGGCTTCGTGGCCATCGACGGCGACAGCGGCGACATCGCCCAGGTCATGGGCGCGGGGGACGCCGCCTGCTACGTGGCCAAGGAAGGCGGGAAGAACCGCGTCCACGAGCACGAGCTCGACGACACGACGATCGCCGAGCGCTACGGCGAGATGCAATGGATCCACCGCATCCACGGCGCCTTCGAGGACCGCCGCTTCCGGCTGTACTACCAGCTCGTCCAGCCGCTGGCAGGCAACCCGAGCCGGGAGCTGCTCTGCGAGGTCTTCCTGCGCATGCTCGATCCGGACGGCAAAGTGGTCTCCCCGGGCGCGTTCATCGCGGCGGCCGAGCGCTACAAGCTGATCGGCTCGCTGGACCGCTGGGTGGTGCACACCGCCTTCCGGGCCCTCTCCGAGGTGCAGCGGCGGGAGGTCTCGCGGCCGGTCCTCTTCGCGGTGAACATCTCGGCCCAGGCGCTGGCCGAGGACGGCTTCCTGGACTACGTGGGCGAGGAGCTCGAGAAGAGCGGCGTCGATCCCCGCCGGGTCTGCTTCGAGATCACCGAGACCGCGGCGATCAGCAAGCTCGACAGCGCCATGCGCTTCATCTCCGGCCTGAAGACAAAAGGCTGCCGCTTCGTCCTGGACGATTTCGGCAGCGGCCTCTCCTCCTTCTCCTACCTGCGCGACCTGCAGATCGATTACCTGAAGATCGACGGCGAGTTCGTGCAGAACATGCTCGAAGACCGGGTCAAGCGAGCCATGGTCGAGTCGATCAACCAGGTCGGCCACGCCCTGGGCATCCAGACCATCGCCGAATGGGTGGAGAACCGCCCGACGCTCGAGGTTCTCAAGACGCTGGGGGTCGACTACGCGCAGGGGTACTGGCTGTGCCGGCCCCAGCCGCTGGTGCATGACGTGGAGTAGGGGGGACTGGCGGGCCGGCCCTTTGCAGGGGCGTGGTAGATTGGTCCGCTCGGACGCTCCACGCCGCCATGTCAAGATTCTTCAACACTGCGGGTCCTTGTAATCCTCTGGACCATTACATGTTGCCGCCGGAGCGCCGTCTCCCGGACGTGCGCCGGCTGATCGAGCAGAAGCAGTACTTCACGATCCACGCTCCTCGCCAGGTCGGGAAGACAACCAGCTTTAGGACCTTGGCCGAGGCGCTCACGGCCGAAGGCCGATATACAGCGCTGCTGACCACCTGTGAGGCGGCACAGGCGGCAGGGGCTGATCTCGATCGGGGAATCTCTGCCGTTCTTCAAACCCTGAGGCAGGATGCAGCCCTCCGCCTGCCCGCCGAGCTTCGTCCTCCCGAGGAAGATCTCTCCTTTGATCCGACAACCCGGCTCCGCGATGTCCTGATCCGTTGGGCGCAGCGGTCTCCCCGGCCTGTCGTGCTGTTTCTCGACGAGATCGACGCTCTTCTGGATGCGGCGCTGATCTCGGTGCTGCGCCAGCTCCGCAGCGGTTATCCCGAGCGCCCCCGGAACTTCCCACAGTCCGTTGCGCTGATCGGGCTGCGCGACGTCCGCGACTACCGGCTCGACCTCCGGCCGGATTCACACAGCCTGGGGACCTCGTCTCCTTTCAACATCAAAGTCGAGTCGCTGACCCTCCGCAACTTCACAGCTGACGAGGTCGCCGAGCTCTACAGTCAGCATACGGCGGAGAGCGGGCAGGTCTTTGCACCGGAGGCGCTGTATCTCGCCTGGGAGCTAACCGGTGGGCATCCCTGGCTGGTCAACGCGCTGGCCCGGCAGGCGGTCGAGCGGATCGCACCCGATCCGGTGATTCCAGTGACCATGGAGGTGATCGAAGCCGCGAAGGAAGCTTTGATCCAGCGACGGGACACGCACCTCGACTCGCTCATCGACCGCTTGCGCGAGCCGCGGGTCCGACGGGTTCTCGAGCCGCTCCTTGCGGGCGAGCCGCTCGGGGCGGATGTCCTGAATGACGACGTTCAGTTCGTCAAAGACCTCGGTCTTGTCGTGTCGACGCCGGATGGCTTGTCGGTGGCGAATCCGGTGTACCGCGAGGTCATCCCGCGCGCGCTCACGTCCTTGCTCGAGCAATCGGTGGGGGTGCCACGCCCTTCTTACGTTGGACAGGACGGCCGGTTGCGCTTCGACCTCCTTCTCGAAGACTTCCGCGCTTTCTGGTGTCAGCACGCTGAGGCCTTCCTCTCCAGCGCGCCCTACACCGAAGCCGCGGCTCAGCTCGTTTTCATGGCCTTTCTCCAGAAAGTCGTCAACGGCGGAGGCTTCATCGATCGCGAGTACGCAGTGGGAAGAGGACGCGTCGACCTCTGTGTCCGCTGGCCCCATCCCGCAGGAGTGGAACGCTGGGCAGCGGAGCTCAAAGTCTGGCGCGACGGCCGACCCGATCCACAAAAGGAAGGTCTGGAGCAACTTTCGCGATATCTGGAACGGCTCGGCCTGAATGAGGGAACCCTCGTCATTTTTGACCTTCGGTCCAAGGCCAGCCCCCTACCAGAGCGCTGTTCCCGTCAGGAGCTTGGGAACGAGGGCCGGCGGATCAGCGTTCTCCGGCTTTAGAACGGCTTCAAGGACCCAAGGACATCAAGGGCTTTGACCTTGATGTCCCTTGGAGTCCTTGGTGTCCTTTTTTTCGCCCCCCTACACCCGGACCTTGCCAGGCCCGGCCGCCTTCACCTCTTCGCTGACGCCCGACTCGTACTTCTTGAAGTTCTCGGCGAACATGTCGGCGAGCTGCGAGGCCTTGGCGTCGTAGGCCGCGGAGTCCTTCCAGGTGTCGCGCGGACGGAGCACCTCGCCCGGCACGCCCTCGACCTGCTTCGGCACGTGCAGGCCGAAGATCGGATCGACCCAGGTCTCGGCGTTGTCGAGCTCGCCGGTGAGCGCCGCGGTGACCATGCGGCGGGTGTAGGCGAGCTTGATCCGCTGGCCCGTGCCGACGGGTCCGCCGGTCCAGCCCGTGTTCAGCAGCCAGACCTTGGCGTTGTGCCGCTTCATCTTCTCGCCGAGCAGCCCGGCGTAGACCCCGGGGTGGAGCGGCATGAAGGGCGCGCCGAAGCAGGTGCTGAAGGTCACTTTGGGCTCGGTGACCCCCTTCTCCGTGCCGGCGACCTTCGCCGTGTAGCCGGAGAGGAAGTGGTACATGGCCTGCTCCTCGGTCAGCCGGCTGATCGGCGGCAGCACGCCGAAGGCGTCGCAGGTCAGGAAGACGATGTTGCGCGGATGCCCCGCCTGGCCTCCCAGGTCCACCCGGCCGAGCTGGGTGAGCGGATAGCTCGCGCGGGTGTTCTCGGTGTTGCTCTCGTCGTCCAAGTCGAGGCGGCGGGTCTCGGGGTCCATGACGACGTTCTCGAGGACGGTCCCGAAGGTCCGCGTCGTGGCATAGATCTCCGGCTCCCCCTCGGGGCTCAGGCGGATGACCTTGGCGTAGCAGCCCCCCTCGAAGTTGAACACCCCCTGGTCGGTCCAGCCGTGCTCGTCATCGCCGATGAGCGTGCGGTTCGGGTCGGCCGAGAGCGTGGTCTTGCCGGTGCCGGAGAGGCCGAAGAAGAGCGCCACGTCATCCCTGGTCGCGTAGTTGGCGCTGCAATGCATCGGGAACACCCCCTGCTTGGGCAGGTAGTAGTTCATCACGCTGAAGATGCTCTTCTTGATCTCGCCCGCGTATTGCGTCCCGCCGATCAGCACCCGGCGTTTCGCGAGATCGAGCAGGATGAAGGTCGAGGAGCGGGTGCCGTCCCGCTGCGGCTCGGCGTCCAGAGAGGCCACGTTGAGCACGGTGAAGCTCGGCTCGAAGGAGGAGAGGACGTCGCCGCTCTCCTCGCGGATGAACATGTTGCGCGCGAACAGGTTGTGCCACGCGTTCTCGGTGACGATCCGCACGTTCAAGCGGTAGCGCGGATCGGCGCCGGCATAGCCGTCGAAGACGAAGAGGTCGCGGTCCTTCACATGATCGAGGGCGCGCTCGAACAGCGCGTCGAGCTTCTCGCGGTCGAACGGCTTGTTGACGTCCCCCCACCAGATGTCGCCGTCGATCGAAGCATCGCGGACGATAAAGCGGTCGTTGGGCGAGCGCCCGGTGTGCTGGCCGGTGCGGCAGACCAGCGGTCCCTGGGCGCCCAGCTGCGCTTCGCCGCGCTGGACCGCGAGCTCGACCAGGCGCGCCGGCGGCAGGTTCCAGTACACCGTCCGCGCGCCGGAGATCCCCAGCTTGTCCAAACCGTAGCTGCTCTTGAACCGCCCTTCGTTTTGCATTCCGTCACCTCGGAGATCTGTTCTGATTGGATTGGGTGAGGTAATCCACCAGGAGCCGCGCCATCACCCGCATTCCCACCGGGACCGCGGAGTCATCCGCCCGGAACGTGGGGGTGTGCAGGCCGCCAGAGGTCGTGCCCGGCTTGACCACGCCCAGCCGGAAGAAAAACCCTGGGACCTGATTGGCAAAGTAAGCGAAATCCTCGCCGGCCATGGATGGCTCCACAACCTTCACGTTGTCGGCCCCCAGCGTACGTTCCAGCAGGGGGCGCACGGTCGCGGCCAGCGCCCGGTCGTTGACGGTCGCGGGCGCGTTCTTCTTGTAGTCGAGCTCATACGAGCCGCCCGCGGCGCGGGCGACCCCGTCCAGGATCTCCCGCATGCGGCGCTCGACGGTGGTGCGCACCGCGTCGTTGTAGGTGCGCACCGTCCCCTCGAGGAGGACCTCGGCGGGGATGATGTTGAAGCGCTCGCCGCCGCGGACGATGCCCACTGTGACCACGCTCGGCTCGAAAGCCGAGAGGTTGCGCGACCGGATGGTCTGCAGCGCGAGGATCGCCTGCGCCGCCATGACCACGGGATCGACGCTCAGGTTGGGATAGGCGCCGTGCGCCTGCTTGCCTTTGAGATGGGCGGTGAACTGGTCGACCGCGGCCATGGTCGGCCCCGGGTTGAAGCCGACCTGTCCCACGGAGAGGTCCGGGAAGGAGTGGAGGGCGAAGACCGCTTCGGGCTTCTCGTTGAACGCGCCCTCGGCGAGCATCAGCTCGGCGCCCGCCCGCTCTCCGGGCGGCGGCCCCTCCTCGGCCGGCTGGAAGATGAACTGGATGGTGCCGGGAATCTGGTCCTTGAGCGCCGCGAGCACGGTGGCGACCCCGAGCAGCGAGGAGGTGTGGACGTCATGGCCGCACGCATGGGCAACGCCCACGTCCTGCCCCAGGAAGGTGTCGCGCTGGGTCGAGCGGAAGGGGAAGTCGGTCTCTTCGGTGACCGGCAGGGCGTCCATGTCGGCGCGCACCGAGATGCGCGGGCCGGGCTTGCCGCCGCGCAGGACGGCGAGGACGCCGGTCTTGGCCACGCCGGTCTTCACGTCGAGGCCGAGCTTGCGCAGGTGGTCGGCGACGAGGGCGGCGGTCTGGGTCTCCCGGTTGCTCAGCTCCGGGTTCTGGTGGAGCTTGTGGCGGATCTCGACGATCCCGGGCGCCGCGCGGTCCACTTCCTGGTCGATGCGCGCCCCGAGATCCTGGGCGAGCGCCGGGGCCGCGAAAAGGCTGCACATCCACGCCAGGCGCGCAAATTTCCTGCAAGCGATCATGCGGTATCCCTCCCCCCTGCGAAACCCGCCGAGTGTACAACGTCGAGGCGCCCTCGCCCAACCTGGGCAGGAACCGTGTCTAGAGTGGACAGGACGGGAGCCCGGGATAGAATGCCGCCGCTCGCCGCCCAAGCTGGCGCACTTGATCCCTTGGAGGAGCCGGACTGTGAACCTGGAGAATCGGAAGATCCTTGTGCTCGGAGGCTACGGCCTCGTCGGTATGGCGGTCTGCCGGGAGCTGCTCGAGCGCCGGCCGGCCGAAATCCAGATCCACAGCCTGCGCATCGAGGAGTCGGAACGGGCCCGCGAGGAGCTGGCTCCCGAAGCCGGCCCCACCCGGATCTCCGTCTCGGCCGGGAACATCTTCGGCTTGGACGGCATCGACGACCGGATCGAGAAGATCCGCGCCGAGCTCAAGACCCTCTCGGACGAGAACCTCTCGGTGTTCAGCCTCTATCGCCTTCTGACGGCGTCGAAGCCGGACGTGGTCATCGACTGCGTCAACACCGCGACCGGCATCGCCTACGGCAACATCTTCCAGGCCGCCGAGGCGCTCCTGAACCAGCTCGAAGCCGGCGCGGTGACGCCCCAGGGCACCGAGGCGCTGCTCGACGCCCTCTACATGCCGCGGCTGATCCGCCACATCCAGGTCATGTACCGCGGGATGATCGACGCGAAGACTCGCGTCTACGTCAAGGTCGGCACCACCGGCACGGGCGGCATGGGGCTCAACATCCCCTACACCCATTCGGAGGAGCGCCCGAGCCGCGTGCTCCTGTCGAAGAGCGCTCTCGCCGGCGCCCAGTCCATGCTCCTGTTCCTGATGGCGCGCACCCCCAACGCGCCGATCACCAAGGAGATCAAGCCCGCGGCGGCGATCGCCTGGAAGAAGATCGGCTACGGCCCGATCTACCGCCACGGCAAGCCCCTCCGCCTGGTCGACGCCAAGCCCCGCCCGCTGGGAGCGACGTTCTCGACCGAGGATCCGGCGGCGGCCCGCGAGACGGACGTGCTCTACGAGAACGTCTTCATCGACACCGGCGAAAACGGCGTCTTCAGCGCCGAGGAGTTCGTCTCGGTCTCCACCGGCGAGCAGATGGAGTTCGTCACGCCGGAGGAGATCGCGAGCTACCTGGTCTTCGAGATCGAAGGGCGTCAGACCGGGCGCGAGATCGTCAACGCGCTGGACGGCGCGGTGCTCGGGCCGACCTACCGGGCGGGCATCCTGCGCCACTGGGCCATCGAGCGGATGAACGAGCTCCAGGAACAACACGGAGTCCACAGCGTCGCCTTCGAGCAGCTCGGGCCGCCGCGCATCTCCAAGCTCCTCTTCGAGGCGCACCTGCTGCGCCTCGCCTTCGGCACGATGACGGCGGTCCGGGAGGCGGCGCCCGACGAGGTGCGCGACCGGCTCGACCGCCTGGTCCGCGACCAGCCGGACGTCGCCAACCAGGTGGTCTCGATCGGCGTGCCGATCCTCCTTGATTCGGGAGAGATCCTGCGCGGCCCGCGCACCCTGGTCCCCGCAGGTCTGAAGGACGAGCCGGTGACGCCCGAAAAGCTGGAGAGCTGGGTGCGCGACGGCTGGGCGGACCTCCGCCGCGAGAGCTGCGCAAAGTGGATCGAGCGCTTCCGCCGGATTCAGGAGGAGATCGAGGCGATCCCCGAGCACGACACGTCCAGCCGGCGCCTCCGCAACCGCCGCTTCTGGGGCGAGGAACAGGCGATCCGGCCCGGCAAGATCGTCGGCTGGCTCCTGGAAGCCGAAGACGGCGGGTGGCGGATCAAACGGTAGGGCGAGGCCGGCCCTACAGCAGGCTCTTCAGCTCCCGCAGCTCCGCCAGCTCCGCCTCCAGCCGCTGCACCGTCTCCTCCAGGCGCGCCACCCGCTCGCTGAGCGCGGGCCCGGACGGCCTCCCCACTGCCGCCAGCTCCGGCGGGGTGGTGACGGTCTCCGGCTCCAGGATCTCCCCCACCAGGTGGGTCCAGCGGATCTCCTTCTGACCGGCGCGGCGCGGCTGCTCGGCGACGAGCGGCTCGTCGATCGTGGCCATCCGCTGGAGCGCCTCGTCCACCTCCTGGAGCGTGGCGAAGGGGTGGAGGCGCTCGCTGCGGGTGCGCAGCTCCCCCGGCGTCTGGGGGCCGCGCAGCAGGAGCAGCGTCATCAGCGCCTTGCCCGCGTGGTCGAGACCCCAACGGCGCACGACGCTCTGCTGCCACTTCTCCGAGCGCGCTCCTTCACTGCGCCAGACCAGGACCTCCTGGCGCAGCCGCTCCAGGGCCTCGACCACCTGGCCTTCGGTGAGCTCCAGGACCGGCTCGCGGTTCGTCTTCTGGTTGCACCCGGCGACGATGGCGTTGACCGTCATCGGGCAGATTTCGGGGGTCGTCTGCTCTTTCTCGAGCAGCACGCCGAGGACACGGATCTCGATGGCGTCGAGCTGGCGGGGGATGCGAGTGGATGACACGGCCTTTCCTCCAAGTCCCTCTGATCTTATCCCGGACGTTGTTCCGTTCTCCGGCAAGTCGCCCCGTTCTGCCCTCTTGATTTTTTGCTGGAGCGATGCCATGCTTCTGGAAACTTGTTAGCGCATGTGGTTGGCAGCGGCTCCAGAGCAAGACCTCCTCACGCATCCCCCGCGGTAGCAGCCCCCGATCAAAGTGCGTAGACCAGAAGAGTTGCGAGCGAGGATCACCAGGCCAAAAAATTTGAATTCGATCCTCCATCCGGAGGCGGAGGTATGCCGCGCGAGCGGCACAACATCAACTCTATTGTTGTAAGGAGCAGAGTATGGCTGAGCAAGGGATCGTGAAGTGGTTCAATGACGCGAAGGGATACGGATTCATCGTCCGTGAGCGTGGCGCGGACGTGTTCGTACACCATTCGTCCATCATTGCCGAGGGTTTTCGGACTCTGGGCGAGGGAGACCGCGTCTCGTTCGAAGTCGTTGAAGGCCCCAAAGGCCTCCAGGCGAAGAACGTCGTCAAGATTTCCTGACGCCACTTCCGCCCCGCAGCCGACGCCCCGACGGATTCGCTGTCCCGTCGGGGCGTCGGTTTTTTGGGAACAAAATGCTCGAAAGGTGTTCAGGGCTGCGGCGGCCGCGGAGCCTGCTGCTCGCCGTCCTGGTCGCCGTCCCGCGGCGGCTCGACCGTGACGACCGGGACGTCGACCTCGCGCTTCTCGGTCTTCACGTCCACGTCCGCGGCATCCACGTCGTACTCGGGCAGCTTGCCGCCCTCGGTCTTGACGTCGACGTCCGGCATCTCGCCTTCCTCGGTCTGGCGGACGCGGCAGGCGCCGCTCGCCAAGGACACGAAGAGAGCCAGGACAAGCACCAGGGACTTCCAGGCTGATTTGTTCGTGAGAGTCATGAGCGTCTCCTTTGCCTTGTTCGCTGTATCTCCAGGCTGTGTTTTGCCTTACTTCCCTCGTCGATAGCTTGAAAGAGCAAGGCGCATGCCAGTCAGGTCCCGCTCAGGCGGGAGTCCGGGAGCGGCGGGCATGCCGGGGAGCCGCGAGCGTGACGTATTCGAGCTCCTCTCCCTCGCGCGCGGCGCGCAGCAGAAGAGAGCCGCGCCGCATATCCCCCGCTCCGGCGAAGATGCGGGGAAAGAGGAGCCGCTCGCCAAAGACCGGCTCCAGGAGGTCGACGTACTTGCCGGTGGCGATGCTGCCCAGGAGGACGACGGGAGTCGACGCCGGGAGGTGGTCGCGGAGAGTCTGCAGGTGCTGGCGCATCGGCTCGACGTAGCCGGGACATTTGAGGTCCACCGGCGTGGTGCGGAGCACCTCGGTCCTCTCCGGGTCGATCGCCCAGTCGGGAGGCACCAGCCCGAAGCCAGGAGCGATGACCAGGACGCTCCCCTCGCGGGGAAAGCCGGGGGGCGGAACGGCGAAGTGAGAGGCGTAGGTCAGCTTGCCACGGAA
>DATFPH010000438.1:0-2559 GCA_035264905.1 Thermoanaerobaculia bacterium
CCAGCTCCGGCACCGGCCCGCCGCAGGCCGCGGTGTAGAAGGGGCCCAGCTCCCGGAGCACGACGATCAGCGAGCCGAAGTCCGCCACGAGATGATGCAGCACGACCAGGAGGGTCACGTCGCCACCCTGCCGGCGGAAGACCCCGACCCGCATGGGCGCCTCGCTCGCCAGGACGAAGGGCCGGTACGCCTCCTCGACCAGGCGCCGGTCCAGGTCTTCGTCGCTGTACCCCGAGACATCCTCCTCCACCCAGCCGATCGGCAAGCGCCCGTGCACCTGCCGCGTCGGCTCACCATCCCGCAGCTCGAAAGTGGTGCGCAAGGACGCATGGCGGTCCGCCAGAGCCTGGAAGGTCCGGCGCAACTCGGCCGGGTCCACCGCCGAGCGGACCCGCGCGGAGCTGACGAGGTTGTACACCCCGCTGCCGGGGGCCAGCGCTTCCAGGAACCAGAGGGCGAGCTGCCCCGCCGCCAGGGCCGAGGACCGAGGAGGAGAACCGGCGTCAGAGATTCCCATGGTGGTCAAGGACATCATAAGCCATCGATGGTCGTGGAGCAGGCCCCGGATCACTCGCTGCGCAGGGCGCGCAACGGATCGACCGCGGCCGCCTTGCGAGCGACGATCAGATTGGTGAGGAACGCCGTCAGCACCAGGACCAGGGACGCCGCTGCGAAGCTCGCCGGGTCGCCCCATTCCGGGCTTGAGGGAAGGGCGAGCCGGGCCGTGGCGAAGGCGGCGAACAGGCCGGCGATGAGGCCGGCGGCGGCAAGCAACATACCCTGCCGGACGATCATCCAGACGATCCCCGAGCGCTGGGCCCCCAAGGCCATGCGGATCCCGATCTCGTGCTGGCGCCGTTTCACCGAGTAAGCCAGCGTGCCGTAGAGCCCGATCATGGCGAGGAGGAGACCCAGGACGCCGAAAACCGAGAGCAGGATGGCCGCCAGGCGGGAGGTCCACAGCGCACGGTCGAGCACCTCGGAGATCAGCCACAGGTCGGTGAGCGCCATGCCGGGCTCGGCCGCACGGACCTCGCTGCGGACGGCGGGCAGCACGCCGGCTGGATCGGCGACGGTGCGGACGTGCAGGAACACGGGGGAGCTGAAATGCTGGAGGAGCGGCCGGTAGATGTAAGGGAAAGGCTCCTCGTCGACCTGCCGGTAATGGGCGTTGCGCGCCACGCCGACGACCTCGACCAACTCGCCGGTGCTGACTACCGAGTAGCGCTTGCCCACGGCGCTCTCGCCAGGCCAGTGCTGCCGGGCCATCGCCTCATTGACGATGGCGACGGACGGCGCGCCTGCGCGGTCGACCAGCGAGAAGTCGCGCCCCTGGAGGAGGGGGATGCCCACGGTCTCGAAATAACGGGTACCGACCGTGTTCACCTGGGTCATGTGCACATCCTCCGGATCCTTGCCCTCGATCCGGATCTCGCTCATGAGGTAGCCGACAGGATAGAGGTTCACGCCTTCGCCGATCGCCGCAGACGCGACCCCGGGCAGGCTGCCGACCCGCTCGGTCAACCGGTCGTAGAACTGCTGCGCCCGCGCGTCGTCGTACCCCACTGCCGTGGGCTCGAGGGAGACGACGAGGAGCTTCTCCTTCTCGAAGCCGAGATCGACATCCCTGGCGTCGAGCAGGGTTCTGAGGAACAGGGCCGCGCCGACCAGCGAGACGAGGGAGAGGGCGATCTGGAAGCCGACGAGCAGGTTGCGGAAGCTCAAGCGCGTTCCGAGAGCGGTGATGCCGCCGACGAAGGCTCTGCCCCGCAGCACCTCGACCAGGTTGCGGCTGCGCATCTGGAGGACCGGCACGAGGCCGAAGAGGAGCCCGGTGAGGATGGTCAGCCCCACGGTGAAGAGAAAGACGCGCAGGTCGAGACCAAGATCCAGATTCTCGGGCAGCCCCGGCGACCGCAAGGACCATATGAGCCGGCGCAGCCAGAGAGCCAGCAAGAGGCCCGCGCCGCCGCCGAGCAGGCTGAGGACGGCGCTCTCGGTAATGAGCATGCGCGCCAACCGCCCCTGGCCGGCCCCGATCGCCGTGCGCACGGCGATCTCCCGTTGCCGTGCCAGCACCCGGCCCAGGAGCAGGCTCGACAGATTGACACAGGCGATGAGGAGAACCAGTCCGGCACCGCTCAGCAAAAGGGTAGCTCCGAGGACGAGCTCCTTGCGCTGCCGCGGCCTGATCCGCGCCTGGTTGAGAGGGTAGACCGCAGTCCCCATGCTCTCGTTGTCCTGCGGGAACTCCTCCACCAGCCGCCGGACCACGCCCTTCGTCTCCGCCTCGGCCTGCGCCAGGCTGACTCCCGGGGCGAGGCGCGCGACGATGTTGAAGGTGCCGAAGCCGCGCTGCGGGAAGCTTTCGCGGAGGCTTCCGAACAGGATCTGCCGCCACATCGAAGCCGGCACGAAGACGTCGGTGGGATAGGTCGTAAGGACGCCGAAGAAGTCCTTGGGAGCGACGCCAATGACGGTGACCCCCTGTTTGTTGACCTCGATCGAGCGGCCGACGATGCCGGGATCGCCGCGGAAGCGGCGTTGCCAGAAGCGGTG
>DATFPH010000439.1:0-3761 GCA_035264905.1 Thermoanaerobaculia bacterium
CGTGAGCCTCCCAAGGTCCTTTTCCAGGGCAAGCCGCCTGCTCGATTGCCCTTTGAATTCGACACAACCAAGTGTCAGGGCCTGTCCGAGCTCAAAGGCCGCCGAATTTACGCCTCTCCTTCCTCCTGATTCTCCTGATTACTCTGACACTTTTCCCGGATTCCTCTGACACTTTTCCCGGGTGGTGCAGCGCGTGTGTTGGGCGCCTTCACTCCCTGTAGGCGCTCTCCAGAATCCGTAGAAATCTGAACCCTTAGGTCGGCAGCATCATCCCGCGCGGAGCGCGGGGGTGGAGGGGGATCCGGGGGAGGCGGGGTATGCTCGCGGGAGCCGGCCAAAAGGAAAAGACCCCGGTAGGCGCCGGGGTCTGGGTGGCGTTCCGCCGCCCGGTTAAGGGGCGAGGCAACACCAAGCACGGAGAGAGCCTTGCACAGGCGGAATGCGGTTGTCCAGAGGACCGGCTCTGGAGGCTGCGATGGCGTCGAGCGAGGTCCCTGTCCTTCATGTGCGGCACTGCCGCTGCTGCGAACAGTGTTTCGCGATCTGTTGCCGCTGCGACCGAGGTCATCGGCACGGGTCCCGGTCGTGTAGCGAAATCTCGCGTCGGCGACTTCGCCGAGAGTCCAAGCGTCGTCACCTCCAGACACCTCATGGCCGGGAAAACAACGCTCGCCATCAGCGCGAGCACCGAGCCCGGCGGCGGGCTGGTGCAACACCCGTAAGGGTCCCATCTTCCAAGCAAGGCGAGGGGTCTGCGACCCTGGTCGGCAAGCCGTTGCTGCCCTGCCTGCCGCAGGCTGCGAGCGAGCGGCCGTGGGAGGTGGCCTGTGAGCAGCGAACGCCAACGATCTGGCGCTGCGTGGTGTGCGACGGCACGAGTGAATGGACGGATCCTGACAGCGGAGGCGAGGTGAGCCATGCTCGATGCCGAAGCCGTGTCGGAGATTCGTCGCCTGCATTACGCCGAGCGCTGGAAGATCGGGACTATCGCCGCCCAGCTCGGCGTGCATCCGGATGCCGTAAGGAGGGCTCTGAATCGCCCGTCGGGGCCACCTGCGCCGCGCAAGCCGCGTCCCCGTATCACCGATCCGTATCTGCCGTTTCTGAAAGAGACTCTCGAGCGCTATCCGCGGCTGTGCTCGACGGTGCTGTATCGGATGCTCCACGAGCGCGGCTTTCCTGGCAGCATTGTGCAGCTGCGCCGCGTGGTGCGCAAACTCCGTCCGAGCCGGCGCGAGGTCTTTCTGCGCCTGCAGGCCCTGCCGGGCGAGGCGGCGCAGGTCGATTGGGCCGACTTCGGCGAGGTCATTCTGGGCCGCGCCAAGCGCCGCCTTTCGGCGTTCGTCTTGACCTTGAGCTACTCGCGGCTTTTGTATGTGGAGTTTTTCTTCGACCAGACCCTTGCCAGCTTCCTGCGTGGCCACGTAAACGCCTTCGAGCACTTCGGAGGGGTGCCGCGTCTCATCCAGACGGACAACCTCCGCTCGGTCGTGCTCCAGCGTCGCGGCGAGCAGATTCGCTTTCATCCGCGCTATCTCGAGCTGGCCGGCCACTACTGCTTCCAAGCTCGCCCTTGTCACGTCGCCCGCGGCAACGAGAAGGGGAGAGTGGAGCGCTCCATCCGCTTCCTGCGAGAGTCCTTCTTTGCCGTCCACAGCTTCAGCACTCTGGAGGCCCTGAATGCGAGGGTGGGGCGCTGGAACGTCGAGGTCGCCAGTCCTCGCTCCTGGCCCGACGACCCCGCCCGCTCCTGCGCCGAGGTCTTCGATTCCGAAGAAAAGCCCCGTCTGCTGGCCTTACCCCAGCATCCTCTTGACACCAGCCAGCGCATCTCGGTGCGCAGTGCCAAGACTCTCTGGGTCCGCTTCGATCGCAACGACTACTCCATCCCACCCGCTGCGGTCGGCAAGGATCTGATGCTTCTCGCCGAGGCAACCAGAGTCCGGATCTTCGAGGGTCTGCAAGAGGTCGCCAACCATCGGCGCTCTTACCACCAGGGTGAGCAGATCACCGATCCGGCCCACGCGGCTGCGCTCCTGCGCACCAAGCGCGCTGCTCGCGGCTCGGCGGCCGGCGCGCCGCTACGGCTGTCGGTCCCCGAAGTCGAACGCTTCCTCGACGCGGCCTTCCCGCGCCATCGCAACACCACGCGTTTGACCGACCGACTGGCTCAACTGCTCGCGCTCTACGGCGCCGACCTCTTGCGAGCTGCGCTCCAAGAGGTCCTCAAGCACACCACTCCAACCCTCTCCTCCGTCGAGTACCTGATCGAAAAGTACCGCCGCGACGCTCAACGTCAACCGCCCCTGCCGGTCGATCTCGCCAACCGTCCCGAGCTCGCCACCCTGCACGTCCAGCCTCATGCTCTCGGCGGCTACGACCAACTCGCCGCAACCGAGCCGGAGGACAGCGATGAGTGATCTCGCCACTGAGCTCAAAGCCCTCGGTCTGGCGGCCACCGCCGCCGCCCTCGACGACCTCCTCGCCCGCGCCATCGAGCGCGGCCTCGCACCACGAGCTCTGCTCGAGGAGATCGTGCGCAGCGAGGCCGCCGACCGCTCCCGACGCTCCCTCGAACGGCGACGAGTCAAGAGCCGGCTCGGGGCCTTCAAGCCGATCGCTGACTTTGACTGGAACTGGCCCAAGAAGATCGATCGACCACTGATCGAGCGCGCCCTCTCCCTGGAATTCCTCCGCGAAGGACGAAACCTCGTCCTGCTCGGGCCCAACGGCGTCGGCAAGACCCTGCTCTCCAAAAACATCGCCGACCAGGCCGTCCTCGCCGGCTACTCCGTCCTCTTCCGCACCGCTGCCGAGCTACTCGACGACGTCCAGTGCGACTCCCCCGAACGCCGACGACAGAGGATCGCCGCCTACACCCGACCTCACCTGCTCTGCATCGACGAGATCGGCTATCTCTCTTACGACGACCACGCCGCCGACCTCCTCTACAAGGTCATCAACCCGCGCTACGAAAAGCGGCGCTCCCTGCTCGTCTCCACCAACCTCGCCTTCAAGGACTGGAACGGCATCTTTCCCAACGCCACCTGCATCGTCACTCTCATCGACCGCCTCACTCACCATGCCGATGTCACTCTCATCGAAGGTGACAGCTACCGACGCCGGGAAAGCGAGGCGGAAGCCACCGCTCGGCGCAAGACACGCTCCTCATGAGTCGCAACCGCGCCGAATACCTGAAACGACTGCTCGACCTCTACTGCGGGCTGCCTCACACGGCGGCCCGCCGCCCTTCCCTCAACGATCGACGCCTCGCCGCCCTACTTTTCGACCGCGGTATCTCCCTCGACATCATCGAGACCGCCTTCCTCCTCGCCCTCGCAAGGCGCAGTTACCGCGACCCACAGGCCCAATCCCTACCCCTCATCCGATCGCTTGCCTACTTTTTACCCCTCATCGACGAGATCCTCTTGCTACCACCCAACCCTGACTACCTCGCCTACCTCCGCGCACGCGTCGACCAAAACGTCCAAATTCATACGGGTCTGGCTGACCGCTAACAGCCGGCGCACCAGCCCTCCTGAACGCGGGAACCCCTCCCGCAGAAACTGCGCGCGGTGCCGGAAACGCGGCGGCGCGCGCCGGAAACGCGGCACGGCCTCCCGGATTTCCGGCGCGACGCGCCGGAAACACGGCGGCTGCTCCCGTAAAAGCGGCGCGGCGCGCCGGAAACACGGCGCGACCTCCCGGATTCACGGCGCGGCGCGCCGGAAAAGCGGGAGGTGCTCCCGCAAATACGGCGC
>DATFPH010000440.1:0-34589 GCA_035264905.1 Thermoanaerobaculia bacterium
TCCCTCCTCGTCCTCGACGAGCCGCTCACCGGCGCCTCCGCCGACTGGTACACCGAGCGTCTCCTCCTCATCACCCGCACCCGCGACGAAAGAGGCCTTCCCACCATCGTCACCAGCCAGCTCCTCTCCGAGCTCCTCGAAGAGCCGGAACCCACCGTGCCGCCGCCGATCCTCTCCCGCTGGCTCTCCGGCCTCCATATCGCCGAGCTGGGCACCGAAGACATCCGCCTCAAGAGAGCTCTCTGATGGCCCGCCCCCTGCCCCACAGCGAAGAAGCCGAGCGCGCCGTCCTCGGCGCCCTGCTCCTGGAGCCCGCGCACCTCGCCCGGGTCCGTACGTGCCTCCAGCCCCGCGACTGGTTCGTCGAGCGCCACCGCCTCCTCTACCAGGCGTTCCTCGACCTCGCCGACGCCGGCACCACGCCCGACGCCCTCACCCTCCAGGCCCACCTCGAGCAGGCCGGCACGTTGGCCGCAGTCGGAGGCCTCGCCTATCTCTCGACTCTCGACCTAGATCTGCCCGACATCGGCCGGCTCGACGAATACGCCGAGATCGTCCGCGAGAGGAGCGTCCGGCGCGACCTGATTGCCGCCGCCCAGAAGGCGATCCTGGAAGCCATTGGCACCGCGCGACCAGTCGCCGAGCTGCTCGCCGACCTCCGAGCCGGCGCCGATCACCTCCTCGGCCGCTCGGCCCGCGTCCGGTGGGAAGAAGCCGGCGCCGTCCTCGATCGCCTCCTCCTCACGATCGAGGAGGGCCGTCCCGAAGTCCTGGTCGGCCTCACGATGGGCTATCCCGATTGGGACCGCCTCGGCCCCGGCCTGCTGCGAGGCGGTCTCTACGTGCTCGCCGGCAGGCCGGGAATGGGGAAGACCTCCCTCGCCCTCGACATCACCCGCCATGTCGCCGTCGAGCTGCACAAACCCGTCGGCGTCTTCTCCCTGGAGATGCGCGCCGACGAGCTGGGCCTGAAGCTCCTCTCCGCCGAGTCCGACATGTCCGCCCGCTTCGCCCGCTCCTGCAAGCTCTCCAGCCAGCACTGGCGAGACCTCTACGCCGCCGTCCGGCGCATCGCCGGTGCCCGCCTCTACCTCGACGACACCACCGGCCTGGTCCTCCGCGATCTCGAAGCCCGCGCCTGGTGGCTCAAGACCCAGCATCCCGACCTCGCCCTCCTGGTCATCGACTACCTGCAGCTCATCACCGCGGGGGTCAAGGTCGAGCAGCGCCGCCTCGAAATCGCCCTGATCACCCGCCGCCTCAAGGCCCTCGCCGGCCAGCTCGGCGTCCCGGTCATCGTCCTCTCGCAGCTCAACCGCGAAGTCACGCGCCGAAGCGACCCGCGCCCGCAGCTCTCCGACCTGGCCGAGTCCGGCGCCATCGAGCAGGACGCCGACCAAGTCGCCTTCATCCACCGCCCCGAGGTCTACGACCGCGACGAGCACACCTTCCGGGGGCTCGCCGAGATCATCGTCGCGAAGCACCGGCAGGGGGAGACCGGCACCGTCCAGCTCACCTGGTCCGGCACCACCACATCGTTCCGCAATCGACCGGCCGCGGCCGCGGCCGGCCCGGACCCGTTCTGATGAAACTCGATCCCCGCCGAGCCCGCGCGGTCCTCCCCCGGGTCGATCCCGCCCGCAAGCGGGGTTGGCCCGTGGGCCTGCGCGACGGCGCCCTCCTGGGGCTGCTCGCCGCCGGCCTCACCGCCGAAGAGCTCGCCGGCCTGCAAGCCTCCGCCATCACGATGGACCGGGGAACCCTCCGGGTCACCGTCCACCGCCATGGCTTCGCCTGGTCCGTTGCCCTCACGGCCGATGTCGGCGGCCACCTGATCGCCTGGATCAGCGAGCGGCGCCTGTGGGGAACCGCCCAGCAGGTCTTCACCGGCCCCCGGGGGTCGCTCACGCCGGTCGGCGTCCGCAAAGTCCTCATCCGCTACTGCACCCCGAAACCCGCACCCGCGCGCCGGAGAAGGCGCAGGAGAACCCCGTGAAAATCGCCCTCTACGCCCGAGCCACCGCCGACGGTGGCGAGCCCGTGGACCAGATCCTCGCCGGCCTCGCCGCCCACGCAACCCGGAAAGGCTGGGAAGTCGTCCTCCAAACTGCCGACCAGGCCCCTGGGCCGGGAGCCCCGAAAAAGAGCCTCAGCCGCCTGCTCCAGTTCATCCGGGCGAACGCCATCCAGGGCATCCTCGTCCGCTCCCTGAGCCAGCTCGCGCGCTCCCTCCGGCACCTGGTCGACCTGGGCCAGCAACTCGCCGCCCAGGGGGTCGCCCTGATCGCCCTTGAAGACGACCTCGACACCACCGACCTGGCCAGCGCGCTCCGTTGGAGAGACTGGCTCGAAACCTCCACCCGGCTCGACCGCCAGCTCCGCGCCGAAGCCGCGAAGCTCGCCCACCAGAGAAGCCCCGGCAAGCGCTGGGGCCGTCCCCCGGTCGCCGTCAACCCCGTCGAGCTGTTGGACCTCTGGCGGGGGAGGGGCGGCCGCCGTCCGCTCTCCCAGCGAGAGCTCGCCGCCAGACTGGGCGTCTCCAAAACCACCATCCGCAAGCACCTCGTCGACCTCCGCGAAGCCGGCGAGCTCCTCGACCAGGCGAGAGCCGGCCGCCTCGCCGCCGAGCAACGCCGGCGCGGCCGGAAGGCCAACCCCCTGAACGACGACGACCTCACCGCCGCCTGGAGAGCCACCCCAAGCTGCGCCACCGTCGCCCGCACCCTGCACGTCCGCCGCAGACGCGTCGAAACGAGACTCCGTGAGCTGGGCCTGCTCAGCGAAGGGTAGCCCTCGATCGCTACAGGCTCAGAAGGAGGATGTGAACATTGCGCTCAAATACGCCGGATTACTCCCAAATGCGAGACAAAGGAGCTGATTTCTGCTATGATTTCTCTTGCTGAGTGCCGCAAGATCCTGGGCGAAGCCGGGCGCGATCTGACGGACGCCCAGCTCGACCGCCTCCGCCGGGAGCTCTACGGCCTCGCCGACATCACCGTGACCTGTTTCCTGGCCCAGGGAGGCCGGAAGGCCACGGTCCCAGACAAGGAGCCGAAGAGATGACCACACTGCGGGCGATCATCTACTGCCGCGTCAGCAGCAAAGAACAGACCTTCAACCTCTCCCTCCCCGTCCAGGAAGAGCAGTGCCGGGCCTTCTGCAAGGCCAACGGCTGGGAGGTCGACCACGTCTTCATGGAGCGCGGCGAGTCCGCCAAGACGGCCAACCGTACCGAGCTGCAGGCGTCCCTGGCCTACCTGCGAGAGCAGAACAAGCGCACCGTCAAGACCCACGTCTTTGTGGTCACCAACGTCGACCGATTCGCCCGCGACTCCTTCGACCATGCCATCATCCGCCGGCACCTGGCCGGGCTCGGCGTCACCTTGAGAGCCGTCTCCCAGCCGATCGACGAGACGCCGGCCGGCAAGTTCATGGAGGGCATTTTCGCGGCCCTCGCCCAGTTCGACAACGATGTCCGGGGCGGCCGGACCAAGGCCGGCATGCAGGAAGCCCTGCGCCGTGGCCAGTGGATCTTCCGGCCGCCTCTGGGCTACCTGGCGGACGGCAAGTCCCTGAAGCTCGACCCCGAGCGCGCCCCGCTGGTCCGGCTCGGCTTCGAGCGCTTCGCCACCGGCCTGTACACCAAGATCCAGGTCCTCAACGAGATCACCAGGCTGGGCCTTCGCACCCGCCGGGGCGGAGAGGTCTATCCCCAGAAATGGGGCGAGATGCTCATGAACCAGGCCTACATCTGCCGGATCATCCAGCGGGCCTGGAACATCGAGACCGTGGGCAACTGGCCTCCCCTGGTCGATGAAGACACCTTCTGGCAGGTCCAGGGCCTGATCGCCAAGAACGGCGAGATCGTGCCGAGGGAGCGCAACAACCCGGACTTCCCGCTGCGAGGCTTCGCGACCTGCGGCCACTGCGGGCACCCCCTCACCGGCTCCTGGTCGCAGGGCAAGCGCAAGCGGTATGCCTACTACCACTGCCCGGCGAACGCCCGCTGCCGCAAGACGAACATCCCGAGGCACGAGCTTGACGGGCTCTACCTGGGCCTCCTTGAGCGTATGAGGCCTCGGCCCGAGTTCCTGGCCCTCTTCAAGACCGTCGTCCTGGACCACTGGAAAGCCCGGCACGCCGACGTCGCCGCCCAGAAAGCCGCCGCCGAGCGGAAGATCGCGGACGTGAAGCGGCGCAAGGAGCAGCTCCTCGAGGCCTTCATCTACCAGCGGCTCATCGACGAGGGCACCTACAAAGACCAGATGGACAAGCTGAACGAGGCCCTGGCGATGGCCGAGATCGACCAGCACGACCAGAGGAGCGAAGAGTTGGACATCGAAGCCGTCCTGGGCTTCGCCGAAAGGGTCTCCCTGAACGCACCGAGGCTCTGGCTGGAAGCCAGCCTCGATCAGAGACAGAGATTTCAGTCGTTTCTGTTTCCGGAGGGAATTCAGGTCGCGGACGGGGTACTTCGAACACCCGTAACTGCCTCATTCTACGAGGAGTTACACAGCTTTACCCACCCTGAAGAACGTATGGTGGAGCAGAAGGGATTCGAACCCTCGACCCCCACGTTGCGAACGTGGTGCTCTCCCAGCTGAGCTACTGCCCCACGAGGCGGGAGGCGGGTATTCTACTCAGGGTGTGGGGGGAGGGCAAGGGGAGATTTTTTCGGGGTCTCTTCGGCCAGATCGGCCAGGGTGAGATCCTTCAGGCGGTCGGCCCGGCAATCGGAGACGTCCCCGACGAGCTGCTCCAGCCGGTCTGTGAGCTCGCCTCCCACCAGGCTCACGCCCCGCCGGGCCCGGTGGTCGTAGGCTGCGAAGACCTGTTCGACGGACAAGCTCTGCGGGTCGGCGACGAGGCGATAGCCTTTGCTGCCGGCCGGCCGCAGCAGATCCTGAGCCAGCAGCGGATGGAGGATGCGCTCGATCTCCCTCTCCGGCAAGGTCAGCCGGTCCGCCAGCTCCTCCCGGGTGAGAGCCGGCTCTCCGCTCGCGAGGCGCCGCGCGATGAGCGCCAGGGCCGCCAGCCCCACCCACGCGGACTGCACCGGCGGATTGCGGTGCAATCCCTGGGAGAGCAGCCGGAAGTGCTGCGCGGTGTACGCGGCCTCGCAGCCCAAGAGGACGATCCCCCAGGTCAGGTCGAGGGAGATGATGAAGAGGATGGCGAAGGCGAAGCCTCCGTACACCTCGTTCATTTGGCTGAACAGCTCCACATAGCGCCCGAAGGATTGCCGCAGCACCTCCAGGAGGATCGCCGCCAGCAGGCCCCCCGCCAAGGCGTTGCGGAGGCGGACCGGCGCGTAGGGCACCAGCCAGTAGAGGACGGTGAGGCCGACCAGGGTGGCGAGGAAGGGCGCCAGGGTCAGCAGGAACGACTCCTCCGCGACACGGCGGAACCCTGAGCTCTGGCGCAGCAGGAGGAGGCTCGTGAACGTGGCGCCGACCAGGATTGGTCCCCAGAAGACGAAGGTGGCGAAGGAGAGGAACCGCACCCGCCACGGCCGCCGGTGCGAGACGTTCCAGATCCGGTTGAGCGTTTCCTCGACCGTGACGAAGAGGAAGAGGGACGAGGTGAAGAAGAAGATCACGCCGATGCCGTGGATGCCCCCGGCCTGGCCCAGGAGCTCCGAGAGGGTGTCGACCACGGTCTTCTCGGAGTAGGGGAGGATCTGGACGAAGACTTCCAGGCTTCTCTGCTGGTACTGGCTGAACACCCGCGCACCGATGAAGGAGAAGGCGGCGAGGAGCGGGATCAGCGACAGCAGGGTGACCAGGGCGAGCGCCGAGCCGATCAGCCAGATCGAGTCCTCGTGCGCCTGCCGGAGCGTGATGAGGACGTAGCGGCCCAGGCGGCGCGGGAAGCTCTCCGGCGGCAGCAGCCCGCGAAGGGCCGCGGCGGCCTTCCCGTCTACCACGGCACGCTCTCTCCAGAGAGCGGCAGGTGGGGCGTGGGCCAGCCGTCGAGCCCTCCCACGGCTACGCGCAGCGCCTTGCGCGGCGGGTCCTCGCCGTGGTTCAGAAAGATCCGCTCCGGCCGCCCCGGCAGGGCCTGGCACCAGCGCAGCAGCTCGTCGCGGCCGGCGTGAGCCGACATGCCATGAAGCTGGTGGACCTGCGCCTTCACCTGCACGGCCTGCCCGTGCACCGCCACGGTCTGGGCGCCGTCGACCAGTGCGCGGCCGCGGGTTCCCGCCGCCTGGTAGCCGACGAACACCACGCAATTCCGGGGGTCCGGCAGGCGGTGGAGCAGGTGGTGGAGCACCCGGCCGCCGATCGCCATGCCGCTGGAGGCCACGAAAATGGCCGGCTGCCGGCGCGCGTTGAGCGCTTTGGACTGGTCCGCTGTACGGCAGCGCTGGAACCGCGTTGGAGCGAGCGGGTCCCCGCCGCTCCGGGCGACCTCCAGGAGGTCCTCGTCGTGCTCGGCCTCGGCGTGGTCGTAGAGGTCGGTGGCGTCGATCGCCATGGGGCTGTCGAGGAACACGGCCTGGCGGTCGATCCGCCCCGCGTCCGCGAGGGCCGAGAGGTGCCAGAGCACGTCCTGGGTCCTCCCCAGGGCGAACGCCGGAATGATGACCATGCCGCCGCGCGCGAACGTCTCGTCGATGATCGCTCCGAGAGCCGCGGCCGGGTCCTCGTTGGGATGGTCGCGGTCGCCATAGGTGGATTCCAGGAGCAGGGCGGCCGGTGGATCGAGCGGCGGCTCGGGATCTTTGAGGATGGGCACGCCGTAGCGGCCCACGTCGCCGGAGAAGCACCAGCTGCGGCGCTGGCCGTCGGACCCCTTGGCCGAAACCTCCAGGCTGGCGGCGCCCAGGAGGTGGCCGGCGCGGCGGAAGCGGAAGAGAATTCCGGGCGCGATCTCCCGCTCCTGGTCGAACGGCACCGGCTGGAGAAGCTTCAAGGCTCGCCGGGCGTCGTCCCGCGTGTACAGCGGACGCGGGTCCACATGGCGGCTGTATCCCTTCTGCCGCGCGTAGCGGGCTTCCTCTTCCTGGATCTGCCCGGAATCGAGGAGGACCAGGGAGATCAGGCCGCGGCTGGGCTTGGTGCAGTAGACCGGCCCCTGGAAGCCCTGGGCAACGAGACGGGGCAGAAGGCCCGTGTGGTCCAGGTGGGCATGGGTGAGCAGGACCGCGCGCAGCTGGGACGGCTGGAACGGGAAGGGGGCCCAGTTGCGCTGCTCGAGCTCTTCGTCTCCCTGATAGAGGCCGCAGTCGATCAGCACGGAGGTCTCCCCCCAGGAGAGCAGGGTGGAGCTGCCGGTGACGCACCCGCAAGCCCCGAGGAACGTGACGGTCGCCATGTGGAATCGTCCTCCTTTCGCGGCTGCAAGGTTATCCTTGGAGGCACGATTCCTGCTATAGAAGAGGGATGAGCTCTCATATCGGGCCGGCCCTCCGGGGTCGGCCACCCTCTGTCCACAAAGCAGTTCAGGATTCCCGAAGGAGATACCCATGGCCGACACGATCGAACAAGAACCGCAGGAAGGTGCCGAAACGGCGCGCACGGACTCGGAAAGTGTCGTCTCGGCGCGCGATCGTTTTCAACGCTTGACCAGTGACGTGCAGAACCGGTACGAGCGGGTCTCGGAGGACGTCCGGCGCGGGGCCGAGCGGGCTTCCCAGGAGATCCGCCGCGGCACCGAGAAGGCCCGCGAGCGGTATGGCGAGGTAGCCGAGAGCGCCCGCGAGCGGTATACCCAGGCCCGCGAGAAGTCGGGCGAGCTCACCCGCGATCTCGCCTATTACGTGCGGGACAATCCAGGCCGGTCGGTCGCCATCGCCGCCGGCGTCGGCTTCCTGGTTGGCCTGCTGGTGCGCCGCGGCCGGAGCGAGGACGAGATCTGAGAGACCCTCACCCCCGGCCCCTCTCCCGCAAGCGGGCGAGGGGAGAGGGTTAGAAGGTGATGTGGCGGGCACGGACCAGCTAACCTGCACCCCTCTCCCGCTCGCGGGAGAGGGGCCGGGGGTGAGGGCTCCAGGGTTCTGACGAGAGGAGAATGACGATGGAAGACTTCGTGGACGACAGCGCTCCCAACCCCTCGACGGTCGACGACCTCCTGGACGAGGTCCTGCCCGAGGAGCTCGAATGGGAACGGCTGGTCCGCAGCTATCCCCTTCCGGCCGTGGCGGTGGCTGCCCTCGGCGGCTTGCTCCTGGGACTCTCCCACGGCAGGACGATCGCCTCGGCCGTGTCCAGCTATCTGGCGGCCCAGGTGTCACGCAACGTGAGCCAGGTGCTCGGCCACGATCTGGGTGAGGAGCGGGGCGGCCGGGATTTCCGGTAATCTCTTGCGCCGCGTGCGTACGATCCTCCACATCTCCGACGTCCACTTCGGTCCGCCGCATCTGCCGCGGGTCTCCCAGGGTGTGCTGGAGCACATCGAGCGGCACAAGCCGAGCCTGGTCGTCCTGTCGGGCGATCTGACCCAGCGCGCCCGCCCGGAGCAGTTCAAGGAGGCGCGCGCCTTCGTCGACCGCATCCCGGTGCCGGTCATCGTCGTGCCCGGCAACCATGACGTCCCTCTCTGGCGGATCTGGGAACGGATCTTCGATCCCTACGGCTGCTACAAGCGGTACTTCAGCCCGGAGATGGAGCCGGTCTATCGCGACGACGATCTCCTCGTCGCCGGCGTCAACACGGCGTTCGGCTGGACGATCAAAGACGGCCGCATCACCATGCGCCGGCTTCTCGAGCTGGCGGACCTGTTCGAGAAGACCCCCGAGTCGGTCTTCAAGGTGGTCGTCGCCCATCACCACATGATCCCGCCGCCCAACTTCGGCTCGCAGCGGGTGCTGGGCAACGCCTACGAAGCCATCGACATCTTCTCGTCGGTCGGCGTCGACCTGATCCTCTCCGGGCACCTGCACCAGGCCTACATCGGGAACTCGGAAGAGTTCTATCCGAAGGGCCGGCCGCCGGTGGTCATTCTGCATTCGGGGACCACGACCTCCAACCGGGGCCGCGGCGGCGAGCGGGAGCGCAACACGTGCAACTGGCTCCGGGTCGACGGCGACTCGATGATCGTCTCCCACCTCCGCTGGCATCGGGATCTCGACCGCTTCGCCGAGCACAGCCGGCACTGGTACCCCCGCCAGGAGCGCACGCCGTACACGCTGGAAGGGGTGTCGGTGGACGGAGAGGTGCCGATCCCTCGGCCGTAAGGAGGACCGGCCGGCGCCAGACCTATCGCAAAGGGGACAGCTATCTCGTGCTCGGCGGCCAGCCGGTGGTCCTCGACGTGCGCTGCCCGCGCGTCCGCCAGTCGTTTTTCAGCTTGACCGAGAGCTGAGAGCCGCTCAGCGGACCGCCACGTACTCGGAAAAGATCGACATCTCGACGCGCCGCTCCACCTGCGAGAAGCCGGCCTCGTTCAGGGCCGCGACGATGACGGGCGGCGCCACGCAGGTCTCGATCGTCTCCCAGTAGTACCGCATCAGGTCGCGCGACGTGCGTCCGCCGTGGCCAAGACGGGCCAGCAGGGGGACGATACGGCCGAGATACAGCTCCAGCAGACGGAACGACAGCCGTGACCGGGGAGGCGTGACCTCCAGGATCAGGAGCCGCCCCCCGGGCGCCAACACCCGGTGGTACTCCTGGAACGTCCTGCGCAGGTCGACCACGTGGCGCAGCGCGTAGCCCATGCTCAGGAAATCGAACCGTCCCTCCGGGAACGGCAGGGCTTCCGCCACGCCTCGCATCAGGCGGCGCACCACATGGCGCCGGGCCTGGAGCAGCATGCCGGTGCTGGGGTCCAGACCCAGGGCCTGCCCGGCCGGCCCCACGATCTCCTGGACGGACGTCGTCACGGCTCCGGTGCCGCACGCCACGTCCAGAGCCTTCATCCCCGGCGCGAGCCCGGCCCGGAGCAGGGCCTGCCGGCGGTACCGGCTCCCCGAGCCGAAGCTCATCGCCTGGTTGATCCAGTCGTAGTCGGCGGCCGACTCGTCGAACCAGGAAAGGACCCGCCGCCGGCGCGATTCCTCGTCGGCGTAGTACTGCGTCAACAGAGGATGAGGACGGAGAGGGGCTGGTTCGCTGGTCATGGCTGGAGGTCCGCCGCCAAGAGTAAGCGATCCAGTCTGCCTCGACAATGGCGAAACAATGGCGAAAGCCCGGAGACTTTACTGGAACCGCAGCCTCTCCAGCTTGTAGCAGGCGTGGCCGAGCTCCGGAGGCGGAGCGCCCTGATACGGCGCGCGGGCGATCGTGCCGCTGGTGGAGAGCGTGAAGAGCTGGGAGCCGGGCCGCGTGTGGCGGACCAGCACAACCCAGCCGGACATCGTTCCCGAACAGTTCCCATACTGGTTGCCGCGGATGACCGTTTTTGTCACCGATCCCCACTTCACCGAGATCCGGGTCGTCGTCGCCCCGGCGCTCCGGTCGGCATTGACGACGGCAAAGATGTCCCCCGTCTGCGGCGGCGGCATGAAGCTGGCGGTCGCGCCCCAGGCGGCCAGGGCACCCAGAATCAGGACCAGGACGGTCAGAATCAATTTTGCAGGAAGGAATGACTTTCTCATGGCGAGCCTCCTGTCGAAACGTTCTTCGATGAACGGCTATGCTGCCATCCTCGCGACGCCTCGATACCGCACGAGGTTCAGCGCGAGCAGAATGAAGCCATCTTTTGAATCTGCAAGGACGGAGCCAGGGTTGCGAACCGATCGCCAGTCCACCGCAATCGAGGTCGTCGTGGCCCCGGCGCTCCGGTCGGCGTTGATCACGGCAAAGATGTTTCCCGACTGGGTCGGCGGCGTGAAGCTGGCGGACACCCTCCAGGCGGCCACAGCGGCACCGGTGCTCAAGATCAGAAGGACCAGAACCAGTTTCGCAGGGAGAGACAACGCTTTCATGTCAAAACCTCCTGGATGGACTGTGAAACTGCTGGAACCATCGCCCGCCGGCCGCGGGCATGTCCTGTCCTGTAAGTCCCCACCCAGCCCCAATCGGTTCAATCCGTCCCTTCCGCCCGTGCCCGGATGGCGCGCAGCCACATCCGGCGGATCAGGGCGCTGCCCGGGTAGATCAACCGCCAGTAGGCGGCAAACCGGTTGCGGGCCGAGGCGTCGGTCGCCCATACCCGCGTCTCCGTGGTCAGCCGGGTCCAACCGCCGCCTTCGTCCGTCACCCGGAAATTCATCACCGCCTTGGCACAGCCCGGTGCGTCGAGAGCCACGAAGTCCTGCGGACCGGCGAGGCTCTCCCGGACGCCGGAAGGCGCGACGACGACCGTCCCCACCACGACCTCGTGGTCCGGCTCGTCGACGAGCAGCATGAAGCCCGACGACGTGGCCACCTCCAGGATCGGCTTCCGGGCCGGTGCGTTGAGGATGGACTCCGCGCCGCATCCGGCTCTTCCGGGAAGGCGCGGCGAACGGATCCAGGTCAGCGCCTGAAACAGCCGGATCTCCCGCGCCGTCACCTTCCAGACGGCTTCGTGGACCCGGGCCGGCGAGGCCTGCACCCGGATCTCGTGATGCTCCGAAAACTGATAGATCGGAAGGATCTCGTCGAGATGGCTGGTCTTCTCCGCGACCCGGCGCAACGGCGCCGGCAAAGCCGCGCCCGCGAGGCCCAGAACGGCTCCGGACGCCAGCCAGACCGCTCCCTGGCGCCGGCTGCGGATGCCGAGGAAGCGCAGCGGCCGGAGGAGAGAGACCAGCCCCAGGAAGCCGGCCGCGAGGCCGGCATCGACCAGCAGGACGCCGGCGAGGTTGTTGGGATCGCGCATTATGGAAACAGCCTGTCGAGAAAAGCCTTGTCTTCCTTCAACGCCTTGAGCTCCGGGCTCCTGGCGAGGATGTCCTCGAGCTGCTTCTTGAAATCGGGCTCGGCGGCCTGCGCCGCGCGGAGCTCCCGGAGGGCCGCTTCCTTGTCGCCGCTCAGATACTCCAGGAACCCGAGAGTCCTCCGCACGTACGCGTTGCCCGGCGCGTACCGCGCGGCCGTGCGCGCTGCTTCGAGCGCCCCCTTCGGATCACCTTTCTCCTGTGCACGGTCCGCGGCCCCCGCGTAGAGATACGCGAGATTCAGATCGAGCAGCCGCCGCAGCTCCATCAGAGGCTGGGGATGGTCGTCGACGTTGACGTAGACGTACCGGTCGTTGTTGATGTTGCGTCCGCCCTGCTTGCGCACCACGAGCAGCGACGCCGACTGCCGGCCCCGGGCGTCGCCGCCCGCGTCGTCTCCCGCCTTCAAGGCGGCATAGAGCTTCTCGGCCAGCTCGCCCCGGGTCGACTCGAACGCCCGGCCCATGGCCTCCGGCACCTGCGGGCCGACGAGGATGTTGCCCTGGGCCGACCAGGTGGCTCCCTTCCGGTCGCCCGCCCAGGGCGTGGCGCTCGGCCCGGTGTAGACGGCGACGTTCCCCTTGGCGTCGACGATCGCCACCTGGCGCCCCTCCTTGCCGGGGAAGGGGTCCTCGGCCAGCAGCCGGGCGAGCACCTGCTGCGCCGTGAGCCCCTGCCGCAGGAGATCGATCGCCTGCTGCCCGTAGCCGACGTTGACGTTCGCCTGCGTCGCGACCGCGCCCACCCCGGCCATCGCCCAGGGCACCACCGAGCCGACGGAGAAATATCGCGAGGCGACCGCGACCCCGAGGTCGCCGTTGGCCGGATCGATCGCCACGATCGAGAACGTCGCGACGGTCGGAGGTGGCGAGACAGAGCCGGCTTCCACCCAAGGGGAGGCGGAGAGGAACAGCAGGCAGAGCGTCAGCAGGCGATTCCTGAAGGCCTTGGGCATGAGGGCCATTGTAGTCCCATGACTGGCGGCGATCGAACCGGAGGCGGTCTTCTCCCCTTGACACCTTAGGGGAACCCGTCTACTCTTCCCCTGAGCAGTTTAGGTATGAGGGAAGCCACCATGAAGATCGATCTGCTGCAAGGAACCCTGGACGTCCTCATTCTCAAAGCGCTCTCCTGGGGCCCGCTGCACGGCTACGCAATCGTGCGCTGGATCGAGCGGACCACGGAAGACGTCCTGCGCATCGAGGAAGGCGCTCTCTACCCGGCGCTGCACCGCATGGAGCGCCGCGGCTGGATCGAGGCCGAGTGGGGGATGTCCGAGAAGAACCGCAAAGCCAAGTTCTACCGGCTCACCGACGAGGGGCGTCGCGCGCTCAACGCCGAAAGCGACACGTGGCAGCGCTACGCCCACGCGGTCGGCAAGGTCCTCCACGCCGCCCAGGGAGCCTGAGATGCGCCGCGCCGGACCACGCCGCCTCTTCCGTTTCCCCCTGCGCGGCCAGGTCGAGCAGGACGTCGACACGGAGCTCCAGTTCCATCTCGCGATGCGGATCGACGATCTGATCGATGAGGGGATGACGCCTGCCGCCGCGCGCGAAGAGGCTCTGCGCCGCTTCGGCGACCTCGGAACGATCACGAACGACTGCCGGGAGATCGACCGGCGCAGGGAGAAAGAGATGTGGTGGATCGAGCGGTGGACCGAGCTGCGGCAGGACCTGGCGTATGCCTTCCGGCAGATGGTGAAGGCCCCGGTCTTCACCCTGATCGCCATCCTCACCCTCGCGCTCGGCATCGGCGCCACCACCGCCATCTTCAGCGTCCTCGACGCGGTCGTCCTGCGCCCGCTGCCGTATCCCAAGCCCGGCCGCCTGATGCGGATCTGGGAGCGCAATCCCCAGACCGATCAGTTTTCCGTCTCCGATCCGAACTACCTCGACTGGCGCGCGGCGAACCGCTCCTTCAAGGACATGGCCGCCATCCGCTTCGCCACCCCGAGCCTGACCGGCGACGGCGAGCCCGTGCGCCTCACCGCCGCCGCCGTCACCGCCTCCCTCTTCCCTGTGCTCGGCGCGAAGCCGGCCCTCGGCCGCGCATTCCTCCCCGAAGAAGACCGGCCGGGCGGAGCCACCCAGGTCGCCGTCCTGAGTCATCCGCTCTGGCAGAGCCGCTTCGGCGCCGATCCCGGCATCCTGGGACGGACCCTGCACCTGGAAGGCCAGAGCTACACCGTCATCGGCGTCATGCCTGCGGACTTCGCCTTCCCGGATTGGGCCGAGCTGTGGATCCCCCTGGCACCGGACCCGGCGGGGGACCGGACGGACAAGTGGCTCGACGTCGTCGGGCGGCTGAAACCGGGCGTCACCGTGGAGCAGGCCCGCGCCGACCTCGACGCCGTCGCCCGCCGCCTCGCCGAGCGCTATCCGGATGCCAACCGCGACTGGGGAGCGCACGCCGTCCCGTTCCCGGAGTCGATCGTGGGACCGCAGGTCACCCAGACCGTCCTGGTCCTGTTCAGCGCCGTCGGCCTCCTGCTCCTGATGGCCTGCGTCAACGTCTCCAACCTGCTCCTCGCCCGCGCCACCGTCCGCGGCCGGGAGATGGGCCTGCGCTCCGCCCTCGGCGCCGGCCGCGCCCGGCTCATCCGCCAGCTCCTCACCGAAAGCGTGCTCCTCGCCGGCTGCGGCGCCGTCGCCGGGCTCGGCGTGGCGTACGCGGCCGTGCGGCTGCTGCGGGCCTTCGGACCCGCCGACGTGCCGCGGCTCGACGAGGTCAGCCTCGACGGCCGCGTGCTCGCCTTCACCCTTCTCACCGCGCTCGTCACCGGCCTCCTCTTCGGGCTCGCGCCGGCCCTGCAGGCCTCGCGCATCGACCTCTACGCTCTCCTGCAACAGGGGGGACGCGCCGCCATGGCGGCCGGCCGGCGCCTGCGCGATGCGCTGGTCGTGGGAGAGCTCGCCATGGCCATGATGCTGCTGATCGGCGCGGGGCTGATGATCGGCAGCTTCCTGCGGCTGCAACAGGCGGACACCGGCTTCGACATGGACGGCGTGCTGACCGTGCAGCTCGAGCTGCCGGAGCAGGAGTATCCAGCGGAGCGGCGGCACCTCTTCTTCTCCGAGGTCCAGGAGCGGATCGCCGCCCTTCCCGGCGTGCGCGCGGCCGGCGCCACGAACACCGCCCCGTTCGGCAGCTTCCATCCCACCATCAACTTTTCCGTGGAGGGGCGGGAGCCGCAAGGGCCGGAGGACTTCCTCTCCGCCGACTGGCGCAGCGTCACCCCCGGCTTCTTCCACGCGCTCGGCATCCCCCTGCGCCGCGGCCGGCTCCTCAACGACGCCGACCGCAAAGGAACCCCGGACGTCGTGGCCATCACCCAGACCATGGCCGACCGCCTCTGGCCCGGAGAGGACCCGATCGGCCGCCGGATTCATTGGGGAGGCCTGGACGGAGGAGCCGTGACTATCGTCGGAGTCGTGGGAGACGTCCGCGACCTGGACATCACGGAGGATGCGCGGAACGTCCTCTTCCTGCCCTATCAGCAGATCCCCTGGCCCCAGATGACCCTGCTGATCAAAACCGCCGGCCCCCAGACGGGACTCACCGCCGCCATCCGCCGCGAGATCCGGGCCGTGGACGGAGACCTGCCGATCCCCGAGGTCCAGCCGTTGCGGCAGAGCCTCTCCAACGCCGTGGCCGCACCGCGCTTCCGCATGCTCCTCTTCGGCATCTTCGCCGCCGTCGCCCTCGTGCTCGCCACCATCGGGGTCTATGGCGTCATGATGTTCGCCGTCGCCCAGCGCACACGCGAGATCGGCGTCCGCCTCGCCCTCGGCGCGCGGCCCTGGGGCGTCGTCCGTCTGGTCCTGCGCCGCGGCCTGCTCCTCACCCTCCTCGGCATCGCCCTCGGCTGGACCGGAGCCTTCGCCCTCACGCGCTTCCTCGCCAGCCTCCTCTACGGCACCGCGCCGACCGACGCCGCCACCTTCGCCGCCGTGGCCCTCCTCCTCGCCGGAGTCGCCACCGCCGCGGGATACCTCCCGGCGCGGCGGGCCGCGGCGATCGATCCGCGGCTGGCGTTCAGCGCGAACTGACGGGGCGTCCAACAAAATCCCCCGGGCCTGTGTCTCTGGGAGTGTATGGACACTCCAACGCTCCTCAACCTGCCGACCATCCCCTATCTCCGCTTGCGCCTGACGGTGCGGGCAGAGGAGCCCGCCGAGCTGCCGCCGTATCAGGGCTCGATGCTCCGCGGCGCCTTCGGACACGCGCTGCGGCGCCTCGTCTGCGTCGCCGGGGCGAAACAGCCGTGCGACACCTGCCGGTTGCGCCGGGGGTGCCACTACACGCGCCTCTTCGAAACCTTCATCGAAGGCGAGCCGCCGCCCTTCCTGCGAGGGCTCGACACGGCACCGCGGCCCTACGTCTTCGAGCCGGACGTCGCGCACCTCCACCGCGGATCGCCCCGCTTCGCCCCGGGCGACCCCCTGGGCTTCGACCTCCTCCTCCTCGGCCAGGCCACCGACCTGGCCGGCTGGGCGCTCCTCGCCGTGGAGAAGATGGCCGCAGCCGGCCTCGGAGCCCGCCGCGCCCGCTTCACGCTGGACCGGGTGCTCGCCCGCGATCCGGACAATGGCTGGGTCCTCCTCCGCGACACCGGCCGCTGGACGGGACGCGACACGCCGCCACCCTCTGTGCCGGCCCACAACGGCTTGCCCGCCGACCGCATGACGCTCCGCATCCATACCCCCCTGCGCCTGCCGGCGCGGGGGAATCCGGCCACCAACTTCAGAGTCCGGGACCTCGCCTTCCTCATGATCCGCCGCGTCCTCGAGCTCGCCACCTTCCACGTGCCCGAAGCCGTCCCCGACTGGACCTTCCGGCCGCTCCTGGAGCACGCCGGCACCGTCAGGGTCACCGCCTCGGACCTTCACTGGTACGACTGGGAGCGCTACAGCAACCGGCAGGAGAGAAAGATGAATTTCGGAGGCCTTCTGGGAAGCGTCGAGCTGGAAGGAAACCTGGCGCCCCTGGCCGCCCTGCTCCGCACAGCCGAGATCGTCCACGTGGGAAAGGGAGCCACGTTCGGACTCGGGAAGCTGGAGCTGGCCTGAGAACGCCGGCTGCCCAATCGTCCAACAACTCGCGCCGATCTCGTGTCTGGGGAAGTGAGACACGCTTGTGCCCACTTCCGAAGGAGGCTGCGAAGATGGAATACCAGGACTTTGCGCTTGAAATTCGTTCGGCCGGGAAGGATCTCTTCGAGGCAACTGTTATTGACGCTCCATTGCGGTTACGTCCTCGGAGCTCCTTCAATCCACCATTGAACGAATCGGAGCTTCAGGCCTTGCTCGAAGCCGCCGATCAACCCACGAAGACCGACTTGGCCGAGACCCAGATTCTCGTTGGAGCTCGTCTTTACGAATCTCTCTTCCGTGGGGAGGTCAAGAGCTGTTTTGAAACTTGCCTTTCCGCCCTCGGCCGCGATAAATACTCAGGACTCCGGCTGCGCTTGAGGTTCAGCTTGGACGATTCGGAGATCAGGTACCTCGCGGCTGTTCCCTGGGAATGGCTTTGGGACCCTTCCAGAAAAGTCTTCCTGGCGAGAGAAAGTAAAACTCCTGTCGTTCGTGATTACGCAACCCCGTACTTCCAGACCGCTCTCGAAGTCGAGGGACCACTGCGTATACTGATCGTTGGCGCCGCTCCTCGCGATCTCCACGATTTGAAGCTGAGACAGGAGATGGAGCAGATGGTCAAGGCTTTGGGACCCCTCCAGGCGCAGGGATTGGTCAGGCTGTTCAAGCTCCAGGACGCGACAACCCAGGCCCTTCGGCGCGCCCTTCTGGACTACAAAATTCATGTCCTTCACTTCATGGGGCATGGCGGGTATCACGAAGAGACAGGTTACGGAGCTGTCTTCTTCATCAAACCCGATCGAACGCAGGATGAGGTCCATGGAGAGAGACTGGCCAGTCTGCTCAAAGACGTCCCGGATCTTCGGTTGGTAGTGCTCAATGCATGCAATACAGCACGCCATTCTCGGCGCGGAGAAGCTCCTCTGTACTCGGGTGTGGCCTCGGCGATCCTGGAACGGGCTGGGGTGCCGGCGGTGGTGGCCAACCAGCACACGATCACTGACAAGGTTGCTATCGAGCTCGGTACGACGTTCTACCGAGGCCTCGCTTCAGGGGATGGTGTCGACGCAGCCTTGACCGAATTGAGATTGAATCTTCAAGCCGCGAGCAGTGAGTGGTCGACGCCCATCCTTTTCCTGAACGCGCAACACGGAAAGCTCTTCTCTGTGGCCCCCACGGCGACGTTCCTGGAAGTCATTGAGGTCGATCCTGACCAGATGGCGGAGGAGCCCATCCGCCTCGGTATCCGGACGTTCAACGGCTACGGTGGCGACATGGAGGCGCGCAACGAAAAAGTGCTCGACCGTGTCATGTACTTCGACAAGGCGCAACCCAAGGGCCGGCCGATTCTGCATCAGAAATGGTGGCAGGAGAAAGTCTTCCCGGACCTCCAGGATTTCCTGGAGAAGAACGTCAACTATCAATACCCCGTATTGCTGGATCTGGCGGCGCACGCGTCGATCGCTTTCGCCGCGGGTTGGCTCTTGGAAGCCAAGAGCGGTGTCGACCTCCGGGTGCGACAGCGAATCAATCAGCTCAAGGAGCTCGAATGGAGTGCGACCGACGGATCGGCACGCGAAGGGCGCCCATGGCTCGATCGGCCGGACGTTTACGTTTCAAAGGATGCTCCTGACGTGGCTCTTGCCCTTTCTGTGAGCTTGCCGCTCGTCGCTGACGAGGTGAAGCAGTACATCCTTGACAAAAAGCTTCCTGTAGGGCGGATCATCGACGCCACGATCGCTCCGGAACCCGGACCGCAGTCGGTCCGTGGAGGGGCGCACGCCCTGCACCTTGCCCAGACACTGCTGCCGCGCATCCGCCAACGGTATCCCCATGAGAGAGCCGGAGAGCTCCATCTCTTCTGCGCCGCCCCCAATGCGCTCTTGGTCTACCTGGGTCAACTGGCACGGTCGTTCGGAAGAATCGTGCTCTACGAGTACATGTTCGACTCGGAGACACCGTACGCCAACTACGAGCGCTCCATCGTGCTTCCCCCCTGGAAGGACTGAGCATGTCCAGAGTGGTGGCGCCCCCTCTCCCGGGGGACCGGAGGGGCGATGGGAGAGGGGGTCGGGGGGTGAGGTCGGGCGGGGGGGAGGCTCCGCCCTCCGTGTGACTTGGACGGAGCCTTTGGGGGGCTCTCCCCTCGCTGGCTTCCCTGGAAGCTTTGTGGAAAGCTTCCTCTTTGATGCCATGGCAATTCTGGAAAGACCGCCGCGGCCCGGCCGAGCCCCCGCCTCCGGAGCCCCCCGAGGACGAGGAGATCCTGCAGGCCGTTCGGGCTCTCCAGGCCGGAGCCGGTCCCGAGGCCTTCGCGCCCATCTATCGCCGCTTCCTCCCTCCGCTCACCCGGTTCTTCTCGCACCAGACCGCGTTGCGCGAGGAGGCCGAAGACCTCGCCCAGGCCACCCTCATCCGGGCCTACGAAAAGATCCATCAATACCGCTTCGAGGCACGGTTCAAGACGTGGCTGCGCCAGATCGGGGAGAATGTATGGCTCAACGCCGTCCGCGATACGCAGGCGGTGAAACGGGCTGCCCGGCTCGAGCCCTTGGGTCCGATTGGCTCCGCGGGCTGGGACCCGTCGTCGCGCATCGCCGACGACGCGCCCGACCCCGAACAGGCCGCGCTGGCGGAGGAGCAGATGAGGGTCTTGCAACAAGCCGTCGAGGCGCTGCCGCCGGGAATGCGGCAATGTACCGAGCTGCGCGTCTATGGCGACCTCCAGTACCAGGAGATCTCGGACGTGACCGGCATCGGGCTCAACACCGTCCGCTCCCAGCTCTTCGAGGCGCGCAAACGGCTGAAGCCCGTCCTGGCCAAGTACTTCCAGGGCGCCGATTTCTGAAGGATGAGTGTGAGCGGACGCGACGACTTCATTGCTGCGCGCGAGGCCATCATGGCGAGGAAGCGTGAGGAGCTGGGCGAGCCCCCGACCCCGGAGGACCTCCTCGCCTATCGGGACGGCCGGCTGGACCCCGCGGCGCGCGAGCTCCTCGAAGCCAAGATCGCCGTCTACCCCGAAGCCGCCCGCGCCCTCGCCGACCTCGCGGCCTTTCCCGACATTGCGCCGGGACCCGGCACGCCGGAGCTGTCGGACCAGGAGATGGACGCCAGCTGGGAAGCCTTCCGCCAGCGGCTGGAGAAGCTTCCAAGGCCCGCGCCCGCACGGCCGGCGTTCCCTGTGCCATCCCCTATGCGCCGTCCGGCCCCCTGGCAGGGGGCGGCGGCCGCCGTTCTCTTCCTCTCCATCGGCCTGGGGATCGGCTATCTCCTCGGAGCAGGCCGCCCGCCTGCGCCGGACGCGGCGGTCCGTCCCTCCCTCAACACCACCATCGCCCAACTCGAGCCCCTCGACGAGGACCGCCTCCGTGCCGCTGCCGCACCCTTCGAGCTGCCGGATGAATCGGACGAGCTGCTGCTTATCCTCGTGCTGCCGGGCACCCAGGACTACCCCGGCTACGCCGCGGAGATCTTCAACCGGGAAGGCACGAAGCTCTGGGTTGGAGACGGCCTACGGCCGACCGCGGAGGGGACGGTCCGGATGTCATTCGACCGCAGCGCGTTCCCACCTGGGAGCTATCGAATTCACCTCTTTGGCCAGGATGGGAAGGGGCAGCAGAAGGCGGTGGGAAAGTATGAGCTGCGGGTGGCCCTCACCCCCGTCCCCTCTCCCATAAGTGGGAGAGGGGTGTAGGTTTGAAGGGTTCTGAGATCTGCCGGAGACCGTGGCCAATCCACTGAATCGACTAATCCACACCCCTCTCCCGCTCGCGGGAGAGGGGCCGGGGGTGAGGGCCCTTCTCCTGGTCCTCCTCCTTGCCGCCTGCCACGCTCCCACCGCTCCCACCGAGCCCATCCCCCTCACCCCCCATACCACCTTCGCCCGCACCATCACCCAGGGCCACCCCTACCGCTTCCAATTCGACCTCCCCGCCGGCCGCTTCCTCGACCTGAGCGTCGAGCAGCGCAGCCTCGACGTCGTCGTCAGCCTCCGCGATCCCGCCGGCCGCCTCCTCCTGGAGGTGGACAACCCGGACGGCCGAAGGAAGCCGGAGACCGTGCTCGCCGTGACTCCGGCCGCCGGCGCGTACACCCTCGAGGTCAGGCCGTTCACCGCTGGAGCCGCCGGCGACTTCGTCCTCATCGTTCGCGACGTGCGGCCAGCGAGCCCGGAGGACCAACGGCGTGCCGCCATGGCCGCCACCCTGGCTCGCGCCGAGCGCCAATGGCACGCCGGCGACTTCGAGGGGGCTGCCGCGAGCCTCCGCGCGGCGCTGCCCGGCCTGGAAAGGAACGGGGAGCGCCGCGGGATGGCCCACGCGCAGTGGCGCCTCGGCACGGCTCTCTCACGGATCGGCGCGCTGCGCGAGTCGGCCCGGGTCCTGGAGCAGGCCGCCGCCGGCTTCCGTGGCCTGGGCGATGGCGCCGGCGAGGCGCGGGCCCAGAACGACCTGGGGGCAACCTGGAGGCTTCTCGGCGAGCCCGGGCGCGCCCTGGGGGCCTACCAGAGGGCCCTCGACCTCTACCGCCGGGCCGGCGTGCTGAACGGAGAAGCCTCCGCCGTCAACAACATCGGGCTCGTCCGGCAGAGCACCGGAGAGCTCCAGGCGGCCATCGCGCAGTACGAAGAGGCCCTCGAGCTGTGGCGGCGGTTCGGAGACAAGGCGGCGGAGGCGGCGACCCTGCAGAACCTGGGGAACGTCTACCTCCTTATCGGACACGACGAAGAGGCGATGGACCTCCTCCGCAAAGCCCTGGCGCTCTCCCAGGGGGAAGGCCACGAGCGCGTCCGCCGGGACGCCCTGATCGCTCTTGGATGGGCCGAATACCTCACCGGCCACCCCGAGTCCGCGCTGGAGCGCTACGGCCAAGCGCTCGCGCTCGCCCAGCGTCTGGGAGACCGCCTGGCCGAAGCGGGCGTCCTCGACCGGCAGGCGAGCGCGTTGAAGGCCCTGGGCCGGCTCGAAGAAGCCGAGGCTTCCTTCACGCGCGCTCTGACGATCAGCCGCGCCGCCGGCAGCCCCGGCAACGAAGCACACACGCTCGCCAGCCTCGCGGCCCTGCACCTGGAGGCTGATCCGGCCAACATCGAGCGCGCCCGGAACGAGCTGCGGCAGTCTTTGGACCTCATGGTAGCCATCGGAGACCTCAACGGCGAGGCCGGCGTGCGCTTCGCGCTGAGCCGCCTCGAAAGACGCCGTGGTGCCTGGAGACCGGCGCGCCAGCAGATCGAAACCGCCATCCAGCGCCTCGAAGAGCTGCGCGCCGGCCTCCGCGGACCCGCGAGCCGCGGCAGCTTTCTCTCCACCCGCTACACCGCCTACGAGGAAATGGTCGCCCTCCTCATGGATCTCGACCGCATCGAGCCCGAGAAGGGACACGCCCGAGAAGCCCTGGAAGTCGCCGAAAAGGCCCGGGCCAGAAATCTTCTGGATCTTATTTCCCCCTCTCTCGGGGGAAGGGTGGGCGACGGGAGAGGGGGCCAGGGGGTGAGGTCCGGAGGTGAGGCGCTCGCGCTGCAAGCCGAGGTCCGAGCCATGGACGAGCGGCGGCGAGTCCTCGAAGCCCAGAATCCGCGAGACCCCCGTCTCCCCGGCCTCGCCGCCGCCCTCCGCAAGCGCGCGCTGGAGCTCGACCGCCATGCCAACCTCGCGCCCCCGGAGGGGGCGTCGGCACGTAGCCCCGGGTTTCAACCCGGGGTGGGGTCGAATGCCCTCACCGCCCGCCAGATCCAAAACCTCGCCGATTCCCAGACCCTCCTCGTCGTCTACCTCCTGGCCGAGCCCGCGAGCTTCGCCTGGACCGTGGACCGCGAGCGCATCGTCGTCCACGTCCTCCCGGGCCGGCAGACGATCGAAACCCTCGCCCGCCGAGTCGCCGCCGCCCTCCCCCGGAGCCACGAGCAAGCCGTCCAGCGTGCCGCCGAAAGAGCCCTGCGCGACCTCGCCGGCGCCATCCTCACCCCTCTCGGCGAGCGCCTCGCCGGCCGCCCGCGCCTCGTCCTCCTGCCCGACGGAGCCCTCAACCTGATCCCCTTCGCGGCCCTGCCCGTCTCGCCGGAAGGGGCTCCTCTCCTGGTCGACCACGAGATCGTCCTCCTCCCCTCGGCCACCGTCCTCGTCCAGCAGCGCCGGCGCCTGGCCGGCCGGCCCCCGGCACCGGAAGAGCTGGCGATCCTGGCCCATCCGATCTTCTCGCCAGCGGACCCGCGCCTCGCCCGCAACCGGGGAGCCGTCCACGGAGGCGAAGATCGAGGCGACCCTGCTCTCGGGCTCGGCCCCCTGGAACCGCTCCCCTTTACAGAGGACGAGGCCAACGCCATCGCCCGCCTCGTCCCCGCCGACCGGCGGCTCGTCGTCCTGGGAGCCGCGGCCAGCCGCGATCTGGCCCTGAGCGGCGTCCTGAGCCGCTACCGCATCCTCCACTTCGCGACCCACGGGCTGCTGCACCCCGTGCTCGCGGAACGCTCGGGCCTCGTTCTCTCCACGGTCGACGAACAGGGCCGCCCCCGCGACGGCTTCCTCTCCGCGCCCGACGTCGCCTCCCTCGACCTGCCGGCCGACCTGGTCGTCCTGAGCGCCTGCCGCACCGGCCTCGGCCGCGAGATCCGGGGCGAGGGCCTGGTCGGCCTCACCCAGGCTTTCTTCCGCGCCGGAGCCCGCGCCGTCGTCGTCAGCTCCTGGGACGTCCGCGACCGCGCCACCGCGGACCTGATGGCCCGCTTCTACACCCACCTTCTCGTCGACCGCGAGCCCCCCGCCACCGCCCTGCGCCACGCGCAGCTCGCCCTCCGCGCCGACCCCAAGACCGCCGCCCCCACCTTCTGGGCCGGATTCAGCCTGCACGGAGATTGGCAGTAGGAACCGTCCAACAAATTCGTCCCGACCTGTGTCGTAGGCAGTAGAGGACGAAATCGCCGGCCGCTCCCGACCGGCGACACACCAAGGAGGTTCCTCATGCGCACGGACTTCGTGGCAGCGATGGGTCCCCGGTTCGCGGACGAGAACGGAAGCAATCAGACGGGTGGAGGGACGAAGGACCCTACGACCCGCAAGACCCCCGTCAACCCCAATCCCACACCGAAACCCGACGCCGGCAAGAAGTGACTCGCAACCGGTGACTCATGGGACACGTCCTCATCCTTTCGATCGGTCCGGTCCAGGACTTCATCGCCTCCGCGCGCCGCAGCCGCGATCTCTGGTTCGGCTCCTGGCTGCTCAGCGAGCTGTCCAAGGCGATCGGTCTCGCGATGGTACGCGCCTGCGGATTCGAGGCCCTGGTCTTCCCTGGGGTCGCCCGAGTCGACGCTCTGCTGACGGCGAGCGAAACCTCAGTCGCCAACAAGATCGTCGTGCGCGTTCCGGATGGAAATGATCCCGCCGATCTCGCAAACCGGGCACGCGAGGCTCTGGAGAAGCGTCTGGAGCAGGTGCGAGAGAATGCCTTCGAGCAGATCAAGGACAAGGTTGAGGGCGGTCCCTACTTTCGCAACGAACGTGCTCTCCAGCAGATCTCCGAGCTGATCGAGCTCACCTGGGCCAGCACCCCGGAAGATGCGCCCGACGACTATCAGAAAGCCCGCCAGCACACCGAGGCGCTTCTGGCGGCCCGTTTCAACACGAGGCTGTGGGGGAGCGTCCCATGGGGCGATTCCGTTCCCAAGTCCTCGATCGACGGCCTGCGCGAATCGGTTCTGCAGGAGGAGCTCTTCGACCGCATTCAGCAGGGCCTGACGAGCGCGGAAGAAATCCGAAGAAATTACGGCGTCGGTCCTTCGGAGCGCCTGTGCGGTGTCGGCCTGCTAAAGCGTCATGGAAGACGGGAGAGCTCACGCTATGGACACCGCTTCCTGAGCACCGGCCATCTTGCCGCCTGGCCACTGCTCGAACGTATCACCGTCATGGCTGCGGACGAGCAGATACAAAAAGCATGGGACAACTACATCGGCACGCTCCGGCTGCTGCAAGCCCCCCTGGACGAGGCCGAGGTTCCGCGCGACCGAGGCCATGAGGTCCTCGGGCCTTACGACGGGAGCCTCCTGTTCGAAGGGCGCGTCGCCGAGCTGTTCGAAGGGGTGATCGATCGAAACGATCGTCGGCTGCGGACGACGGAGGCCCGCAAGGCTCTGGCCGGCTTTCTGCACGTGGTGGGGACCCAGGCGCCGGTTCCGTACTACGCCATCCTCCTCGCAGATGGAGACCGGATGGGGGAGGCGATCGATCGTCAAGCCTCGTTCGAAGGCCACAAGGAGCTGTCGAGAAAGCTCGATGAGTTCGCGCGAGAAGCCCGAAAGATCGTCGAGAACGACCACCACGGCGAGCTGATCTATTCCGGAGGAGACGACGTTCTTGCCTTCGTGCCCCTCCATCGCGCCGTCGCCTGCGCCCGCCAACTCGCCGAGCAGTTCGAAAAGCTCCTCGAGACTTTCGGAAAACCCGATTCGTGTCCGACCTTGTCGGTGGGCATCGGGATCTCCCACTTCATGGACCCGATGGGGCAGGGCCTCAATCTTGCCCGGCATGCCGAAAAGCTTGCCAAGACGACGCGGAATGCGCTCGCTGTCGTCGTCGATAAGAGATCCGGACCCGCAACGGAGGTGAGCGGCCGTTGGGGGACGGTGGACCAGGACCTCGACGTCTTCGTGGAGATGCACGTTCAGGACCTTGTTCCTGATGGCGCCGCTTACGAGTTGCGCGAGCTGGGGAGATTGCTCGACGGAGCGACCGGCGAGGATAAAACCACGCTGAAGAACCTCGTCGGCAAGGAAGCCGAAAGAATCCTCCGCCGCAAGCAGCCCGCGCACGGTGCGAAAGCGGAAATCGCCAAAAAAGACCTCGACTATCTGACGCCTCGGCTCGCCGAAGAGGGCATCCCTGCGATCGCCGATCGCCTGATCATCGCCCGGCTTCTGGCGGAAGCCCAGATCCAAGCGAGCTTGCCCACGAAAGGAGAAGCACCGTGAGAGAGTGGTTGATCGAGCCGCGCGATCCCTTGATCGCCCGGGATGGGAGACCTTCCGAAAACGGGAGATTCTCCACCCTCGGCTTTCCTTTTCCCTCCATGTTGGCCGGCGCCGTCCGGACCCGCATGGTCGCGGGCCGGGGGACCTTCGATCTCGCCGGGACCGCTCTCGACCGGCTCAAGGAGGTCGCGGTGCAGGGTCCTCTCCTGGCCGAGCTTGCCGCCGATTCCGATGAAGTGCTCGCCTGGTTCGCTCCGGCGCCGCGCGATGCCCTCTTCGTACGGAACACGGCCGATCGGCCTGTGCTCCGAGCGCTGCACCCACGGCCTTTGAGACGAGGCGAAGTCGACGGCCTCGAGGAAAGAGGATTGATGCCCGTCTCCTCCGAAACCCAGCCCATTCCCGGCAAAGCCCCCATGGGCGTGCCGTCCTTCTGGCGCTGGGAAGAGTTCGAGAGCTGGCTCCTCCAGTCGCAGGACCGGGATCCCGTCGATCTTCAGGGGCTCGGGATTACTCCGCTCCCGGTGGAGCGGCGCGTCCATCTCGCCCTTCAGCCGGGTGAACGGGTGGGCATCGATGGTGCCCTGTTCGAAACCGCCGGTCTTCGCTTCCTCCAGCCGGGCGCCTCGCCGCTCGCGCCGCGCCGGTTCTCCCTGTCCGTACGCGTTGGCGCAAGCCAGGTGGAGGAGCGGCTCCTGGATCTCATCGAGCAGGTCGCGCCCCTGGGCGGAGAGCGGCGCCTTGCCCATTGGACGCCATCGCAACATGCATGGCCTGCGCTCCCTAAAGTGATTTGTGAACGAATCAGCGAGACACGCCGCGCCCGGTTGATCCTGGCGACTCCCGCTCTCTTCGCGAGCGGCGCTCTCCCTGGCTGGTCGAACCAAGCGTGGCCTCTCGGAGGGGATGTCACGGCGACCGTGCGGGCCGCCTGCGTGCCCCGGCCGGAGATCGTCTCCGGTTGGGACCTCGCGTTCGACAACGGCGCCGGCAAGAAGAAGGGAAGGCCCAAACCAACCCGGCGGCTCGCGCCGGCCGGCAGCGTCTACTTCATCGAGCTCACGGGTTCCAAAGAGGACGTGGCGCGCTGGTGCGCCGACACCTGGCTCGCACCGGTCAGCGATTTCGAACAGGAGCGGCGAGACGGCTTCGGTCTCGCGTTCCTCGGCACGTGGGAGGAGGCACCACATGCGTCGTGAGCCCCAAACGCCATTGGCCGCCATCGCGCGGCGCTCCCGAGAGGACGACACCCGCACCTATCGTTTTTTAACCTACGTGATGGGAGGCGGCGTCCAGGTGAAGGACCACGTGAAGCTGCGCGACGAGGTGACTCCCGTTCGCGCTGCTTCGATCCGCGGCCAGCTCCGCTTCTGGTGGCGCGCCTGCAATCCGAGCGGATGCGAAACCGTGCAGGAGCTCCGGCAGCGCGAAGGCGAGATCTGGGGTACGACGAGCCAACCTTCCAAGGTGATCGTTGACGTTGTCGAACAACCGGGAGCGCCGGCGCACGTCCAGGTTTATGAATACAACGACAAGGGGCGGACGGTTCCGGTCCGGGGGCTGAGGGACGACATCGCGTACGGTGGCTTCCCGCTTCAACCGGATAAAGACGCACAAAAATTGCGGAAAGCACCAGGGGCGCTCTTTGACTACGGGACAAGAAAGTTTAAGGTCCGCTTTTCCTACGATTCGGACGTCGAGGCGGAGGTGAACGCAGCTCTCTGGGCCTGGGAGACGTTCGGCGGCCTCGGAGCGCGCACGCGCCGCGGCTTCGGAGCGATTGTTCGATCGGACATTGCCCCAGCTTCCCTGGCGCAGGTCAAAGAGAAGTTGCAGATTTTCGGAGCCTCGCCGCGGATCTCCGATATCCCGTCGCTTCAGGAGGCGAGGCTCGTCGTAGCCAAGAGAGCTTCGGACGACCCGGTGAACGCGTGGAAAGGCGTCCTAAAGGCTTTTCAGGCTCTACGCCAGAAGGCCAATCTGGGCCGAAACGAGGGGCGAGGTGACAAGCCGGCCGGCAGAAGCCGCTGGCCGGAGCCTGATGAAATTCGGCGCCTGACCGGAAAAGCGGCTCCTAAACACAGGGAACCTACGGTGACCGTTCAACGATTTCCCCGTGCACGCTTTGGCCTGCCGATCGTCTTTCACTTTGAGGCAGGTCGAGAGGGCGATCCGGAGTTCAAGCCGTTTCAGATCCATCCGCGGGACCACGACCGGTTTCCCTCGTCGTTAATCCTTCGTCCGCTTCCCGATGGCAACAGGTTCCAGTCCGCTGCCCTTGCGTTGACTGTGGAGACTCCTTCTGATCTCGTGCTCACCTTCGGTACCGAGAAAGCTGATGTGCAGTGGCAGCTCGACGAGACCCTCGCCGCCCAGATCCCCGTGATGAACGACCGAACCTCGCAAGGATTGGTCAAGACATTCACCGACCCCATCGACCGCTTTCTCTGGGAGCTCAGCAAATGACAGCCCGTCTCACACTGGTCCATGCCATGTCGCCGCTCCATGCCGGCACCGGCCAATCCGTCGGCGCCATCGACCTGCCGGTGGCGCGCGAGCGCCCGACCGGAATCCCCCTCGTGCCCGCTTCGTCCATCAAAGGCGCGCTGCGGGCCCGCAGCCGCGATCCTCAACTGACGCGGGACATCTTCGGCCCCGAAACCACCAGCGCGTCCGATCACGCCGGCTCCGTCCAGTTCTCGGACGTCCACGTCGTCCTCTTCCCGGTGCGGAGCGTCGCCGGCACCTATGCCTGGGTCACCTCCCGCTATCTCCTGCAGCGATTCGCGCGCACCGCCCGTGAAGCGGGTCTCTCTCTGCCGCCCCTGCCGCAGGGACCCGCGGCCACCAACACCTGCACGCTCGTGAACGACACGTTGACGATCAACGCGCAAAGCCGGCAGAAAGTGGTGCTCGAAGACCTCGACTTCGCCCCCACCGTCGAAGCGGCCGAGCCTCCGGGACCTCTCGCTGCTTTCGCCACGGCCATCGGGAAAGCACTATTTCCGCAAGGCTCCAGCAACTTCGAGGAGTGGCGGACGGCTCTCCTCTCCCGCATCTGCATGGTCCACGACGACGTCATGTCCTTCCTCCTCGACAACGCAACCGAGGTGAGCGCCCGCATCCGCCTCAACGAGGACACCAAAACCGTCGAAAAAGGCGCCTTGTGGTACCAGGAAGCCTTGCCGAGCGAAACCATTCTCGCGGGATTGGTGATCGCCGCAGACGTGAAGGCTGTCAACGGCCGCTCCGACAGGAAAGCGGACGAGCTGTTGAAGGCGGTTTCCGATCTGACCAAGGGGCTCGTCCAACTCGGCGGCAAGTCGACCATTGGCCATGGGAGCTGCCTCGTCCAGATCGCGGGAGGTCAGCCATGACACTCGAGCAGCAGCGCGCGGCCCTGGCGTTCAAGCACGTCCAGGGGATCCCGTCAGACCAGAAGGACAAAGATCTTTACGGCTCCATGGCACAGAAGCTGCCGGTCCTGATCCGGACCGCCGGCCTCTGCCAGGCCGTTCACTTCGTCCGCTCGCGCAAAAAGGAGGTCCTCGACACGCTCCTGAATCACGTGGCGGAGCAACTCAGGCGGGTGGACACAGGGATCACAGACGGCACGTCTCTCTGCGAGCGCGTCCGCAACGCCGAGCTCTCGCAATACCTCTGGCTCACTCGCGAAGCGCTCGCCTCCGCCGAGTGGTACTCCCGGCTGTCCCAGTCTGAGCTGGGCGTGGATCGGGCAACGGACGCCGACAAATGAGCAGCCGCCGGAACGTACTCGCGGATCTGCGCCCCGGTCCCACGACCCATGCCGGCCTGTGGCTCGACAAAGGCCTCGCCAACGTCGACGGTGCGGGCGGCCACCGCCAGGAGCATTTCGAAGGCCTGACCCAATCCATCAAGATTCCTGGCACCTACCGCGCCTTCTTCGCCCGCTGGCGCGAGCAGGTGGCCCAGGTACCGCCGTGCACAATCCTGGCCGAGGCCCGCGTAAAAGGGCGGATGATCGTCGGGCTCGGCGCGGAGAGCATTCTCGAAACCGGCATCACCCTGAACCACACCTACGGCGTGCCCTATCTGCCCGGCTCCTCTCTCAAGGGCCTTGCCACGTCATTCGCCCACAAGATGTTGGAGGATGCGGATTGGCGGAAAGGGACCGGGGCATCGCACCGCGTTCTCTTCGGAGACCAGGAATCCAGCGGCTATGTGACCTTTCACGACGCCCTCTGGATCCCGGAAAGCGCCGATCAGCTCCCCTTCGATCTGGACGTGATGACCGTCCACCATCCCAAGTACTACCAAGGCGAGCCGATCGCGCCCTCGGGTATCGAAAGTCCCAACCCGGTGGCCTTCCTGACCACGCGCGGCAGCTTTCTCCTCGCTGTCTCCGGCCCGAAGGTCTGGGCCACGGCGGCGCTCGACATCCTTCAGGATGCGCTCCATGAAGAAGGCCTCGGAGCCAAGACCGCCGCCGGCTACGGCCGCATGGACCTCCTCGATCGCCCCAGGAGAACGTCCTCCGCCACCCAGTCCACCACCGCCGATCTGTGGCATCCCGCCGACATCCGCTATGACGCCGGCAAAGGCGAGCTGACCGCCGTCCTCCCGGGTCAGCCGAATGCCACTGCCCTTCAGAAAGAGACCAAGGAGCTCCTCGAAACACTCGATCCAAATCTTCGAGCGGTTCTCCAGAAAAAACGGCAAGCCAAAGCCGAGGTCCAGGTAGGCCTGGAAGGAATCCGTCCGCGGATCATGGGCCTGCGGCCCGTCTCCACCGAGGACACCAAAACATGACTACCCCCACCGGCCGCTCCTTCCTCAGCTACCGCCGCGCCTGCGCCGCCGACGCAAAGCTCCTCATCGAAGCCCAGCACGACGTCGGCATCCCCACCTGGCAGGACATCCGGAACCTCGCCGAGGAGCCCACGGAAGATGCCATCCGCCAAGTCCTCCACGATCCCACCACCGCCAACGCCATCCTCTGGCTTACCCCCGAAGTCGCCGGCTCCAACATGATTCAAAAAGTCGAGATCCCCGCCATCCTCGACCGCTTCGAACCAGTCTCCCCCTCTCCCGGCGGAGGGGTGGGCGATGGGAGAGGGGGCCGGGGGGTGAGGTTCTTCGCCGTCCCCGTCCTCGCCCGCGGCCTCGACTACCCGGACGTCGAGAAACTCCTCGATCCCCGCTTCGCCGCGGGCCTCCACCGGTGGAACCTCCGGCGGATCCCCTCGCCGCATCCGATCACCGCCCAGGAAGCCGCCCAGGTCGCCGCCTGGGTGCTCGAACGGCGCCTCGAAAACATCCACCAGAGCCTCCCGCCGGACGCTCCGCTCCGCCTCTCCCTGTTCACGCGCGAGCCCGCCCCTTTTCAGCCGGACACGATCGCGCTGAGCCTCGACTGGAGCCACCGTTTCGACGGACGCGAAGCCCATTCCGGAGCTTGGCACGAGCACCTGCTGCCCGCCCTGCGCACCGTCGCTCTCCAGATCCGGGCCCAAGCGAGCGGAAGAAGCCTGGAAGCCGAAGGATTCCCCTCCCTCGCCGCCTGTGTGGCGCTGGGCTGCGCCTTCGTCGACCCACGGCGCCCAGCGCTGGCTTGGCGCCAGTCCTATCGCGGCGCCGAGCAGCTCTGGAGCCTCCACACTCCGCCCGAAGACTCCGGCTACACCGCGCAAACCAGCTCCCTCGACCTCGACGTCCGGGACCTCGCGGTCCTCGTCTCCGTCACCCAAAACGTCGAGCCGGCCTTCGCCGCCTCCAGCCCCGATCTGCCGCGGTTCCGCGCCCAGATCCACCTCACCCGGCCCGGCGACTACCCCTACCCCCAACGCCTCGCCAGCTCCGGAGAAGCCGTCGACCTCGTCGACAAGATCCTCCGCGCCGTCAAAGCCGCGCAGGCCACCTACCGCGATGCCCAATGCACGCACCTCTTTCTCGCGGTCCCGGCCGGAGTCGCCCTGATGCTCGGGCAACTGGCCAACACCCTCGGACCGCTCCAAACCTACGAGCACATCCCCCTCGACGCCCTCGGCCGCTACCGCCCCGCGGTCCGGCTGACCGCATGACCGGCCGAGCTCTTTGAAAAATTGAAGGAGAACCCGAAAGCTTCGGGATCTCAAGACGGCCCAAGCGGTAGATCGGGGGTCACGATTTCGATCCCTTCGGCCCCGAGTCGCTCGAAATGCGGCCGGTTGAAGGTCAGAAACCGCTGGGCGCCACCTTTGCGCGCGCAGGCCAGGATCATTCCGTCATAGCTCGTCCCGCCGGAGATGGACCGCCTGCTGATCTCTTCGATCAGGCCCCATCCTTCGTCGCCATCGAGCCCGACAAGGTTTGTTCGATCGCGGAATGAGCTCTCGAGAATCTCGAGAGCGGCGTCCGAGCCGAGGCGGTGTGGAGGGGGCAGGCGAGTCATGACCGAATACGCCTCCACAAGCGCATGGAGAGGAAGCACGATCTCGGCTTTGTCCTCAAGAAGAGTGATGAGCTCTGCCGACGCCGCTGCGTGATGCTCATGCCAGGAGAGGAGCCCGGCAATGATGACGTTGGTGTCGAGAGCGGTGACGAGGCGCTTCGGATCAACCGCCATGCTCGCGGATCTCCCGGCGTACCCGCTGCACGGTCTCCTCCGCGAGCGGTGGTCCCTCCTCGACAGGTACGGCGATCCGCAGTGGGCCCCTCTGCACGATCCGGACTTCGCGCGCTACGGGCTCGATTTCGATCCTCCCCTCTAGAACCGTGATCCTGAGGGGCATCCCAGGCAGGATTCCCGCTTCGTCGCGAACAGTCTTAGGCAAGACCAGCCGCCCGGCGGAGTCGATGGTCGTCTGAACGGCATTCTTCATGGCAATGACTTTACCACGGACACACAAAGGCCGATCCGGGGGGCGGCCCCATTCGCCCCCCAGATGGAAAAAGGTACTTCGCTTGTCAAAAAACAACCCCCGGCAACCGCCTTCGCTGTGCTCCCCTCTCCCGCTCGCGGGAGAGGGGCCGGGGGTGAGGGCGCCGCGTCAGCGGCCTGCACCCTCGTCCGGCCACGATCCGCACCTTCCGAATGGCGGACTCGCCGGAAAGTGCGTATACTGCGGTGTAGATGGCCTGACTGTCAAGAGGAAGATGATGAAACAGAGTCTAAGACATAGAAGACATGAGAATTCAGGCGATCGAGCGGCGTGGCTGAAAATTCCGGCCACGTCTCTCCCCTCGCGAAGGGAGTCATTCCCCTCGCGAGGGGAGTCATTCACCTTCCGAGGGGAGAAGCTCCCCCGGCGGAGGGAGAGACTCACCTCCCGAGGGGAGAGACTCCTCTGGCGAGGTGGGAGCTTCCCCTCCCGAGGTGAGAGCTTCCCCTTCCGGGGGGAGAAGCTCCCCTGGTGAGGTGGGAAACTCACCGCCTGAGGGGAAGAGCTCCTCTCGCGAGGGGGGAGACGCAGCAGTCGGAACGAATGTGTGAAGAGGTCACCGGGGCGGCTCCGCCGCTCCAGATGACCGAGCAGGTTCTTTGACAACTGATGCACCGCGGACGCGGGGGAGCGCAAGGCCGGGCGCTCCCCCCCTCCGCACTTTCTGGCGAGCAACGGCTCGGCCGGCAGGCGACCGCCTTGTCAGAGTTGGGGAATCACGGGGCGGGAGACCTCTTCGCGCGAATATCTTTCAGCGGTGGGATCTACAACCGGCGTGTCGCCGAAGAAGGTGCCCCGTGTCTGTAGAACCGGTCTGTAGAACCGCCTGCCCCCCAGCCGCGCCGGCATGAGCCCGTCGCGCCGCTCAACAATTTTCTGGCTTCCGGTGTCCTACAGAGACGATAGGATGTCGTCGGTGAGCAACCGCCAACTGCCGGGGAGCCCTTATGCTCGACGAAATCGCCTCACGTCGCACCCTTTATGCCGCTTTCGAGCGCGTCCGTGACAACTCCGGATGCCGCGGTGCGGACGGCGTCACGGTCGGCGAATTCGCCGCCAATCTCGAACGAGAGCTCGACAGCCTTCAAGACCGGCTCATCCGCCGCATGTATCACCCATACCCGCTCCTGCGCTTCGAGATTCCGAAGAACCGAAGCTGCGAGCTACCCGATTCTGTCCAGCAAGCTTCCCCCTCTCCCGGCCGGGAGGGAGGAGATGGGAGAGGGGGCCAGGGGGTGAGGGGCCTCCGAGCTCTCTGCGTTCCGGCCGTCCGCGACCGCGTTCTCCAAACGGCGGTCTACCTGGTCACCCGGCCGGTCTTCGAAGCAGAATTCGAAACCTGCAGCTACGCCTACCGCGAAGGCCGCTCCGTGCGCGACGCCGTGCTGCGCATCGATCAGCTCCGGCGCCAGGGATTCCGCTGGCTCGTGGACGCCGACATCGACAGCTTCTTCGACAACATCTCGCACGAGCGGCTTCTCGCCCGGCTGGCCCGGCTGCCGCTCGATCTCTACGTCCGCGAGCTTTTTGAACGCTGGATTCGAGTCGAAATCTACGATGGCCGGCGCATCTACCCGCTCCAGCGAGGCATTCCACAAGGCTCGGTGGTTTCACCGATGCTCGCCAACCTGTTCCTCGACGAGCTGGACGAAAACCTCGCCCTGTTCGGACAGACGCTCGTGCGCTATGGCGACGACTTCGTCATCCTCTGCAAAAGCCCGGAGCAGGCCGCCGAGGCCCTGGAGTTGACCGACTATCTCCTGGAAGAGCTGGACCTCCAGCTGAACCAGGAGAAGACGCGGACGACTTCCTTCGACCAGGGGTTC